>JAISDB010000028.1 GCA_031265155.1 Prevotellaceae bacterium | reverse complement strand
CAAAATGTTTTCTTGCAGCAAAAAGCCGCTCAATTCGGGCGGCTTTTTTCGTGCCTCCAAAGCCCGAAATCCAATAAAAAATCACTTTTCAAGTCGTTCTATAGTTGCTTATCAAAAACATTTTATACCTTTGCAAATAAATTCTTTATAGCTTATAGTTGTCTATTGATTATTTGCAACACATTTGCGACATAACGATATAAATAACTGATAATCAATAATGAATAACTTTGAGGAAGAAAATTCAAACGAAAAAGCAACGTTAATGTTTAGCAAATACTGCATCCGGTACGAACTGGGACTGTGCAGGCGCGGACATAACGAAGACCTGTTTTTGCTGAACAATAAGCAAAAGCTCAGAGTTTCGTTCGACTGCCAAAAGTGCGAAATGAGAATTATGAAATGTTAATGAAAATAGAGTTTATATTTAATAAAACATTATATGTCTTAATTCTGCCGTCATTGCTGTAAAAGTCAAATAATTCGTTACATGTTTAACATTTTAATTGGTGTTATATTTCCGATAGCCGAGTGTGGTCTGTGCTCGTTGTAGTAGACCAAGAAACCCAGCAGCTCGTTTCGCAAGTCATCGAGATTTTCGTATAGCGCGCCCTCGATGAAATCCTCGTTGAGTGTTCGCCGGAAACGTTCGACCTTCCCGTTAGTTTGCGGTCGATATGGTCCGGTATAACGGTGCCTGATGCTCATTTCCAGCAGCAGGCGCTCAAAAGGATGCTCCTTTTTGTTCTTGGTCGCCGGACCGCTGCCGAACTCCGCCCCGTTGTCAGTAAGCACGGCATCAACCTCCAGGTTGTACTGCCGTTTGAGGATGTTCAGCGCCTTCAGCATTGCAAACATGACGGTAAGAGCCTTTTTATCCTCGAGTACTTCCACCCATGCCACGCGACTGTAACCATCACCAGCCCAAGCAGATGATAAGTACGCTCCGGGTATGCGATGGTGATACCCTTTGACAGTTGGTGGCAGTCGACATGCACGAGTTCTCCAATTTTGTTCATGATAATTTTTCTTCGTTCCTGCTTTTGAACAGGCTTCAGCCTGTTCAGCCCGTGCCGCCTGCAAATGTTGTAAATGGTGGTCGGACAGGGAGCTCAGATAGCGTTTTGACGCCCCAGGTCCCGTAGCCCGGAACGATTGTTACCCTGGTGCCGAAGGCTGAAAACACGTTCCTCGGTTTGCAGGTCGACGCGACGCGCGCGATACTTCGGGCCACGCCGCCGTGGTACCAGCGAGTCGGGGCAAGGCTGCTGACGGTAACGATGGTAGATCTTCATGAAGTTCTGGTGGGAGAACTTGTGATAGGCACAGAAAGCCTTGACAGTCTTGAACGTGCTGCTCTCCTTGCGCTTGATCCGCTCGTACTCCTCGATGCAACCCAGCATCCGATGGGCTAAGGTTTGCGACAGTAAAGATGAGTTTGTCATGATAATTCTTATTACGTGTCAAAGATAGAAAACATGTAACGAATTATTTGACTTTTACAATTGCGAGGAATGTAACGACGAAGCAATCTATAAAAGAACATGGCAACCGGATTGCTTCACCGCTTGCGGTGAAGCAATGACGGGTTTTTTCGAAACCTAACCTGTTAGGTTTACAATAAATCTTTAAATTAAAAATCGTAAATAAATGTCGATAGAAAGAGGCAAAATCAAACCGCATTTTCACCTGATTTTAATAACAGATGATATCGTCACTGCACGACAGAACAACGCTCTGCCTACGTGTGATGATATTAAATTCACACAGAAACAGCATAAATAAGTTTGCATTTCGGCAATAATTAGTAATTTTGTATCAGTGTATAACTTTTAATTTTAAAAAATGACAACAGCACAATCGACAAATACTTTGCTTCTTGTACGTCCTGCAAATTTCGGCTTTAATGCGCAAACAGCGGTAAATAATTCATTTCAGGCAAAAACCGAAAATCGCGAATTGCAAAAACATGCATTAAGAGAATTTGACAGGCTTGTGGAAACGTTGATTTCGGTAAAGGTAAATCCTATAGTTGTGAACGACGAACCGCAACCGCAGCTTCCCGATGCGGTTTTTCCGAATAACTGGTTTTCCACGCACAGCGATGGCAGTTTGTGCCTGTATCCGATGTTTGCCGAAAACAGAAGGCAGGAGCGCAAAGACAGCATTATCGAAATGCTGAAAAGCCGTTTCACGGTAAGCAATATTTTTGATTTTACGCATTTCGAACAGCAAAACATGTTTCTTGAAGGTACGGGAAGCATGGTTTTGGACAGAACGAATCGCACCGCCTACGCATGTCTGTCACCGCGAACCGTCGAAGAAATTCTCGACGAATTTTGCGAAAAGCTTAAATTCAAAAAATGCTGTTTTCGAGCGATGTTTGACAGTAAGGAAATTTATCATACCAATGTAATGATGTCTGTTGCCGACAAATATGCAATTATTTGCACGAAAGCTGTTGCAAACGGCAATGAATTAAAAAATATCATGGAAAACCTGTTATCTGCAAACAGGGAAATTATTGAAATAAGCATCGAGCAAATGCAGCATTTTGCAGGCAATATGCTGCAAATTTCAAACAGCAATGGCGAAACGCTTTTGGCAATGTCGGCGCAGGCATACGCATCGCTAAGCGTCGAACAGATAAAGAAAATCGAACGGTACAATGATATTCTGTATTCTGATATTAAGACCATCGAAACGTCAGGAGGCGGAAGTCTGCGCTGCATGCTGGCTGAAATTTTTCTTGAAAAGAAATCCGAATAAGCGAATTAATATGCAATATAATAACAAATTACATAAATATGACTGAAAATTTTTATATAGAACGTGAAGAAAAATACGGAGCGCACAACTATCATCCGCTGCCTGTAGTTTTGGAAAAAGGACAAGGAATTTTTTTGTGGGATATTGACGGGAAACGCTATTACGACTTTCTTTCAGCATATTCGGCGGTAAACCAGGGACATTGTCATCCGCGAATAATAGAAACGCTAAAGCGCCAAGCCGACAAGCTTACACTGACATCCCGTGCTTTCTACAATAATGTTCTGGGCGAATATGAAGAATATGTCTGTAAATATTTCGGATACGAAAAAGTACTGCCAATGAATACAGGCGTCGAAGCCGACGAAACAGCTCTGAAACTTGCCCGCCGCTGGGGTTATGTAAATAAGGGAATTGCCGAAAATCAGGCATTGATAATAGTTTGCAACGGAAATTTTCACGGTCGTACGATTACAGTCGTTTCGATGTCAACCGACCCCGATTCTTATAAAAACTACGGACCTTTTACTCCCGGATTTATAAAAATCAAATACAATAATGTTGACAAACTGCGCGAAATACTCGAAATACATGGAAACAGCGTAGCCGCCTTTCTGGTTGAACCCATTCAGGGCGAAGCCGGCGTTTATGTTCCCGATGATGGCTATTTGAAAAAATGTTACGATTTGTGCAGAAGCCATAATGTTTTGTTTATTGCCGATGAAGTGCAGACAGGAATAGGTCGCACCGGAAAAATGCTTGCATGCGACCACGAGCACGTTCGTCCGGATATTTTAATTCTCGGAAAAGCCATATCAGGCGGCGTTTTTCCGGTTTCTGCCGTTCTCGCCGATAACGAAATAATGCTCACCATAAAACCGGGCGAGCATGGTTCTACATTCGGAGGAAATCCTCTCGGCTGCAAAGTCGCTATTGAAGCATTAAAAATTATAAAAGACGAAAATCTTATAGAAAATGCTGAAAAAATGGGAAAAGTTTTCCGTAATGAAATGTGCGCTTTCAAGTCTGGGATGATTGAGCTTGTGCGCGGCAAAGGTTTGCTGAATGCCGTAATAATAAAGCCCGTGAACGGAAAAACGGCTTGGGATGTATGTCTTGCAATGCGTGATGAAGGAATACTGGCAAAGCCAACGCACGAGCATATTATTCGCTTTGCTCCGCCGCTGATTATTAATGAAAGTGAACTGTCGGATGCAACAGACAGAATAAAAACAGCAATATCAAAAATTGAAAATTCATAATATTATTAATTTTTATTTTATTGCCAATAAACGGTTTGAATGATCATTAATGCATAGAGAGGATGCCTGAAAAGAAGACAGCCTCTCATTTTTACTGTTAAGTTTGAATATTTCGCAAATAGCAGTTATAAAACAACCTGCTGTTGCCGAACTGCAATTATTGCATCTGCTATTCCTTTGGGATCGAAACCGCATTCGGCTTGAAGTTCGGCAATGCTGCCATGCAAAACAAATCTGTCGGGTATTCCAAGAAATTTATGTTGAATACCGATATAGTTATACTGTGCAAGAAATTCGCTTACAGCGCTGCCAAAACCTCCGACAACAGTTCCGTTTTCTACGGTTATCACCTTTTTAAAATTCTTGCCGACAAAATGCAGCAAATCTGCGTCAAGCGGTTTCACGAAACGCATGTCATAATGCGCAATCGAAATATTTTTATCATTCAGCATATCAATAGCCTGTACTACATTATTACCTACATGACCTATCGAAAGTATTGCGATATCCGCGCCAGTGCATATTGTGCGGGCTTTTGCTATCGGAATTTCCTGAAACGGAAGCTGCCAGTCGGTAATTACGCCGCCGCCTTTGGGATAACGAATTGCAAAGCATCCCTTATTTGGAAGTTGCGCCGTAAACATCATGTTCCGCAATTCAACTTCATTCATTGGCGAGGCTATAATCATATTTGGAATACAGCGCAGATACGCCAAATCATAAGCGCCATGATGCGTGGAACCATCTTCTCCAACCAAACCGCCTCTGTCGAGACAAAATACAACATTAAGTTTTTGAATGGCAACATCGTGAATAACATTATCGTAGGCACGCTGCATAAAGCTCGAATATATGTTGCAAAACGGAAGAAAGCCCATAGTTGCAAGCCCTGCCGAAAACGTAACGGCGTGTCCTTCGGCAATGCCTACATCAAAACAGCGGTTTGGCATTTCGTCCATCATAAGATTGAGCGAGCAGCCTGTCGGCATTGCAGGCGTTATTCCTATAATTTCAGGATTATTATGCGCCAGTTCAATTATTGTTTTTCCGAAAACATCCTGATAGCGCAGCGGCTGAGGCGTATCTGGCTTTACAATTATCCGTTCGCCTGTATTTTTATTGAATTTTCCGGGAGCATGCCAGTCTGTTTGGTTTTCTTCAGCAGGTCTGAAACCTTTGCCTTTTTGTGTAATCACATGTAAAAGTTTAGGACCGTTTAGAAGTTTAAGTTTTTCCAGTATTTTTATGAGCTGAGGCAAATCATGTCCATCAAAAGTGCCGAAATAACCGAATCCAAGCGCCTCGAATATATTATGACGATGCAATATCATTAACTTTACAGAGTGAAAAAACTTTTGCAGAATTTTGCGGAAATAATTTTGTCCCAGCAAGTTCCAAATACTGGTTTTTAATTTATTATAAGAACGCGACGTTGATATTTTCAATAAATACCGTCCTATTGCTCCAACGCTTTTATCTATTGCAATATTATTGTCATTTAGCACGACCAGCATATTCGGTTTAATGTATCCGGCATTGTTTAATCCTTCAAAAGCCAAGCCTCCTGTCATCGATCCATCGCCTATTACTGCAATAACATGTCTGTTTTCTCCATTCATTTTAGCTGCAACAGCCATTCCCAACGCTGCCGAAATCGACACCGAAGCATGGCCTCCGCCGAAAGCATCATATTCGCTTTCGCTCATTTTGGGAAATCCGCTGATACCGCCATATTTACGATTGGTTGAAAATTGGTTGCGGCGTCCGGTTATTATTTTATGCGCATACGACTGGTGACCTACATCCCATACAAGTTTATCGTATGGAGCGTCAAAAACATAATGCAGAGCAACAGTAAGCTCCACTGCTCCGAGGCTTGAACCTACGTGTCCCGGATTTTGCGAGCACTTATCTATCAAAAATTCTCTTATTTCGGCGCACAACTCAACCAATTCGGCGATTTTCAGCGATTTTAAATCTGCTGGAGAATTTATGTTCGGTAAATATTTTTGCATTATTATTAACAGTAAACGGCACTGAATTTAACGGCTCGCAGGAGAGCCGGTTAAATCAATATCGGAAAAGAACAATACCTTTCACGATTATTTTACCCGTTCGGCGTAAGTACGTGTTCGAGTATCTACTTTAATCTTTTCATCCTGATTGATAAATAAGGGAACCATTATTTCTGCGCCTGTTTCAAGCATTGCCGCCTTTAATGCGGATGTTGATGCGGTATCGCCTTTTACAGCCGGTTCAGCGTACGTTACGGTTAATTCAACAAAAGGAGGCAACTCGCAAGTCAGCACGCGTTCTTCATCAGCAAGAAACATCATTTCAACATATTGTCCTTCTTTCATCAAATCCTGATTATCAATCATATCATCATCGAGATCAATTTGTTCGAAAGTTTCGTTATGCATAAAATGACAGCCTGATTCATCTTTATATAAAAATTGATACGGACGGCGTTCAACGCTTATTATATCTATTTTTTCGCCTGCGCTGAAGGTGTTTTCCAATATACGTCCGTTTTCGAGATTGCGCATTTTCACTTTCACAAAAGCCGGTCCTTTTCCCGGTTTTACGTGTTGAAAATAAGTTATGCTACAAGGTTTACCATTGTATGATATACATAATCCGTTTTTAAAATCTGCTGTTGTTGCCATATTTTTATGAAATTTTTATGCTTTTAAAACACAAAATTATAAAATATTTAGTAATTGACAATGATTGATTACCATATTGCAGGGCTTTGCATGTTAAACAGGCATGCCTGCAAACAAATTATCTTTTCAGCACTTCCACGCTGCTTTTTATTCGCGGCTTGCCGCTCGAATTATACAGAATATAAAAATACAGTCCCGGCTCTACATTTTGCTTCCTGCTGTTTCTTCCATCCCAGCCGCGTTCCAAATCCTCTACTGTTATGGTTTCGTAAATCAGCGCGCCGTATCGGTTGAATATTTGAATCTTAAAGCCCGACATGAAATAATCATTGACTCCATCCCTGTTAAACGGCGAAAATGCAGTTATCTCGGGCGGATAATATATTACATCAAGATGCAGATTTATGATGCTGTCGCAATTTTCTGCGGTTTGCAGGTTTGAGATGTGCAAGCCCGGAGTATTGTATTTATAATTCCCTACCCTGTAAAATTCGTCTTCATAGATTCTTGCCGTTACGTATTCATCATAAATCGGATTTACCGTCAGTTGCAACGTTGTAATGCTGTCGCAGTTCAGGCTTGTTGTGAGATCGTGTACGTATGTAAATGTCCCGCGCTGAAATGGCGTAATGGAAAATCCGTAGCCTTCGTAATATTCGTTAAGGCAAATTGAGGCATTTATTGTATCGTGATACGACTGATTTACCGTAAGAAACAGGGTTGTAATGCTGTCGCAGCCGTTAACTGTTTTTTCGCTGTTTACAAAAACATGATTTCCCGCATAGGCAGGCGTTTCCTCAAAGCC
>JAISDB010000190.1 GCA_031265155.1 Prevotellaceae bacterium | reverse complement strand
GTTTGTGCTACCGACTGCAACTGCTGATAACGGAACTGCTTTGCCTGCTCCTGCCGCTTTTCCTCTTCAACTTTCTTGCGCTGCGCTTCGGCTTCATCTTCAATGCGCTTTTCTTCGGCGGCTCGCGTTTCCTCGCTCATGACGCTTTCATCAAGCCGTGCAAGTTCGGCTTCTTTCCATGCCTCTATGCGTTCAAGTTCCTCATCAAAAGCCTCAATCTTTGCCTCGCTTATCTGCGTCAGAAATTCCATTGTCGTCTCAAACGCCTGCTGCGCGTATTCCTTTGCAAGCTCTGCGGACTTCTTGCGCTTTGCATTTTCCTTTTCGATATTGGAAATTGTGTGAGCGGTTTGTTCATCGCTCAATTCTTTTTGTTTGTCCGTAAGTTGCTTTACCAAATCGGCTCTCTGTTCATCGCTCAAACCCTCTGCCTGTAATATCTTTTCGAGATTGTCGATTGCATCCTGCGTAGCCATGTCCGAATATTTTTGCTTTATGCCTGTAAGCGTCTGCTCGTACTGTTCCGTAGTCATTTCGCCGTTCTTGTAGCGTTCAAGCAAAGCCTTTTCCTCTTCGCCCTGCATTTCGTTCATTACCTCCAAACGCGCTTCGGCTTCTTTCATTTCAGCCTGTATGCGCCCTGCCATGCGCTCCTCAAAAGCGTCTTTCTCTGCTTTTGCGTACTTGTCAATGATTGCCTGCTTGTCCGCGCCCGTCTTTTCGGCTTCGTCAAGTTCTGCCTGCCTTTGCTGCCCCAAAAGTTCAATCCTCAACTCATATTCCTGCTGAGAGCCTTTTTGCGCCACCGCAAGCCGGTTGTTGATGTTCGTTTCCTGCACGCCTCTTGCTATTTCCCTTTGCCTTGCAGCAAAATCCTTTTGCGCCTGCAATTCCTTTTGACGGTACTTTTCGTTAATCAAAGCTACCTGTGTTGCCTGCTGTTCGGCATCGCCCTTTACCTTCTCTATTTCACGCCTGCGCTGCGTTTCCATCTGTCTCAGCGTTTTGTTGTGTTCCCTCAAAGAAGCCGAAAGCGCCGATGTTATCACAGCCGACACGCCCAAAATGCCCGCGCTCACTCCCGACATCGTTTCAATCTGCAAGTCTTCAATCGTGTGCGCTATTTCAATTTGTTCTTCAACTGCCCGCTTATTAAGTTTGGTCATATCTTCATTGTAAATCTCTTCCGCACTCTTTAAGTCTGCGTGTTTTTGGTTTTGTAATTCGATAATTTTATTATAAGCCCTGTTCCATGTGTCATAATACGAGTCCTGACTTGTGTTTTTCAATATTTCTCTCTGCTCCTGTATTGCATTATCATAAAAAGCATTGATGTTACTCTGCCTTTCTTTAAGCGTATTTTCTATTTTGCCGCTCTCACTTATCGTTGCGTCTGTCATCGCCTTGATTGTGTCTTCAAAATTTTTATTTATATTACTGAAAAGCGATTTATCGCCAAATTCATTAGCCAAAGCCGTTAACTGTATTTGCAGATTTTTTATCTCTTTTGTTTTGTCATCATTGCTTTTTGAACTGTCTAACTGTATTTCCAAAATTTTAGTATATGTTTCGGTGATTTTGTTTAACAGTACCTGCGCAAGCGCCTGTTCTTTAATGGATGCAATAAATTTTTCCCTGTCTTTTAAGAGAAACTGCTCCGCTTGCCTCCAGTTATCAAAATGTTTTCCCGTACCTTTTACCGCTTCGTTCAAATCCTTTACAACGCGCTCCTGTTGCTTAACAGTTAAATTTGCTCCCGATATTTGCTTGTATAAAATATTGATTTTTGCTGATTGGTCGGCATATATTTTGACTGCTTCTTTTTCAGCTTCATTCAGCGCCTTTTGCGCTTCGGTAAGTTCTTTTGTTCTTGTGGCAAGACTAAACAGCCATTTACCGACATTAAGCATTATTAAACCCGCTGCTAAATACGGCATTGCTGCCTGTGCTTTGTTTAAAGCCCATTGCGCTGTTGTGGCAAGCCACTTTTGCGCCGTGTTTCCCTTTTCCGCAACTGTTTGTAAATAAACCTGTATTGTGCTGTTTGCCTTTAATTTTGCCGACAGTGTTTCCAGACTGTTAATCGTGGCTTGCGCCCGCTGTAACTGTACAAGTACTTCCTGATATGACTCTGTTGAGATGCCCAAAGCGTTCATTTCCTCCTTGTAAAGCTGCACGCCCGCAGTGACAATGCTGAACGCATCAGCCATTGCCCGCATTGCAATATTATTTACGGCAAGTTCGTTAACCTGTGTGTTTACGCTGTTTATTGCCCTTTGCAGTTTTTCTGCCTGCTCTCTTAATTCACCGTACCGTTTTGCCTCATCTTCACTCCAGCTGTCTTTACCTTTCAAAGCAAGCGCCTGCATTTCGGCTTTTACCTGCTTTAATTTAAATACCTGCTCGCCTTCGGTTTCAATCAGTTTTTGTACTTTCTTTTCATACTCCGCCTGTTCTTTATTCAGTTCTACCAACCTTTGTTGGAGTTCTTTATATGCCTTGTTTTTGTCTGTATTCACGCCTTTGGCTTCAAGTTTTTTCATTTTATCGGTTGTCAGCTGAATTTGAGCCGTAACGCCTGCGAGAGCCGTTTTATAATCGCCGATGTTCATTTTTTGCTGAACGTAGCTGTCCTTATTCAGTTTAATAATTGAAGTGTTGCCGTCAATGACTTTGTTCAACTTTTCGATTTCATCGGCTTGCGTACTGTAATTTAATGTTTCAACCACACGGCGCAACTGCCTGTTTTGGGTTTCCAAATCTTTAATTGATTTTGTGCTTTTCCCCAAAATATCAGAGTAATTGTTCATCGCATGCTCTACTGCTATTATAGCCTGCGCTTCCGCTTTTTGCTGCTTTGTCTTTTCTGCTATTTGAAGCCGATTCTTTTGAATTGCAACGGCTTCCTGATTTTCCAATGCAGCCAAACGGGCTTTAAGCGTTTCGAGTGTTTTCGTTTGGTCGGCTAATGCCTTTTGTGCCGCTGTAAATTCCTGCGTTTCTTTGGTGGCTTTCTTTGCCGCTTCCCTAAATTCGGTAAAATTTGTTGTAGCCTTTAACTCTTTTAACGCAGCAATGGCATCCTTTAACGAGTCGGCTACCTTTTGACCAAAGCCCGTTAAGCCATCGTGTACCTTTTGTAATTCATCTGTTAGAGTTTTGATTTCCTTTTGTATTTCGCCAACTCCCAGCGAGTCTAATATTTTTTCTGACATAATTTTTTAATATTTATTTGTTTGTTTCAAATGTTTTTATTTACTTTGTCGTGATAATTAATGATTAATGTTATGAAATTACATGAACATGCAAATATGATGTATAAAACGCCTACCACAGCTCAAAAGATATGTGGAATTATAATGATCATCCTTTTCATTTTGGTTTGTATCAGTTTCAATCTTAATAATTAGCATTACCTCTTAATCCTTTTCCTTTTTGCTTCGTTTTCCCTTATCATTGCCTTGTTTGCATATAGAAATTCAGACAATAGCATTTCCTTGCGTTTTATGTGATAGCCTAAATATTTACCCACCGACACAATCCATTCGTCAAAATCACTTTCTGTAACCGTGCCAGTTTCCTTATCGGTTATCTTTTGCAATTCCTTTTCCTTTGTCTGTAAATCTATCGTTTCAAATTTTAATCGTGCAACAATGCTTTTCACATCACCCTTGTATCCCAAAGCGTGCAAGTCGTCAAGGTTAATTTCGGGGTCGGTTAAAATCAGTTGAGCTATGTGCATTTTCAATTTCATTGCATATACCGATTTGTACAGTGCAAAGTAATATTTGTGCTGTCTGTTGCCGCTTAACTCGCTGTATTCGCTGTAAAGGCACTCCCATGCTTCATTAAGCATTATTTCATCGGCTTCGCCCGAACGTAACAGCCGTTTCAGGTTTCCGTTTATCATGCAGTCTATAAATTCATCGAGCGTTACCTCGCTGCACTTACATGATATATTCAATTTCTCGTTTTTTTCCATCGTTTGTAAAATTTTCTAATTCAGTAAAATCATAATCACTGCACAGGTAAAATACTATCACTCCCCCGTGCTTCTTTTGGTAGTTCTTTGCCAATTCGTAAATACGCTGTTTTTTGGCGTTTTTCTCCTTATTTTTGCCCTTGCATCCGCAACCCATGATAATTAATAATGAATAATTAATAATGAATAATTATCGTGATTTTTAATTGTTAATTGTTAATTCCTAACTGTTTTTTAAATTCTGATATAAATTCGGCATTAAAAAAGGTTTCTGCAACCCACACAACGCCCTGCGGAGTCAGTCCGAACAGTGCGCCGTACTTGGCTTCCAAATCCGACTGTATCATATCATTCGTTCCAATCATAAAATCCGTTCCGATATTGATTAAATGTATATCCTGCCAAACTTCCACGCCCGAACTGAATATCAGGTTAGGCACTGTTTCGGGACGCCTTTCGGTAAAGATTTCCGATTGCCGCTGGTCTTTATTCTTAACCCACCATCGCGCCCACCTGTCATTGCCCTTGAAAAAGGGGTCTTCGGGTATGGACGGCGACATTTGTTCGCCCGCAAGGTTCAATCCCGCTGCAAACTGTTCCTTTTGCACACGGACAATATCCGCCTCGTGGCGCTTTATAATGTCATAAGCAATTTGCCACACGTCAATCGCCTTTAATCTTGTTATCAGTTCCGATAGCGTCATTAGTATAAATCAATCATTTTTCAGTCCCTCGTCTCTCAAAACTCGAAAAAACACTTATTCAATTAGCATAAATCAATCATTAAGATTAAAAAAGGGGCTTGTTACAGCCCCCTTTCACCTTATTACTCGGACTGCTTTTTAGTCCTTTTCGGTTGCTCCGTTTTAACATTGTCGGTAAGCAGGTCGTATGTCGCCGACAGCTTATCACTGCGTTCCGCCTCTGTTAATTCCTTATGCATAAACCTGCCGAAGTGAGCGATAAACTCCTCTTTCGTAACAGATTTTGCCCATGCCTCGTTATAGTTAACTCCGTTGATTTTCATAACGCTATGTTATTGTCACGGTAATACTGTCCGACTCGTATCCTGCAATGCCTTTTTGTGTCAAAACCGAAACGGCAGCCAGCGACAGCAGATAGGTTCCGGTCGGCAAAGACAGTTCAAACGATTTTGTCAAAGGTTTAGGCTCAACGCCCGTAACGGTAACAGCCGAGCCTGTGACTTTGTCGATAGCCTTCCATACATCGGCGAGTTCAAGTTCTGTCTGATACGTGTCAAACAGATTTACATCGCCGCACTTGGTTGTTACGCTTACATTAACCACTCCCGTGCCTTTGCTAACAATTTCAAGTTCCACATCAACCAAGCCCTGCAACTGGTCGGCATCGAAACTGTCGGCTTTTAAGAATTGCGCCTGCTCAATCAGTTTTAGCTTATCGCCAAAGTTAACCGACACGCCTACCGCCTGCAAGTCCGAAGTGCCTATATCGAAAAAATCAGCCGCCACAACGTCAAACTGTTGCGGAATAATCGGCACAAGGTTCTTTTTGTCCAAAGAATTTTTACCAATCAGATAGCCCTCGCTGCTTACAAGAAATATTCCCTGATTCCATCCGTCGAACTGAATAATCGTTTTGGCTTTGCATAACGAAAAGCCAAAGTCCCAGCGCATAACCGTATTTCCGTTACGCTGCTTTACGGTGCGTCCATACCCAAACGTGCCAACCTGAGCCTCTTCGCTGTTGTTGGTCGCCTGGTCAATATTGAACAAGGGAAAATATCTCTGCCCCTTGCTGTCCAAATTAATTTGTTTTACCAGAAAGTCGACAAGGTCTGTCGTGTCTTTCGGAATAGCTGCATTTTTAGGCACAAAAATAAAGCCGTCAATTCGCTGTGAATTGAGGTCGCATGCGCCAACTCCCGTGTTTCCACCTACATTTGTACAATCCATGTTTTTAACAAGTTTTTTTAATTTTCAAATTCAAATTATTTATTTCTATTGCATCAAGGCAGTCGTAAAACAGTTGCTTCGTTTGTCCCCGCACAAGGATTGAAAACCCTGAAATGTTAGGTCTGTCAATCTTGTTGTGAACAATTTCGCCGTAGCTGTTTGCAAGCCTGCCGTCTTTTTTTAATACTTTCATCAGACATTCGTATATCGGGTACAGTACCGGCTTAAATATCCTTTCATACCTTACGCTTACCCGGTAATCCTTGTCGCTGCCCGTTACAATCAGCAGCTGTAAATTTACTTCCGTTTCAATGCCCGTTTGCGTTCCTTTCTTTTCGAGAAAGTCCTGCAGCAAAAGTATTGCCGGATATTTTTTTACACGCTGCGCGGTTGTCTGCGACATTGTATTTAGAATACCGTCGATTTCAACAATATGCCCGTATTGATAAAAAACGCCTGTTTCCCTAATCTTTTCGTCCGTGATAACGGTTTTCACCATCTCGGATGTTTTAGCGACAATATCGCCGACGTAATCAACAACAATCATAAGCCGAAAGTATTTTTTAAAAAGTTAATATCCGATTTGCCGCCCGCGTAATTGGGATAAACATGTTTGTCTATCCAA
>JAISDB010000187.1 GCA_031265155.1 Prevotellaceae bacterium | reverse complement strand
GTTTGTGCTACCGACTGCAACTGCTGATAACGGAACTGCTTTGCCTGCTCCTGCCGCTTTTCCTCTTCAACTTTCTTGCGCTGCGCTTCGGCTTCATCTTCAATGCGCTTTTCTTCGGCAGCTCGCGTTTCCTCGCTCATGACGCTTTCATCAAGCCGTGCAAGTTCTGCTTCCTTCCATGCCTCTATGCGTTCAAGTTCCTCGTCAAACGCTTCGATTTTTGCTTCGCTTATCTGCGTCAGAAATTCCATTGTCGTCTCAAACGCCTGCTGCGCGTATTCCTTTGCAAGTTCTGCGGACTTCTTGCGCTTTGCATTTTCCTTTTCGATATTGGAAATTGTGTGAGCGGTTTGCTCATCGCTCAATGCCTTTTGCTTGTCCGCAAGCTGCTTTACCAAATCGGCTCTCTGCTCATCGCTTAACTTCTCTTTATCCAGTATCCTTTCGAGGTTGGCAATGGCATCTTCCGCAGCCATGACAGAATACTTGTGCTGAATTTCCGCAAGCTGTTCGTTGTACTGCTTTTCGTTTATTTCGCCGTTCTTGTAGCGTCCGAGCAAAGCCTGTTCCTCCTCGCGCTGCATGTCCTCAATAATGCGCAAACGGGCTGCGGCATTGTTCGTCTCGGCTTCTATGCGTCCTGCAAGCAAGCCCTCAAAAGCGTCTTTCTCTGCTTTTGCGTACTTGTCAATGATTGCCTGACGGTCAGCGCCTGTTTCCTCTGCTGCAAGCAATTCGTTTTCACGCTGCTTTGCCAATACCGTCATGCGTTCCTCATATTCCTTTTGACTTCCCTTTTTGGCTGTTTCGAGCCTGTTTTCGGCATTGGTTATATCAATGTCGTTCAAGTTTTTTTGAAAATCGCGCTCTGACTTTTCCGTATCCTTTTTTGCCTTTGCTTCCAGTTCGGCACGCTTTGCATGACCGGCAGGCAACAGGCTTAATTCATATTTCAGCTGCTCGTTTATCAAATCCTTTCGGGCTTCCAATTCCTCTTTGCTTCCTGTTTTTGCAAGCAAAAGACGTGTGTTGATAACAGAAACCGCCGTTTGATAGGCATATTTCTTTTCCATTTCCGAAACATCAAACAAATACTTCTTTTGCGTTGCCGCAATAATATCGTCAATCGCCGCTATCTGTTTGGCTTTTTCCTCTTCGTTCATTACGGACTTCTGTAATGCCGTTTTCTGTTCGTTCAGTTCGGCAACGGAACGGTTTTTTGATATTTCAAGCTGCTTTTTTGCCCTGTCTTCTTCGCTTTTTATCAAAGTAACGTTAATATCCTGAAATTTATATTGCAGGTTTAACAGCGCCTTTTGCTGTGTAAGCTGGTCATCCTGAGCCGCGCCAAGCCCCGTGAATAATCCTGTCAGCTGCTGAATAACAAGTTTTGTTCCATCTAATATTACCTGTTCGTCCTTTTCGATTTTTTGTATTTTTTTGGAATTTTTTGTACGTGTTTCGGTTAAGTCATCGTTAGCGTTTTTTAAGTCTTTTTCGGCTCTTTTTAATTGTTGCCTTAAATTTGCTGCCATTTCTGCCGAGCCGCCAAACATTTCAGAAAGATCACTGAAATCTGAAAGTCTTTTAAATTCGTTATAATCTTCCTGCGCTTTTTCTACTTTCTTTATTGCCTCTGCTTCTTTCATTGCAAAGTCGATGCGTTCCTTTGACTTTTCGTTTAACTTATCCATCGACGCGCGTATAACAGCCTGCTTCTGCAACACGGGAACAAGAGCCTCGTATGCAGCGGTTATTTCCTCAACAGTGGACTTTTCGGTTAATAATTTGGGCAAATAGTCGCCGTACTGCTCGTTTATCTGTTTTATTGCATCTAACCGCTCCTTATTGTTTTTACTAAATAGCGTGGCTGTGTTTGCTAATTGAGTGAATTTACCGACCTCATCCTGCGCTATCTTTATACCTTCTTTTTGAATTTCATTTAATATTTTCTTTTTTCTTGCCGCATCGTCGGTTTTGCTTGCAAAATCAAACAGTGCCTTTCCGATTAGAAACAGTCCTGTCGCAACAGCAACATAAGGCATTGCCTTTTGTGCCAAATTTAATGCCCTCTGTGCATTTACAGCAGTCCATTTTACGGCAGTGTTCTTACTTTCGGCTAATGTCTGCAATTTGACCATTATAATACTTTTTGCCCGTAGTGTTTCCGATATTTGCTGCAGTCCATTAATTACAACCATTGCACCCTGTAATTTTAACAGCACTTTTTCAAATTCTTCGGTTTCCATACCAAGTGAAGCCATCGTGCCTTTCCAAACTCCAAAGGCGCTTGTTACCAGCTTTAATGCATCTATTATCGAATTAAGAGTTAAATTGTTGTGTGACAATATATCAATTTCCGTTGTCGTATCTTTTATTGTCTTGTTTAATTTGGCTGCCTCTGTTGCTAATTTTTGATATTCCGCACGCTGCTCTTCCGTCCATTTATTACGCCCGATTGAGTTTAGCTGCTGCATTTGGTTTCGTAACTCTCCAAGTCGGGTTTTTAATGGACTTGCATCCTTTTCGGCTTCTGCCAGTCCTTCCGAATACGTATCAAGTTCGGCATTCAGCTTTACCAAACTCTGTGCCGCCGCTGCATACTCCTTGCTGCCCTCGCCTGTTTCTTTTGCTATTTTAACCATTAAAGCCTGTGCATCGCCAATCTGAACCTTTACACCTTCGATTGCGGTCTTATAATCGCCTATTGTCATCTTTTGCCTTACATAACTGTCTTCATTTGCTTTTATGGTAGCAGTATTTGCATCAATGATTTTATTCAATTCCTGTATTTCGGCGGCTTGTGCCGCAGTATCCAAACTGTCCCTTATGTCCCGCAATTCCTTATTTCTTAATGTCAATTCCCTTATGCTGCCCGACTGGTTTTTATATGCTTCTATCAAAGCCTTTACGTCCTTTTCGGCTATTATTTGCGCTTGCGCTTCGGCTTTCTGCCAGCGCTGTTTTTCTGCTATTTCAAGCCTTGTTTTTTGAATTTCAACAGCCTCCTTATTTTCCAGCGCTATCAAGCGAGCCTTTAATGTCTCTATTGTTTTTTGCTGTTGCGCCTGAGCCTTTAATGCAGCTTCATATTCTTTGGTCTGCTCAATGGTTTTCTGTGTGGTTGCGTTCAATTCGGTAAAATTGGCAGCCTTTTTTACCTCTTTTAATGCAGAAATAACCTTCTTTAATGTTGCCGATACATTATCGGCATAACTTACAAGTTGTGTCTCTGCCGTTTCTAACTGTTCTGTCATGGACTTTATTGCTGCCTCGACTTCTTTAATCCCTAACGATTCTATTATTTTTTCTGTCATAATTTTTTATTTTTAATTTTTATTTGTTTGTTTCAAATGTTTTTATTTACTTTGTCGTGATAATTTGAGATTATGAAAAATTTAATAACACATACGGGCTATAAGTCATTAGACCTTGAAATGGAAGAATATACAAAGAAACATCCCATAAAAGGTTTTTTTGTACATGTATTAGGGGTGTTTGTCTGTTTATTTATTTGGTCTCTCATAATCGGATATTTCTATTGGTTATTTTTCATTTCTTAATCCTTTTCCTTTTAGCATCAATTTCCTTTGTCATTGCCTTGTTGGCAGCTAAAAACTCGGAAAGTATCATTTCCTTACGTCTTATCTGATAGCCCAAATACTTACCGACTGAAACAATCCAGTCGTCAAAATCACTTTCTGTAATCGTGCCGCTCTGCTTGTCGGTCATTCTTTTCAGCTCCTTTTCCTTTGTCTGCAATTCTACCGTCTCGAACTTCAACCGGGCAACAATGCTTTTCACATCGCCCTTGTAACCTAACGAATGCAAGTCGTCAAGGTTAATTTCGGGGTCTGTCAGAATTAATTGAGCTATGTGCATTTTCAATTTCATTGCATATACGGATTTGTACAGTGCAAAGTAATATTTGTGCTGTTTGTTGCCTGACAGTTCCGAGTATTCGCTGTAAAGGCACTCCCATGCTTCCTGCAGCATTATTTCATCGGCTTCACCTGAACGTAACAGCCGTTTCAGGTTTCCGTTAATCATGCAGTCGATAAATTCATCGAGCGTTACCTGGCTGCATTTATAAGATATATTCAATTTCTCGTTTTTTTCCATCGTTTGTAAAATTTTCCAATTCAGTAAAATCATAATCACTGCACAGGTAAAATACTATCACTCCCCCGTGCTTCTTTTGCCAGTTCGTAAATACGCTGTTTTTTGGCGTTTTTCTCTTTATTTTTGCCCTTGCATCCGCAACCCATGATAATTAATAATGAATAATTAATAATGAATAATTAATAATTAATAATGAATAATTATCGTGATTTTTAATTGTTAACTGTTAATTATTAATTCCTAACTGTTTTTTAAATTCATTGCAAAATTCCTCGTTAAAAAAGGTTTCTGCAACCCACACAACGCCCTGCGGAGTTAATCCGAAAAGCAAGCCGTATTTGGCTTCCAAATCCGATTGTATTAAATCATTCGTTCCAATCATAAAATCCGTTCCGATATTGATTAAATGTATATCCTGCCAAACTTCCACGCCCGAACTGAATATCAGGTTAGGTACTGTTTCGGGACGCCGTTCGGTAAAGATTTCCGATTGCCGCTGGTCCTTGTTCCTGACCCACCACCGCGCCCATTTGTCATTGCCCTTGAAAAAGGGGTCTTCGGGTATGGACGGCGACATTTGTTCGCCCGCAAGGTTCAATCCCGCTGCAAACTGTTCCTTCTGCACACGGATAATATCCGCTTCATGGCGCTTTACAACATCATAAGCTATCTGCCACACGTCAATCGCCTTTAACCTTGTTATAAGTTCCGATAGTGTCATTGGTACAAATCAATCATTTTTCAGTCCGTTGTCTCTCAAAACTCGAAAAAACACTTATTCAATCAGCATAAATCAATCATTGAGATTAAAAAAGGGGCTTGTTACAGCCCCCTCTCAAACTACTCTGCGGACTGCCTTTTAGTCCCTTTCGGCTGCTCCTTCTTAACATTACCGGTAAGCAGGTCGTATATCCCCGACAGCTTTTCACTGCGTTCCGCCCCTGTTAATTCCCCGTACGCAAACCTGCCGAAGTGAGCGACAAAGTCCTCTTTCGTAACAGATTTTGCCCATGCCTCGTTATAGTTAATGCCTTCAATGAGTATCATGGCTATTGAACTGTAACGGTTATCTGATTGCTCTCGTAGCCCTCAATGCCGTTTTCCTTGAGTACGGTTATCGAAGCAAGCGACAAAAGATATGTTGCCGCCGTGATTGATATGCGGAACGACTTTGTTACCGCCTGAGCCGTTACTCCCGAAGGCGTTACGCTCGAACCGGTAGCTTTGTTGATTGCGCTCCATACGTCAGCATTGGCAAGCTCGGTCTGGTAAGTGTCGAACAGGTCAACCCCGCCGCACTTCGTGGTAACCTTAACATCCACATAGCCTGTTGCATGCCCTGCAACCGTAAGGTCAACATCAGTCAATCCCTGCAGCAGATCCGCGTCGTAATCGCCGATTTCCAGAAATTCCATTAAATCAGTGAAGCGCAGCTTGTCGCCGAAGTTAACCTGTATCCCTATCAGCTGAACATCCGACGTTCCAAGACTTATGGGCTGCACGTCCACTACATCAAACTGCTGCGGAATAAAGGGTATCAAGTCCTTTTTATCCAGAGAGTTCTTGCCAATCAGCAAGCCCTCGCTGCTTACAAGGTATATGCCCTGATTCCATCCGTCGAAGGGAGTTACCACCTTGCTCTTGCAGAACGAAAACGGCAAGTCCCACCTGATTATCTCGTTTCCGTTGCGCTGCTTGATGCTTGCCCCGTAACCAAGCGTGCCAACCTGCGCCTCTTCGGAACTGTTGGTTGCCTGTCCTATTCCCAACAGCGGAAAAAAGCGCTTGCCCTTGTCCGCCTGATTAAACTGCTGCAAAAGATAATCCAGAAGGTCTGTCGTGTCTTTGGGTATCTTTGCCGTTTTGGGCGTAAATATAACGCCGTCAATTCGCTGTGCCAGAACATCACAGGCGCCTACGCCCGTGTTTCCGCCTAATACTTTACAATCCATGTTTTTAACAAGTTTTTTTAATTTTCAAATTCAAATTATTTATTTCTATCGCATCAAGGCAGTCGTAAAACAGCTGCTTCGTTTGCCCGCGCACAAGGATTGAAAACCCTGAAATATTAGGTCTGTCAATCTTGTTGTGGACAATTTCGCCGTAGCCGCTTGCAAGCCTGCCATCCTTTTTTAATACTTTCATCAGACATTCGTATATCGGGTACAGTACCGGCTTGAATATCCTTTCGTACCTTACGCTTACCCGGTAATCGCTGTCGCTGCCCGTTACAATCAGCAACTGTAAATTTACTTCCGTGTCAATGCCCGTTTGCGTTCCTTTCTTTTCGAGAAAGTCCTGCAACAAGAGTATTGCGGGATATTTCTTTACACGCTGCGCGGTTGTCTGCGACATTGTATTTAGAATACCGTCGATTTCAACAATATGCCCGAATTGATAAAAAACGCCTGTTTCTTTAATCTTTTCGTCCGTGATAACGGTTTTTACCATTTCGGAGGTTTTAGCGACAATATCGCCGACGTAATCAACAACAATCATAAGCCGAAAGTATTTTTTAAAAAGTTAATATCCGATTTGCCGCCCGCGTAATTGGGATAAACATGTTTGTCTATCCAA
>JAISDB010000016.1 GCA_031265155.1 Prevotellaceae bacterium | reverse complement strand
ATCAGTCTCCTTAAAGCAGAATTTAAGATAGCGGACTGGGAACAGAGCGGCCGGAATGAAATTCGCATCTACGAACAGACGGACAAAACCGGCGCCATGAACCTGTATCTGGCTCAGCACGGCATAGGGCTTGACGCGATTTGCACAGTGGAACAAAAACTGGAAGAATATTTTATGAATTTAATAACGAAAGGAATACAGTCATGAAAGAACTTATCTGCGCCGAATGGTATAAACTTCGGCATAACAAACTTTTTTACATTTTACTCATTGTGGTAGCCTGCATAGCGGCTTTTTTATATCTGTAAAAGTTTGAATCAGTTTATTAATATGCAATACAGGTATAAATCATTTTTTTTACCTTTGTAAAACAATAAATTTGATTGTAGATAAAATTCATGAAATCTGAACTTGCAATTTATAAAGCGTCCGCCGGATCGGGAAAAACTTTTCGATTGACTGTTGAATACATAAAATTACTGATGGAAAATCCGAAATCGTATAAGAATATTCTCGCGGTAACGTTCACAAACAAGGCAACAGCCGAAATGAAAGCCAGAATAATCGGCGAACTTTACGGTCTGTCAAAAAATCTTGAAGAATCGCAGCGCTACATGCAAA
Organism: Prevotellaceae bacterium; assembly: GCA_031265155.1. GTDB lineage: Bacteria > Bacteroidota > Bacteroidia > Bacteroidales > UBA932 > JAIRKV01. The sequence continues at coordinate 10,634 of JAISDB010000016.1, read as the reverse complement.
CAGTATGCGAAGAAACGCAAAAGTCGAAAGATGAAATCTGCCGTCAGGCAGCGCTGGCATTGACGCTGATATTACACGACTACGGCAGGTTCAAAGTAGAAACTATCGACAGTTTTTTTCAGACAATCCTGCGAAACATGGCAAAAGAACTTGGCATAAGCACAAATTTCAACATCAGCCTGAACGATAATGATGTATTAAAAAACGCAATTTCACTGATGATTGCAAATGCCGATGAGAATAACGGATTGCTTCAGTGGCTGCGTGAATACATCAGTCAAAAAACAGAAGAAAACAAAAGCTGGAAAATTGCCGATGATATAGAAAAATTTTACAGAAACATTATTTCCGAAAAGTTCAAATCGCGCCAGGATGAAGCATATAAGCGTTTTAGCGAAAAAAACTTTTTGCGTCTGTACAGGATAAGGCTGCAAAAAATAATAGAATGTGAAACCGTAAAAATGAAAGAATTTGCAAAACGTTTTTTTGAAATTACTCAAAAAAATGATTTGACAGCAGATGATTTTTACTATACAAGCAAAGGCATTTACGGATATTTTTTAAAACTTGACAACGGGCAGTTTGCCGACGAAAACTGTTTTAATACCTATGTTAGAAATTGCGCCGAAGATGCCGGCAAATGGTGCAGAAACAAAACAAAAACCGCTCAAATAACATATCTTGCCGAAAATACTTTGATTCCGATGCTGTACAAAGCCGAACAGCAGCGCGCCGAATCGGCAAAAAACGTAATTTCATGCGATTTGATACTTAAAAATATCAACAATCTCGGGCTTTTGAGCGACATTCTGAAATATATGCGCGAATACAGCATCGAAAACAATATTTTTCTGCTTTCGGACACATCGATCTTGCTGTCAAAAATGATTGGCAGCAACGATACAACTTTCATCTTTGAAAAAATCGGCACAACAATACGGCACGTAATGATTGACGAATTTCAGGATACATCACAATTACAGTGGGAAAATTTTGAGCCACTGCTGATTGAATGTCTTTCGCAGGGTTATGGAAATTTAATAGTCGGAGACGTCAAGCAGGCAATATACAGATGGAGAAATGGAAACTGGCAGATTCTCAATAATATCGAAACAAACAGGAATCTCCTGAATTTTAATCCTTCAGTGAAAACGCTCGGCAATTCGTGGCGCAGTGCAAGGGAAATAGTAGAATTTAACAATAATCTGTTTTCAAAAACTGTCGATATTATTCAAAACGAGTATTTGACCGACTGGGGCGAAAACTGTGATGATCTGAAAAAGGCTTACGCCGATATAAGGCAGGAATGCAAGCGCGATGCTTCGGGATTTGTTTCGGTAGAATTTTTAGCAAAATCCGATTACGAAGAAGATGTTTTAATGCATCTGGTTGAAAACATCGAGATGCTGCAATCCAATGGCGTAAAGGCTTCGGATATTGCAATCCTTGTTCGCAAAAACGATCATACAAAACAGATTGCCTATTATTTTGAAACATACAGACACAACAATCCCGACAAAAATTATTGTTACGATTTGGTTTCGAGTAAAACTTTCAACCTAAATTCATCTGTTGCAGTCAATATGATTATAAATGCATTGCGTGTTTTGGCAGATAGCGGAAATACTGTCGCTCAAGCCGATTTGGCATATTACTATCAAAAGCATATACTTGGAAGCGATATTTCAAATCATGAAATCTTTGCATGTGAAATAAAAAATCTGCTGCCTGAAGAATTTATAACAACCTCCGAAGCGCTTAAACTAACTCCGCTATACGAATTGATTGAAAAAATATATCTGATTTTCAGCTTGAGAAAACTTGACGAAAATGCCGAATACATGTTTTCGTTTTTAGACAGGACAAATGAATATTTAAATACGGAAACATCCGACATATCAAGGTTTATAGAATACTGGGAAACGGACTTGTTTAATAAAACCATAGAAATAAGCGGCGAGCTGGAAGGAATAAGGATAATGACAGTACACGAAGCAAAAGGACTGGAATTTCATTCGGTAATAATTCCGTTTTGCGACTGGACTTTGGGTTCCGAAGGTGTCAATTATATCTGGTGCGAAGCAAACGCAAAACCGTTTTCCGAAACAGGACTTATTCCCGTAAAATACATGAGCAAAGTCAGAAATTCCGTGTTTTCAGATGAATACAAAAATGAAACCATGCAATTGTGCGTCGATAATATCAATATTTTGTATGTGGCGGCAACACGTGCAAAAAACAATTTGATAATACTTGCAAAAGAAGATGAAACCGATCGTAAAAATAATGTTTCAAGTGTGATGTATGCAGCGCTTGACAGTAAAAATTTTACGCGCGGCGAGATTGTCGCAACAAAAGATGCAGCAGCCAAAACAGGTGAAAATAAGCTCGACATGCCATCCAAATCTTTGGAAGTTCCGTTTGTTTCGAATAATTATAATGCAACATTTGTACAGTCTGATTCGGCTCGAATATTCGCAAAAGAAAACGAAAGAGAAATACACAACATGGTGCCGGTAAACAGAGGTAAACTTCTGCACCGTATCTTTGCCGAAATAAAAACTCAAAACGATATAAGCTCCGCCATAGATAAATTTCAGTTTGATGGAATTATACGGCACGATGGCAAACAGGATTTAAAACAATTTGTTGTTGATGCAATAGCCAAATCGCAAGTAGCGCACTGGTATTCGGGAATATACAAACTTTTTACCGAATGTGCGATTATTACAAAAAGCCACAACGGCGAAATTATCACAAAACGACCCGACAGAGTAATGATTGACGCCGAAAATACAATCATAGTTGATTTCAAGTTCGGCAAAAAAAACGCTGCATATAACAGTCAGGTATCCGAATACATGCAATTGATGAAAGAAATGAATTATAAGAATATTCGCGGCTTTTTGTGGTATGTTGACGATAATGATGTGGAAGAAATAAGCAGTTAATTATTGATTACAAATTTATTACAAGGAATGATAATTAATTATTTCTGTCTTAATACAAAAAAATAGAAAATATTCTACTTTCATATCGCATAATATGAACGAAAGCATTTGATTATTGATAAGTTTAAGAATCACAAATGAAGCAGATACGTCAGTTACAAACAGAAAAGGCAACTTACCTGGTGCGTATTTTTTATCAACTTTTTAAAATTATTTTTTCACAAAAGCTAAAAACATTATTTTTGCAAAAAATTTTAATACAAAATGCATAATGACCAATCGTAAAAAAATAGTATTCATAGTGAATCCCATATCTGGAACGCATAACAAAAAGAAGGTTATTGAAAAAATTCAGAGTTCATCATGGTTCAGTAACAGCGATATTGAAGTTTGCTATACCGAATATGCAGGACATGCATTTGAAATAGCAAAAAAATATACGGAACGGAATTTCGACATTATTGTTGCTGTCGGCGGCGATGGAACGGTGAACGAAATTGCCCGTGCGCTAATTCATGCCAATACGGCTTTATGCATTATTCCTATGGGTTCGGGCAATGGTCTGGCTCGCGATTTGAAAATTCCTCTTAAAGCGTATGATGCCATGGATTTATTGCAAAACGGCAAAGTTACGGCTATAGATGTTTGTTATTTTAATGATCAGCCGTATTTTTGCACTGCAGGCGTAGGTTATGATGCTGCCACGTGTAAAATTTTTGTCGAATCGCACAGTCGTGGATTTTTTTCATATCTCATTGCAGGACTGAAAGCCTATATCAAAATAAAACCCGTAGAATACAAGCTTACAATCGACGGAAACGAAACAACTCATAAAGCAATTGATATAATATTTGCAAATGCAAGGCAGTTCGGCAATAACGCCTACGTTTCTCCTGTTGCCGACTTGACAGACGAACTTATTGATGTTGTTGTGATACGACCGTTTCCATGGTATAAAAGCGTTGCCATATGCATAAGATTATTTAGAAAAACCTTACACAAGTCGCAGTATGTTGAAATTTGCAAGTGTAAACATGTCATTCTTGAACGTCCCGAAGCCGATTGCGCTCATTTCGATGGAGAATCTACAGCGGCTGGCAAACGCATAGAAATCAATATAAAACCTTCGGCTCTGAAAGTTCTGGTAAAAGAATAGCATTTGCCTGAAATTTATACAGTGTGAAAATTTTCGAGTGATTTTCGGTTGATAATCCGTCGCAGCTTTGCAAACAAAATAATCCTTATAATGAATTTACTCGCAGAAAACAACTGAATAAACCGTCTGCTTACAATTTATAATTGCCCGTATCGGTTGATAATAAAGGCTTTTATTGTTTTTTTTGGAATTGTATTAAAAAAATACTTACATTTGCATATATTTTAAGATACAATATAATGGAAAATTTTGGGAAAAGAATAAAACAGTTGCGCGAAAGCGTAAATGTATCAGTCGAAGATGCTGCAAAAGCAGCAGGACTTGAACCTTCACAAATCGAACTTATCGAAAGCGGTGAAGTTATTCCGAGAATATCATTGTTGACAAAATTTGCGCGCTGTTTTGGCGTGCGGGTAGGAACTTTACTTGATGGATACGAAAAAGTAGGACCTGTAATCACTCGGCATCGAAAACTGTCATCAACGTCGCGACTTGCCGAAGAGCATGCCGCCTACCGTTCGCACATGGATTATTTTTCGCTGGCTGAAGGAAAACACGACAGAAACATGGAACCTTACATAGTAAATATACATTATCTGCCTCCGCTTCGAAAATATTATCAAAGTCACGAAGGCGAAGAATTTTTCTATGTTCTCGAAGGCGAAATATCAATTTATTACGGAAACGAAATATTTACCCTTGCCACAGGCGACAGTATATATTACGATTCGGTGGTTCCTCATTGCGTTTCATCGAGCCGAAAAGATGAAAATGCAAAAGTTCTGGCAGTAACCTATACGCCGTTATAGCTGTTTTTAATGTAATATTTTATGACTTGTAAAAAATCTAATTCCGAAGAATCCAACATATCTCTTATAGATGATACTTTGGGCGCTCTGCTTGAAAAATGGGCTGTCGAACTGCCGGACAACGATTTTCTGGTTTATTCCGACAGGAACTTACGACTTTCATACCGCGAATTTAATGAACGGGTCGATAACATTGCCTGCGCTCTGCTTTCTCTTGGAGTAAAAAAAAGCAGCAAGGTAGGAGTATGGGCAAAAAATGTTCCCGACTGGCTGACGTTTATGTTTGCTTCCGCTAAAATAGGCGCTGTGCTGGTAACCATAAATACCAACTACAAAAAATCGGAAGTGGAATATATCATGCAAAATGCGGATATTCACACAATGTGCCTGGTAAACGGATACCGTGAAAATAATTATCTTGATGTTATTTACGACCTGGTTCCGGAACTAAAAACGCAGAAACGCGGAGAACTCGACAGCAAACGTTTTCCCGAATTAAAAAATGTAATATACATAGGACAGGAAAAATATCGAGGCATGTACACAACTCTTGAGCTTATAGTAAAGGGACAGTTTATGGACAAGGAACTGCTGCGTAAAATATCATCTACAGTAAGCTGCCACGAGGAAGTAAACATGCAATACACTTCAGGTACAACAGGATTCCCCAAAGGCGTCATGCTGTCGCATCACAACATTTTGAACTGCGGAATGGCAACAGGCAGGTTTATGAGTTTTACATCCGACGACAGGCTGCTTACCTGCGTTCCGCTGTTTCACTGTTTCGGATGCGTTCTGGCTCTGTGCGCCGTAATTACTCACGGCTCGACAATGGTTATGATCGAAGAATTTGACCCGCTCAAAGTGCTTGCATCCATACACAGGGAACGCTGTACAATACTTTATGGAGTGCCGACAATGTTTATATCCGAACTTAATCATCCCATGTTCGACATGTTCGATCTGACCTCTTTGCGCACGGGAATTATGGCTGGCTCGGTTTGCCCGATAGAAACGATGAAGCAGGTTATGGAATGCATGCACTGCAACGTCATCAGCGTGTACGGATTGACCGAAACTTCACCCGGAATGACTGCTACCAGAATTACCGATACGGCTGAAGTTCGTGCAACAACCGTGGGACACGACTTCCCGTTTGTCGAAGTCAGGATTATACATCCCGATACAGGCAAAGAATGTGCTGTTGGAGAACAGGGAGAAATGTGTTGCCGCGGGTATAACATTATGAAAGGATATTATAAAAATCCTGAAGCAACTTCCGAAATTATTGATGATAACGGATTCCTTCATTCCGGTGATTTGGGCGTGAAGGATGAAAATGGAAATTACAGAATCACAGGAAGAATAAAGGATATGATAATACGTGGAGGTGAAAATATTTATCCGCGCGAAATAGAAACATTCCTGTACAGTTTGCATCAGATAAAGAATGTTGAAATTGTTGGACTTGCAAGTCCAAAATACGGGGAACAGGTAGCCGCGTTTATTTCGCTTAAGGCAGGAGAAACTCTTACAGAAGAAGATATTTTGACTTACTGTCGAGGAAACATTTCGCGCTACAAAATACCGAAATACATATTTTTTATAGATGAATTTCCAATGACGGCAAGCGGCAAGATTCAAAAATACCGACTCCGCGACTTGGGCTTGCAACTGCTCGAAAAAGAGGGAATAGAAATAACATAAAATTATCAGAGCAGTCGCTTCTTAAAAAAGAAATTTACATAAAGTCTAATAAATATTTTTAGCAATATAACAGATTGATGTTCAATATTATATTTAACAAAATCTATACTAAATCAACAATGCCCGATTTCATTGCTTCGCAATCTGCAAATATTTTTACGTGTATTTTTGACATTTTCTGAAATGCTAATATATATCCTGATTGTAAAAATATATTGGACGTAACATAACATCATATTTTGAAAAATGCCGGTTTTCGATTTTTTTGTAATTTTGTAAAAATGAATAAAATTATGAATTATTTTAAAGAATTAAACTGTGCCGTTACCATTTGCGATTTGCAGGGTAATGTGATATACTGCAATGAAAAGTCAAGGCAAACTTTTGCAAAATACGGCGATTTGACCGGGAAAAATCTTAAAGACTGCCATTTGCCGACATCGTGGGAAAAAATTTTGCATTTGCTGAAAACCGGCACAAGCAACGTTTATACGATTGAAAAAAACGGACAGAAGAAACTTGTTTATCAAACTCCATGGTATGAAAACGGCGAAACAAAAGGCTTAATAGAATTTTCATTTGAAATTCCAGCCGAAATTCCGCATTTTGTGAGAACGTGAAGAAAATCATAATATAATTGTATGATTTTGTATCTTGACAATTAATATTATACATGGAACATAAATTAAAATTCTTCATTTATTAAGGAAATCTGCAATAAACAGAACAGTTTTCATTATGACATATTGTGGCTATATGTTTTATGCAAATATATGGTTGCATATTACAATATCAAAATATCAGGTGAAAATTTATTTTTCAGTTCTCAAAAATTCCGTCAATTTTTCTATTGCCTTGCCGCGATGAGAGATTTTTGATTTTTCGGTGAGGCTCATTTGAGCAAACGACACTTCATATCCGTCTGCTTTGAAAATCGAATCGTAACCGAAACCGAAATCGCCGACAGGCGAACGAAGAATTTCGCCGGTTACTGTTCCTTCAAAAAGATATTCTTTGTCATCGGCAATCAAAGCAATGACACAGCGAAAACGCGCACGGCGATTGTCAACAACATGCATTTTTGTAAGAACTTTTTCGATGTTTTTCAACGAATTTTTTTCTTCGCCCGCGTATCTTGCAGAAAAAACTCCGGGTTCGCCGCCAAGCGCATCAATTTCCAGCCCGGTATCGTCGGCAAAGCATGGCAGTCCGAATTTTCTGTAAACAAACCGCGCTTTTTCGAGAGCATTTCCTTCGAGAGTTGTTTGATTTTCGGGAATATCTTCGGCAAAATTCAAGTCTGAAAGACCGCATATATTGCATGTTGAGCCAAGCAAATGACGAATTTCATCAATCTTGTGATAATTGTTTGTTGCAAAAACAAGTTTTTCCATAATTTTTTACATTTCGGCAAAGATAATTATTTTTGCAGTCTTATTTGTTTCATTTTTAAAATTTATAAATACATAATGACTGACAACAAGTCTAAATACGGTTCATTAGACGATTATCCGATATACGGCGGCGATGATTTGGAGTTGACGTATTCGCCCGAATGTTCGAAATTCAGATTCTGGTCGCCTGCTGCAGAATGTGTGAGGCTTAACATTTACAATGAAGGCATAAATTCCAAGCCTTTGGAAACCTGCATAATGAAGCCCGATAAAAACGGAACATGGATTTATGAAGCATATGGCGATTTGAAAGGCAAGTTTTATACGTTTCAAGTAAAAATAAATGACGGATGGTTTGCCGAAACTCCGGGCATTTGGGCAAAAGCCGCAGGAGTAAACGGAAACAGAGCCGCAATAATTGATTTTTCGGAAACAAATCCCGAGAATTGGGATAATGACAAAAAACCAGAACTTAAAAACTTTGCCGACATCATTATTTATGAAATTCATGTGCGTGATTTTTCAGTTTCGCCGACATCGGGAATGATAAACAGGGGAAAATTTTTGTCGTTCACCGAGACCGGAACATTATCGCCCGAAGGCGAAAAGACAGGAATAGACCATTTGAAAGAATTAGGCATTACCCACGTTCACCTGCTGCCTGTATTCGATTTTGCATCAATCGATGAAACGAGGCTGGATGAAAATAAGTATAACTGGGGTTACGATCCTCAAAACTTTAATGTTCCCGAAGGCGGATATTCTACAAATCCATACAAGCCCGAAACACGGATTCGCGAATTTAAGAAAATGGTGAAATCGCTGCATGATAACGGATTGCGTATTGTGATGGATGTTGTTTTCAATCATACTTTTTTCAACGAAAATTCCAATTTATATCTTACCGCTCAAAAATATTTTTACAGATACAATGCCGACGGCTCGTGGAGCAATGCTTCAGGATGTTTCAACGAAACGGCAAGCGAACGTCCCATGATGCGCAAGTATATTGTTGATTCGGTGAAATATTGGGCAACAGAATATCATATTGATGGATTTCGCTTTGATTTAATGGGAATTCACGACATCGAAACCATGAATACCGTGCGAGCTGCCCTTGACGTTATAGACCCTTCGATTTTTATTTACGGCGAAGGCTGGACTGCGAATCAATCGCCTCTTTCCGAAGACTTACGCGCTTTGAAGCGTAATGCCAGGCAACTGAATAATATAGCTGTCTTTTGCGATGACATGCGCGATGCCCTGCGGGGACGCTGGCACGGTTCAAAGGTCAGCGGATTTGTTTCGGGAGCGGAAGGTAACGAAGAAAGCGTAAAGTTCGGACTTGCAGGAGCAATAAAACATCCGCAGATTGACTGTTCAAGATTTAAAAATACGCATCATCCGTATGTAGATGCGCCGACGCAATCAGTCAATTATGCATCGTGCCACGACGATTTGTGCCTTGTCGATAAAATAAGGGAAACTGCGCCGAAAGATGCAACCGACGACGAACTTTTGCGTTTTAATAAACTTGCTCAAACCATTGTTTTTATTGCGCAGGGAATACCGTTTATTTATGGCGGCGAAGAAATTTGCAGAGATAAAAAAGGTATTTGCAACACATTTAATGCGCCAGACGAAATCAATCAGATAAACTGGTCGAACAAGGCAAAGTACAGGGATGTTTTTAATTATTACAAAGGATTGGTCGCATTACGCAAATCTTATTCCGCATTTAGAATGAATACGGCAAATGATGTCAGGAAAAATCTTAAATTTATAAAAACCGAAAGAAATTTTATTGCCTGCCTGATTGACGGACGTGCAAGCAGGAATGTGTGGGAAGACATAATCGTAATATTAAACGGAAACCGCAATGCTGTCGATTTCAAGCTGCTCGAAGGGAGATGGAAACTGCTTTGTCATGATGGAAAAATTGATGTGAACGGAATTGCACACGCTCGTGGCATTTTGCGTGTTGAAGCATCATCGGCAAGCATTTTGGCAAGAGTATTGCATTAAACAGTCGTTCCCTGCGAATGAATTTATTATAGTGATTTGTTATTTCGCGCGGAGTGCTGTCGATGATTTGAAACACCGCAGGCAACCCGCGCGAAATGCGTGATTATATTTTTACCAACATTTCGTCTCCATGAGACGACAATCTTAAATTATTAAATTTTCGGCTTAATGTTCAAAATGAATGGTAAACAGCGCGTAAGATACTGTTAAATAGTATCTTTACAGCATTTTATAGATATGATTAAAAATTTGCTTTTATTGTGGTTCTCTCAGGGTGTTCAAAAATGAACATCAATGCGGTAAGCAGTATGTTGTCCGTAAACCGGTTGATACAGGCGCTTTGTGGTGTGATTATGTTTTTAAGAAACAGACCCTCGTGGAGTTGTCAGCAAATTACGGAATCAGCGTTAGCAATGTTAGGAGGCATCTGCAAAAGCATCGCTCCGCCACCATCATTTCGTCTGATAAACAGGTGGTCGTGTTGGTGGACGCGACTTATTGTGGCAGGAGATTGGGCGTTGTCGTGTTTAAGGATGCGCAACGGAAGAAGATTTTGTGGCGCAAGTTTGTCCGTTATGAAACGCTTGCCGAT
>JAISDB010000214.1 GCA_031265155.1 Prevotellaceae bacterium | reverse complement strand
CGAATCTTCAATGCTTCCTGATAGTAGGCTTCCGCTTTCCGGTAGTCTTTTAGATAGCTCTGCAAAGTCCCTAAATTATTAAGCGTCGTAGCCACATAAGGCAGGTAGGCTTGGGGATTATTGGCTGCCAATTCACGATATGTCTGCAAGGCTTCCCTGTAGGATGCTTCCGCTTGCTGTAACTCGTTTATATTCCTCTGCAAAACCCCTAAATTATTAAGAATACAGGCTTTATCTTTCGTTGTTTTTGCTAAAGCTACGCAAATGCGTAAGTAAGCTTCGGACTTTTTAAATTCGTTCAGTTCGTAATAGAACGACGCTATCCGTAAATTATTCTCAAATGAAGGAAATATGGAAACGGCTTTGAGATAGTTTGCCTCGGCATTTTTGAAATCGTATTTCAGTTCCAGCATTTGAGCTTTGAGAATACGGGCATCGGCACCTTTCTTTTCATTGGCTTCTAATGTAGCATCATCCAGTACGGCAAGCGCTTCATCTAATTTGCCGTTAATAAACAATTCTAACGCTTCCTTGTACATGGGAGATGAATCCATATCGACTGTTTCGTACGATTTGATGATCTCCTGTATCTTGGCTTCCGTATAGGCTACTTTCTGTTCCAGGTCTGTTTTTTCCTTATCCCATGCCAAACGGTCTCTGCCATGCAATTCTTTGGTGGTTGCGAGCAATTCTTTTAATTCTTCAATCCGTTCTTTGTCTTCTTTCGTCCACTCCGCTTTGAGTGTATCAATGTCAACAGGAATATTGTTTATAATAATAGTTCCACTACCTGAATTTTCAATCTTACCAGTACTGTAATCAATATTGACCGAAGCGTTGATGTCTTGCAAAACAGGACTGTTGATATTGTTCCATGTTTTGGCATTATTATTTTTCTTTTCCTTTCCGCAGTCTTTCGAGCGGGAAAAGAACGAACCAACGATTGCAGCGATAGCCGTAAGCGCTGCAATCATCGGTTCTAATTTTCCATTTCCTGAACACAGCCATGCGATAGCCAGTCCAAGTACAATAAATTCAAGAATCAGCGTCAGCGTATGCGCAAAAAAGCGTTTCATGGAACAGGCAATTTTCAATTTTCTTTTTCGTCGTCTTTTTTCTTTGCTGCCCGCCCTTTTCGCAGTGCTATTATATTGCTGTAATGCTCTACGCGGATGTTGAGCGCTTTTACAAACGGCGCATATTGGGTTTCGCCGTTCAGCAGTATTGAAGCGTCAATACGGTCGAGCATGTCGCGATAGTTGCGGTCGAGTTCCCTGCGTACCTCCACTGCGCGAACATCCGGTTTTGCTTCTCCTTCGGCGTAACGCGCCTGCAGCAGCGCATCAAATGCGTGGTTGTCGGCATCCAGCTGCGTTAGCCAGTCGGTCAGGTTGAGCGCTGTAACATCAGCGGCATAAGCGCCGTTCAGTTCCTGAAGAAAATTGTAAATTGAAGCCGTTTCTTCATCATACGACTTGCGAGCAATGTTTCCATAGTGGCTTAACACTGTTTGCAGGCGTTTTGCAGCCTCGCGCTTGCCGGCATCAAAATGATACAGGCTTGACTTTACGGCTTCGACCAGTCCGCGAAAAACAGTGTCGCGTGCATTGTCGGCTTCGGCAATCTGCTCGGTAACGGCGCTTTTGCGAATCACTTCCAGCGCTTCGTCGGCGCTGCCGTACAAAGCGAGGAATGAGGGAAACATGGCATCGATGTTCAGGGCTGCCGGCGTGTACTGTTCTATCAGTACTTTGAACTCGGTGTAAAATTGAAACCATTCTTCGTTTCTTAAATCTTCATTTTTAAATCTTTTAACTTTCATGACTGTTTAATTTATATGTGGTGATTTGACTAAAATAATTATAGTTGCAAAAGTATAAAAAATATTTTTAAACATAACAGTAAGCGCTAATTTTTTTTCATAAAAACTAAACTCTTGCGCTGAAAGTGCATAGATTTAACCGGCGAACCTGTAATTAAAATTCAACATCCACAGGGATAATGTTATGGAATAAGATTAAAAATCAGGTTGAGGGCTGCCAGCTCCGGCTTTGACAGCTTTGGCTTCCTGATCTGTTTGAAACCTTTAAGATTTGAGCAGTTTTCCTGCATGGCTTTCAAAATAACTTCGTAATTTTGTGCCGGATTGTTCGTTATATTTAATTGTTTGAATATTAATCAAACATACGATTTACTTGTCAAATGAACAATTTTTTTTCTTATTTATTTTCCAAATACACAACAGGTATTATTTATAAAATATTATCTTTGCGGCGGTTTATTACAAAAATATTTATGACAGTCATCGTGATTGAAAGCATTTTTGTCAAAACTGTAAACGTAAATAAACATTTTATTAATTAAATATGGATTTTAATCTAACGAAACAGCAAAAACTTTTTCAGCAAATGATACGCGATTTTGCCGAAAAAGAAGTAAAACCGCTTGCTGCCGAAATTGACGAACAGGAACGCTTTCCGCTTGAAACTGTCGAAAAAATGGCAAAAACAGGAATCATGGGAATACCGATACCGGTACAGTATGGCGGCGCAGGCGGCGATAATATTATGTATTCGATTGCCGTTGAAGAACTTTCGCGCGTTTGCGCAACCACAGGAGTTATTGTTTCGGCTCATACATCACTGTGTCTTGCTCCTGTTTTGGAGCATGGCAGTGAAGAGCAAAAACAAAAATATGTTCCCGGACTGGCATCAGGCGAATGCATCGGCGCATTCGGACTTACCGAACCAAATGCAGGAACCGACGCATCGGCTCAGCAAACAACAGCTGTTGCCGATGGCGATACATGGATCCTTAACGGAAACAAGATTTTTATTACAAATGCAGGCTATGCGCAGGTTTATGTAATTTTTGCCATGACCGACAAATCACAGGGAGTGAAAGGAATTTCGGCTTTTATTGTCGAAAAGGGAACACCCGGATTTACTTTTGGCAAAAAGGAATTGAAGATGGGTATTCGCGGCTCTGCAACTGCCGAACTGATTTTTGAAAATTGCATTATACCGAAAGAAAACCTTCTCGGACGTGTAGGCGGCGGATTTGCTATTGCAATGAAAACCCTTGATGGCGGACGCATAGGCATTGCCTCGCAGGCATTGGGAATTGCGCAGGGCGCAATGGACGAAGCGGTAAAATATGTGAAAGAACGCAAACAGTTCGGTAAAGCGCTCGGCAAATTTCAAAATACGCAATTTCAGTTAGCAGATTTGGAAACAAAAATTCAAGCATCACGACTGCTCGTTCGCAATGCCGCATTCAAAAAAGACAACCATATTCCGTATTCGGATGCAGCAGCGATGTGTAAGCTTTTTGCCGCAGAAACAGCAATGGAAGTTACAACAAAAGCCGTACAGTTTCACGGCGGTTACGGTTATACGCGCGAATATCCCGTAGAACGAATGATGCGTGATGCAAAAATTACGGAAATATACGAAGGCACTTCCGAAGTACAGCGCATGGTGATTGCTTCGACACTGTTGAAGTAGCATTAATAAACAGTAAATATTGCATAATCCGACATGATTGATTATTTTGCCGACAAACAGTTCTTTATTGCGAAATAGAAATATAATACAAGAAAAGATTAGTGTATGATTTCTGAAAATAATTTAAAAAATATTTAAGGATACGAATAAAAAAGTACAAAATGAAAATAATAGTATGTATAAAACAGGTTCCTAACACAACCGAGATAAAAATAAATCCGGTAACGGGAACGCTTATTCGCGACGGTGTGGTGAGCATTATGAATCCCGACGACAAAGGCGGCTTGGAAGAAGCGCTGAAACTGAAAGACAGGTATAATGCGCATGTAACCGTTATAACAATGGGATTGCCTCAGGCTGACGACATTTTGCGCGAGGCTATTGCCATGGGAGCCGACAGAGCAATTCTTTTGACAGACAGAAAACTCGGCGGCGCCGATACTTTGGCTACATCAAATGCGCTTGCGGCAGCATTGCGACAGTTAGAATTTGACTTGATAATTACAGGACGCCAGGCAATAGACGGCGACACGGCGCAGGTTGGACCTCAAATAGCAGAACATCTTGACTTGCCTCAGGTAACATATCTCGAAAATCTTGAATACGATGGCAAAAATACGTTTACAATAAAGAAATCAACGGAAGATGGATATCAGATACTCGAAGTTGACGCGCCTTGTGTTGTAACTGTTTTAGCTTCGGCAAACAAGGCTCGTTACATGTCGGTGCGCGGAATAGTTGAAACTTACAGTCGAGAAGTTGAAATATGGAGCTTCGACAAGCTCGGAATCGCCGAAGAAAAGGTAGGGCTTAAAGGTTCGCCCACGAAAGTACATAAGGCATTTACGCGAGGAGTAAAAGCGGCTGGCGAAATGTTTGAAGTGGATGCGGAAGAAGCTGTTGGTATAATTATGAGTAAATTGAAAGAAAAGTATATCATATAGAAAAAAATATAATTAAAAATGAATATTTCGGAATACAAAGATGTTTATGTTTTTATAGAACAGCGCGAAGGAAAAGTTCAAAACGTAGCTTTTGAATTGCTTGGCAAAGCACGCGATTTGGCTGATAGCCTTAATGAAAAAGTAGTTGCCATGTTGCTTGGCAGCAATATCGCCGACAGGGCAAATGAACTGATTGCATACGGTGCTGATACGGTAATTTGCATTGATGATAGAGAGCTTGAATATTACAGTACTGAACCGTACACGCAGGCAATTTGTAAAATAATCAGTGAGCGTAAGCCGGGCATCGTACTTATCGGAGCAACAATCACAGGACGCGATTTGGGACCTCGACTTTCGGCGCGTCTGGCAACAGGTCTTACGGCAGACTGTACGAAACTCGAAATATCGGAAACACGGGAATTGATGATGACACGTCCTGCATTTGGCGGAAATTTGATGGCAACTATTTTGTGTACCGCGCATCGTCCGCAAATGTCAACAGTGCGTCCGGGAGTTATGCGATCTCACGAAAAAGATGAATCGCGAAAAGGCGAAATAGAAAAAATGTCAATAGATTTCGACAGGTCGAAATTCCGTGTACGCATTGTGAAGACAGTGAAAGAAAAAAAAGATATGACTGATATTACCGAAGCAAAGATACTGATTTCGGGAGGACGGGGAGTTGGAACGGAAAAAGGCTTCGATGAACTTCGCGCTCTTGCTGCTGCAATTGGAGGAAAAACTGAGGTTTCATCATCGCGTGCAATGGTTGATGCAGGTGTTATGGAACATGCACGTCAGGTAGGACAAACTGGAAAAACCGTAAGACCTGGTTTATACCTTGCTTGTGGAATTTCAGGTGCAATACAGCATTTGGCAGGCATGGAAGAATCGGATTTTATCATTGCAATAAACAAAGACAGGTATGCGCCCATATTTCAAGTTGCGGATTTGGGCATCGTAGGAGACGTTCACAAAATTATTCCGTTACTTACCGAACGATTTGCAAAGAAGCAGTTTTTATAACAAATAAAAAACGCAAATGCTGCGGTATTACCTTTGAAATTATATAAAACTACAGAACAAAATATATCAGTATCTATTGTGTAAACTTTTAGTAATATATTTAATGAAAATTTCATAAACATTACAAACTTCATAAATGAATAAACGATATGCAAAAAAGTAAAATAGGATTGGATTTTGAAAAAATTAAACATGCAAAACAGATAGCCAGAAACATTGCAAATGATGTACAAAAGTTTGTTGAAAATTATACTACTGTTGCCGTAGAACGTACTGTTTGTCGGCTTTTGGGTATAGACGGAGTTGATGAAAACGGCGTGCCGTTACCCAATGTGCTGGTTGACGAAATTAAGGAAAAAGGAGTTTTGGGCGAAGGAATAATGTTTTTTACAGGTAATGCGATGCTTGCAACCGGCTTGAATCCTCAGCAGATAGCCGAAAAAGTTGCACAAAACGAACTTGACATAACAAAATTGTCTGTTTATTCACAGTCCGAAATCGAAGCGGTATTACAGCCAGTTATCGGTGCAACCGTTGAGCGTATAAATAAACGCAAAGATCGGCGCGCCTGTTATTTGGAAACCATCGGCGAGGGTTCCAAACCGTATTTGTATGTGATTGTTGCAACAGGAAATATTTATGAAGATGTGGTACAGGCTCAGGCTGCTGCCCGTCAGGGCGCTGATATTATTGCCGTGATTCGCACAACTGGTCAAAGCTTGCTTGATTATGTTCCTTACGGAGCAACAACCGAAGGCTTTGGCGGGACTTATGCAACTCAGGAAAACTTTCGCATAATGCGTACCGCGCTCGATGAGGTCGGCGAAGAAGTCGGCAGATATATTCGTTTGTGTAATTACTGTTCGGGATTGTGCATGCCTGAAATTGCAGCTATGGGAGCGCTCGAAGGTTTGGACGTAATGCTGAACGATGCTCTTTACGGAATCTTGTTTCGCGATATAAACATGCAGCGAACGCTTATAGACCAGTATTTTTCACGAATCATCAATGGCTTTGCAGGAGTGATCATAAATACCGGCGAAGACAACTATTTAACTACAGCCGATGCTTACGAGCAGGCGCATACGGTTTTGGCTTCGGACTGTATTAACGAGCAGCTGGCTCTTATTGCTGGCTTGCCCGAAAAGCAAATGGGACTTGGACATGCATTTGAAATGGATCCGCAACTTGAAAACGGATTTCTTTACGAATTGGCGCAGGCGCAAATGACGCGCGAAATATTTCCCAACGCGCCGCTAAAATATATGCCGCCGACAAAATTTATGACCGGAAATATTTTTAGAGGACACATTCAGGATGCGCTTTTCAATATTATAGGAATATGGACAAATCAAGGTCTGCAATTGCTCGGAATGCCTACCGAAGCAATTCATACGCCGTTTATGAGCGATCGCTATTTATCTATCGAAAATGCCAAGTACATATTCAATAACATGAAAAGTATCGGTGATGAGGTTGAATTTAAGGAAAACGGCATAATGCAAACTCGTGCAAAAAAAGTTCTTGATGATGCAATAACATTGCTCGAAACACTTGAGAAAGAAAGTTTGTTTACCGCTCTGGAAAAGGGAATATTCGGAGATGTAAAACGTTCGAAAACGGGAGGTAAGGGATTGGACGGAGTAATACCGAAAGGCAAGAAATATTTTAATTCATTTATTGAATTAATGAAAAACCATAATGAAAAAACAGATAAATAGGGCTCACCTGCAAAATCCTGTGTTTAGGCATAGAGCTTTGATAGCCGGAAAAGAAAAAAAGGAATATCAAGAACTCCCCTGAGTTCTGCCCTGAATGATTTGATTTTTGAGTTGAAAGATTCCGCCGAGGCATTAGAGGATCGGTTCGTATAAAAGTTTAATATTTCTTCGCTGTGTTCGTAAAAAGTGGCGGCAATAACG
>JAISDB010000197.1 GCA_031265155.1 Prevotellaceae bacterium | reverse complement strand
TCGCCGTAACCTCTTTCCCTGTGTAACCGGAGGATTTCATCCAAATACAACTCCTGTTTTCTTGTCTTTTTTTTCATCTTTGACTCTTTTGTGAGTCAACTTTTTTCAGGGTAAGACATCGTCCCTACAAAACATTACGCGGGGTTTTTATTTCGCAATTCCACTGCCGGCTGCTTTTGCGTCAAGACAAATCAACGAATGTAATAATCTTTATTATCTCTTATCGCTGAAAAATATACTTGTTAAGGAGCAACTAAATATATTCCATATTACGAAATTATATCTTTTCTATTCAAAAAATCTTGGAGTTTTTGCGTACAGCCGCTGCGGTTTCTGCAGTTTTATTCCCAGCATTATTTCGTGCGTATTGTTAGCATATTTTCCTATTAATCCAACATTATAATCAAATGAATATCCAAGTCGTAAAACTCCCATCAGGTCAATGCCTACCGTGCCTACTGCCGATTCCGAATTAAACCTGTCGTCTACTCTGTAGCTCATTCCTGCCCATGCTATATTACGATAAAACAGTATCAGATTAGCTTCGATATGAGTTGACTTTTTACTGTTTTGTGCAAATAATGCAGGCACCAAATCAAAATCTACGCCAAGTCCGAATTTATATTTCACATATCCGTAAAAATGATGCCCCATGTTGTAGTATACCGCATTGTCGGAAGTTTTGTTTATGTGTGTTACAGACAATCCTACCGTAAATCTTTCCATATTGTACTCTATGCCAAAATCAAAATCAGGCGTCCATCTGTTTTCTGCTACCGACGGTATGACAAATGATTCGGAATATTCTTCGGGAACTGCCTGCGTCCAGTCTATATATCTGTTCAGTACGCCTGCGCTCAGCCCCAGTGACAGATACGAACTCGAATTCAGATGAACATGATAGGCATAAGACAGTTTAAACAATATATTGCGTTCATAGCCTATCTTGTCGCTTAGCTCTACTATTCCCAAACCTGATTTCAATTGGGGAAAATAAGTATGAGCCGTCAAAAGCATTGTTTCCGGCGCATCCGTACCAAATCCCTGCCACTGGTCGCGCCAGTGTCCGTATATGTTGATATATCGGGTTGCTCCTGTTGATGCGGGATTATAAGTTATACGGTTAAACATGTGCTGACTCATCTGTGCATCTGTTTGTCCCGGCGCATGCAATGGCAATAATAATGCTGTTATTATCAGGAATTTCCTCATACGGTCGTTTAATATATTTCAATTAAAACTGCATCAGTATCGTATGTATATTTTCTTTGAGCAATGACAGCTGCGCTTTAAGCGCTTCGTTTTTTGTTGCATAGTGAATACAGTACCAGTATTTACCGTTGCCTGACTTTACCAAGCGAATATCTTTGCCTGTAGCCTGCTGAGCCTGTTTTACGGCAGGCAAATTAAATTCGTTATAACTTGCCGATTCATATACCTGAAGCCACCAGCCGCTTATATCCATTACATTTTGAGAAATATTATTAGTTGGTATTCCTTCGGTCGAAACATTTCTTGTTGTCGTAACTTCAGAAGCGCTTCCCAAATTCAGTATTTTGAATACGGTACGACGGTTTGCCTGATGCTCGGCATCTGTGCGTGCATTCGGTATTATCAGCTGGTCTTCGCCGTAGCCTTTCCACAGCAGCCTGTTATGACTTATTCCTTTTGACACAAAGTATTCTACTACCGCCTTTGCCCTGTTGTCAGATAAATTTTGATTGTAACTGCGGCTTCCCTGCGAGTCTGTATGTGAATTTATTTCAACCGTCATATCCGGATACTGATTGAAATATTCGATATAGTTATCCAGTTCGCGTTTTGAGGCTGCCGTCAATTTGAATTTATCAAACTCATAAAAAATATCTTTCATTAATATCGTTATAGGCTCTTTTGAAAGCGCATCTTCCTTAGTCAAATAAATATCCTTATGCAATTCGGCAAAATTTCTTTCTCCTACCGTAGTTACTGCTTGCTCGCCCAGCACATATCCCTGCGAACTTATTTTTATATTATAATTTTTGTCCATTCCCACATATACAAAATATCCTTTGTCGTCTGTTATTTTACTTTCATATATGTTTGTCGTTCCATCGTTTACCGTTACAGTATAGTCTTTTACAGGTTCTTTTGTTGCTTCATCATATACGTTTCCATTAACAGTTATCAACTGCGGAGGAAAGTTATTGAACATGTAGATGTCGTCGCTGCTTTTGGTATTATTTCTATTGCTTATAAACAGACCCATGTTTGCCTTGATTCGATGAACCAGATTGAAGTCATCCCAGGATGAATTAAACGGCGCTCTCATATTAAACGGCTTGCTGAATTCTCCGTTGTCTTCTACATAGCTTACGAACAAATCAAGTCCTCCCAGTCCGGGATGACCATCCGATGCAAAGTATAACACTCCATCTATAAACGATGGAAATACTTCATCGCCTGCGGTATTTACATTTTCTCCCAAATTCACAGGTTTTCCGTATTTACCGTTTTCATCCTTGTCAACATACCATAAATCGGCGCCGCCATAGCCGCCGTCCATTACGGACGTAAAATATATCCTGTCGCCTTCTTCAGTTATGTACGGATGACCTATTCCATAAGTTTGATTTCCCAGTTTCAACTTGCCGTTTTCCTTATACTTGCCGTTTTTTACATCAATTTTAACTATGTAACAGTCGATATTATTTACATCGCATCGCGTACAATACAGCTGGTTTGTTTGAGGGTCGTAACAAAATGTACCTTCATTGGCGTTGGTTTCGGATACGGATTCAAGCTTTTCCTGCCGACCGTAAAACAAGCGTGGATCAGGATATGCTATATAAACATCGGAATACGGCAGTCCGGTACGTTCTGAAATAAGTTTTTTTGAACTGTTTACGCCTGTGGATGCAAATATTAACCTGTCGCCGTAAAACGACAAGCCGTATTCGCTTCCCCGCGTGTTCAAGTTTTCCAGCGGTTTTATTTGATACTGTCCATTATCTCTTGAATAAATTCCGCTTAAATCACAGGAAGCTATTTTCGATTCAATTCGCATGTCGCTCGGGTCTTTATCTTTTGCCATCTGAAAAAAATCCTTTGCTTCCGCATAATTGCCTTCATTCAATTGTATATTACCAAGTCCGTAATACAGGTCGGATTCATCATAGCCGGCATCTTCCGCCTGTAAATACCATTTTTTTGCATCTGCAATTTTATTCATTCTCCTGTAACACTCGCCTATTCGGAACAAAATTTCTCCTTGCCGTATTTTTGCTTCCTGATTCTTGTTTTTTAAATTAAGAACATCGCGATATATTTTAGCTGCGCTGAAATATGCTCCTCCGGCAAAATATGAGTCGGCTGTTTTTAATGTCTGAGAAGTAACAGGTACTACCGTAAATATCAATAGTATCAATATTGTTAAAATGTAATTTTTTCTTTTTTTCATATCATTATTTTTATATGTTGTACTTTTAAAAAAGCTGTTATTCACTTAATGACAAGTCATGCACTTGCCTTGCAATCAATCACATAATATGACATTATCGCTGTCAATCCACATAACGGATTTACAAGTCGGTACAAAACTACAAAATTATTTTAGAACAAGCGTAAAATATTTATTTTCATGTTAAAAAAGCATGCAAATTTAAAAACCTTTATTAAATTTATATCATGCATTTTTGAATATTCTGTCAAAAACACTGCCTTATAATACAGAGTTAGAATCATTTGCCCATTATATTCTATTTTAATCCGCTCGTTCTTCGTTAGTGTTAAATCAGTATCATTTTATACCTGACTGCACAAATCAAATTCAATTTTGCAATAATGACAGTATTAATATTTAACAAATACAGATTTTCTAACTGAAGCTTTTGTTCCGTCCGGCTGTTCAATGTGAAGAATGTACAAATAAGTCGCCGAGGCAACAAGAGAACCTTTATAAGTGCCATCCCAGCCATCTTCGCCTCGATAAATTTCTGCTCCAAAACGATTAAATACCTCTATGTAATGACCTCTCAACAGTCTGTTGTTTGTCGTTTCTTTCGGAGTTATTATGTTTGGCATGTTACGTCTTATCTTAAAAGTTTCTTCGCCGACGCTCCGGCAGCCATACTCATTGCTTACCGTTACTTCAACCGTATTGGTTTCCTTGTCATCAAATTCATATATTGCATATTCGCTAACGCCGTATTCGCTTTCTACTGTCTGTATTTCGTTTTTAAATTTGTAAGTATGAACGTATGCAGGAACATCAACCGTTTCCGTTATAATCTTCATCGGCGCTCCGAACGGCACTATGCTTCCATCTGCCGGATAATGGCTCAATATTAATGTTGATACCGGATTTACCAAAACTTCAACTATAGATGTATCCGGTTGCGAACATGCTTCCGATTCTGGTAACATTAATATGTATTCATATCTTGCCCAAACCGGTATTTGCAACATGTTGGTCAACTGTTCGCTTATCGAACCTGTACCCGATGCAAAACTTTCTCCGATACCCGAACTCGTGTATCGAGTCCATGAAAATAATGCTCCTTCAATATTCGCCTGAGGCGTATAATCGAATGTTTCTCCCGAACATACTGTATCCTGCGTTTTGCCGGTCATTTTCATAACAGGATAAATTTTAAGATCCAGCATATCTTCATCCGCTTGCGATGGATCTCCCGCCCAGTTTGATGATTTCCAGCTTCCGTAAACTGTTGAAAGATTTGCATCATTAACATCGCACGAAACAATTTCGGCTTTCAGCAAGCCCGACTGTACCGTTGAGCCGGGATTTGACGGAAACATTAAATTTAACACGGTATCAGAATTGCTTCTTACCAAAGGTAAATTAACCGTGCCGAGTGTCGGTAATGTTCCTTCGCTGTTAAATTCTATCGCCACATTCGATGCATCCATCGACCCTGAATTTGATATCATTACTGTGATTTTGTCATTTGCAGCATTGCATATTGCATAGGAATCTTCCAAAATATTCAAACTTAATTCTATTTGCCGAACTTCAACGAATATTGAATCTATAACAGCATTGCAGGCAAATAACGGATTTAACGAACTTACTGCAACTTTATACCATGCGCTTTTTGTCAAATTGCCTGTAGATAAGGTATGATTGTCTGTGCCGACGTAAACTTCCATCCATTCCGGCTGCATGTCCGTGCGTTTGTACCATGTGTATAAATACGGAGTAATGCTTCCGTTGACATTTATTATGGTTAATTCGGTTCCCGTGTTTCCTGCCAGCGGCAACGCTTCACTCGACGAAATACCGCCTGCAAATAGCGAATCGATTACCAGTACCGTTACCGTACCTATATACGAAGATGGACAGTCGGCATTTGAGTATGTATATGTTACCGCAACGGGACTGTTGTCGGATGTCAAATTATACAATATATCGCTTATCGAGCCAATGCCCGTTGATGCCGGTATGCCTGAAGTTGCCGCTCTGTCCCATTTATATGTAATTCCCGTTGCAGTGCTTGAAGGCACATAATTAAACGCAGTTCCGGTGCATACTGTATCGTACAGTGCGGATGTTAAACTTACAGACTCAGGATAAATTACCAGCATTGCCGTATCTTCGTCGGCTTGAGATGGATATCCTGCCCAGCCAGACGATTTCCAGCTGCCGTAAACCGTTAACGGATTAATATCAATACAGTCGCAGCCTGTTATTTCCGCCTTTATTTTTCCCGACAATACCGTGTTGCCCGTATTTAGCGGAATCTGCATTTTTATTAAAGTATCGCTGTTTGCATTCAACTGCGCCAAGGTAATGCTGCCAAACACAGGCAGCGATGCATCCGATTGGAATTCTACAACGACATTCGTTGCATCGCTGATACCGCTATTGCTTACACGAACTGTAATACTGTCATCTGTCAAACACGACGTTACGCCTGTTATTTCAAGCGATAATTGAATTTCCTGATTTACTTCCACGAATATCGAATCAACCGGTTCATTGCATTGCGGATATGTTCCCGGCGACAATACTTCTACCTTAAACCATGCAGACAGCATAAGATTACCTGTCGATAATACATTTGAATCACCGGACAATGCCGTCCATGTATTTTCAACTATTGTTTTTTTATACCATTTATATGTGTACGGCGCACTGCCGCCTGCTACGCTTACTGTTAATTCGGTTCCCGTGTTTCCCTGTAGCGGCAATATTTCACTTGACGAAATACCTCCCGTAAACAGCGAATCGATTACCAATACTGTTACCGTCCCGATATACGAAGATGGACAGTCGGCATTTGAGTATGTATATGTTACCGCAAGAGGATTGTGATCGGATGTCAAATTGTACAGAACATCGCTTATTGAGCCAACGCCCGTTGATGCCGGTATGCCTGCAGTTGCCGCTCTGTCCCATTGATATGTAATTCCCGTTGCTGTACTTGAAGGCACATAATTAAAAACAGTTCCGCTGCATATTGTATCATATAATGCGGATGTTAAACTTACAGACTCAGGATAAATTATCAGCATCGCCGTATCTTCGTCGGCTTGAGACGGATCTCCTGCCCAGCCTGACGATTTCCAGTTGCCGTAAACCGTTAACGGATTAATATCGACATTGTCGCAACCTGTTATTTCCGCTTTGATTCTGCCCGACAATACGGTATTGCCGGTGTTTATCGGAACCTGCATTTTGATTAAAGTATCGCTGTTTGCATTTATCTGAGCTAAAGTAATGCTGCCAAATGCAGGCAGCGATGCATCCGATTGGAATTCTACAACAACATTTGTTGCATTGCTAATTCCGCTATTGCCTATCCGAACAGTGATACTGTCATCGGCAGAACATGATGTTACGCCTGTTATTTCAAGTGATAATTGTATCCTGCTTACATCTACGAATATCGAATCGACCAGTTCGTTACACTGGAGAGATGTTGCGACAGACCGCACTTCTACCTTAAACCACATATCCGAAACCAGACTGCCTGTAGATAACGGATTTACATCGTCAACCAGTGCCGTCCATGTATTTTCCGCCGGCGTTCTTTTATACCAGTTATATCTGTAGGGCGTGCTGCCGCCTGTTGCGCTTACGGTTAATTCCGTTCCCGTATTGTAGTTCAGCGGCAAAGCCGAACTTGATGCTATTTCTCCGGTTTTCTGCAACATTTCTATTACCGTAACGAGTATCGTATTACTGTAAGCCGCTCCGCAGTCGCTGTTTGTTATTCGACGGAAATATGTGCTTGCCGTCAATATTCCCGATGTGTAATTAACATCAGTACATCCGGCATCCGTCCAGTCTGTTCCGTTTGTACTTTTTTGCCATTGATAGGTATATGTGCCGTGTCCTCCGCGCGATGGCGCAAGTTCAATAAACGGAGATGGCGATGTATTATAACAAATCGTATCATCGTATCCTACCGTGCCGCCGCTAAAGGCTCCGTAAACGGTTAAAGGCATATATTGTACGTTGGGACAACCTGCTGCTATCAGCGCTATTTCATACATTACGGTTATCGGATCAAATGTTTCATTCACCATTGAATCTTCTATTACTCCATTCAATGAGTACATCCCCGATGGATCAATGCCCGGTACTTCCGCTCTGTCGATGATATATACTGTATTATTCAGAGTACTCGCAGGATTATATTCAAAGGTTGTTCCCGAGCATATTGGCGATGGAGTTAATGTTGATGTTAATTGCGGTAACGGTTTTAATAATGTCGACACATTCTGTTCGTTGCTGCATCCGTTGGCTGTTAATGTAAAAACATATTCCAAATGCAAAGTATCGGATGTTGTATTTATCAAAGTTTCATTTATGTCTTTGCTGTTGACGATATTCGATTCGGGTATTGCTCCCGGCGTTGTTCGCTTCCAGGTAAAATCCGTTCCCGATACCGAACTTCGCGCTTCATAATAATCAAATGTTTCTTCCGAACACAATGATGCCAGCAGAAGTTTTGATATCAGTCGAGGTAACGGATTAACCGTCAATACAACATTTTGCGTATTTGTGGTATTGTCGCTTGCGGTAATGGTAAATACATAAGTAACAACAACAGGTATTGCAGTTGTATTGGTTAACGTTTCGACAACAGTTTCGGTTACGCCGCCTGTTCCCTGCTCCTGTATTCCGGGTACGGCAGCTCTGCTCCATGTAAACGTTACTCCGGGCGTAACACTTGTTGCCGTATAAGTAAATGTTGTACCCGAACATATCGGATCCGCAATTAATGGAGAGCTTAATACAGGTAATTCGGCTTGGCGGGCTGTTGCGCTTATTATAATAAATAAACATACCGTAAAAGCATAAGATTTCTTACTCAGTCTTTTTAGTATTACCATATTTTTCAATATTTTATGCAATTTATTATATATATTTTTTTAATTATTTAATCTAATCAGTGTCTTTTTCAAAAGCAATTAATGCTGTTTATTATCTTATCAAGTTAGCAATTTCCAATTTTTATAGTTTATTATGTTACTTCGATTATAAAAATATCAAGTTTCACAGTACAAAGTTCGTGGTTTATTTTGGTACTTCTCCTATAAAAAACGGCAAAAATTAAGAATATCTAAAAAATAATCAAATTAACTACTGATATACAGTTATTTGCAGCAATGTTAAATTTTTATTTTTCTTGTTAATATTTGTTAATATGTTAAATTCAGGGATAATTTTCTATGAAAAGTATCATTTTATACTATCAAAAAGTTTTGACCGGTCGATAAAAAACATGATTGCTTTTACATTTCAGACCGACTTAACCGTCAAATAATGTTAAAACGACTTAACTAACCAAAATAAAGCGAACAATAAAAGATGCCATATTGCAAAGTATCTGTCGGTTATAAGGCTTATCAACAAATTTTCAACAGGCAAAATCAGTGCAATATCAATACACATTGCATGTGCAGGTTGTTTCTCAAACAACAAAAATTCAAAAACGGCTCCGGCAAATTAACCGTATTGCAAACTGTTAGCAAATCAAAGCTAAAATATTCCGGTTAAAATCAAATAAAATCCGAACTATTATAAATGATACGGTCAAACCCAAAACGCAAATACAGGAATCGGCAATAAAAACTCATGCCTTATTATCTTTTATTGCATACTAATTTTCAACTATTTAACGCTTACGGCAATTTAATTTTTCCGAAAAAATTTGTTGTTTTTCCAAAATTCATTAATTTTACGCAAAAATTAAATGCCTGTTATAAAATGTATAAAAGAATATTGCTGAAATTAAGCGGCGAAGCGCTACAAGGTTTAGACAACAAGTACGGCATTAGTGAAAATATTCTTTCGCAATATGCCGAAGAAATAAAAACTGCTTCGCAAAACAGCACGCAAATAGCTATTGTTGTCGGCGGTGGAAATATTTTTCGAGGATTAAGCGGAACTCAACGCGGTTTTGACCGTATCAAAGGCGATCAAATGGGAATGCTGGCAACGGTTATCAACAGTATTGCCATTCAGTCGGCATTAATATCGGCAGGGCAAAAAGCAAAAGTGCTTACATCAATACGCATGGAACCTGTAGGCGAATATTATTCACACGACAAGGCTGTTGAATACATGAATGCCGGCTGCGTCGTAATAATTGCAGGAGGAACAGGCAATCCGCTTTTTACTACAGATTCGGCGGCGGCATTACGCGCTGTCGAAACCAAATGCGATGTTTTACTCAAAGGGACTCGTGTAAACGGAATTTACAGCGCCGATCCCGAAATTGACAAATCGGCAGTGAAATTCGATACCGTAAGCTTCGACGAGGCATATTCCAAAAAATTAAAAATAATGGATTTAACTGCGTTTACTCTTTGCAGGGAAAATAATTTGCCCATAATCGTATTCGACATTAATAAAAAAGGAAATCTTGCCAAAATCATAAACGGCGAAAATACGGGAACAACTGTAAAAAATTAAATATTCATAAAAATCAATACAAATTAAAAACAGCACAGGTATGGAATCAAAAGCAAAAGCAATAATTGAAACAGCCAAAAACAAAATGCAAAAGGCAGTCGATTTTCTCGAAACGGAACTGATTTCGGTTCGGGCAGGAAAAGCCAATCCCGCAATGCTTGCAACAGTCGAAGTACATTATTACGACAGAAAAGTGCCAATCAGTCAGGTAGCAAGCGTTACATCGCCCGATGCGCGCACAATAAGTATTCAGCCATGGGAAAAAACAATGATTCCCGTGATAGAAAAGGCGATTCTCGTAGCAAACATAGGATTTAATCCTCAAAACAACGGCGAAACAATCCGCATAAACGTACCGCCATTGACCGAAGAACGCCGCAAAGAACTTGTCAGGAAGACTCGCAACGAAGGCGAGACAGCCAGAGTTGCCGTCCGCAACTTGCGCAGAGATGCAATCGAAACAATTAAAAAACTTCAAAAAGATGGACTTTCCGTAGATTTGGCAAAAGATTTTGAAGCCGAAGTGCAGAAAATGACCGAAGATGCAAACAAAAAAATCGACAAAGTACTCGAAAAGAAAGAAAAAGAAATAATGACTGTATAGGGAATTGGGAATAAATTGAAAAATTAATGGAATCTCAAACTAAAAAGTCAGAATAAATTATGGAATTTAGGGTTTTAGATAAAAATATAGCAATGCCAACAGGAAATCTGACGCTCAACACGGTTGATGATGTATTGGAATTGATTGAAAATATTTGTTTTCAGGCAGATTGCGACAGGTTAATTATTGAGCAAAAATATTTAAATCCTGATTTTTTCGACTTGAAAACAGGACTTCTTGGCGAAATGTTACAGAAATTTATAATATATAATATCAGAATCGGCATTGTCGGCGATTTTTCATCCGTTAACAGTAAAAGTTTCAACGATTTTATCCGCGAAAGCAATAAGAGTAAAAAAATAATATTTGCAGATACAGTCGACAAAGCCACAGGAATGTTAAACGTGCAGTAAAAATTCAAGATTTGCAAAAATAATTTAAAGTTTTGAATTTGAAAACAATAGAAAATTTATCATACTTTAAAAATAACAAAATTTGACAGGAGAAATACCAAATGAAAAAAATTATGTGCATACTATTATCGTCCCTTGCATTAATCGGAACAGTACAGGCGCAAGGCAATAAAAAAATTCTTATTGCCTACTTCTCGTGGGGAGGAAACACTCGCGAAATAGCAAAGCAAATTCAAAAGCAAACAGATGGCGACCTGTTTGAAATAACGGCAAGCAGTCCTTATTCTGCAAGCTACGATGAATGTGTAAAGCAGGCGAAAAAAGAGCAGCAGGACAATGCCCGTCCGCAGTTTACCGGCGAAGTAAAAAATATGGAAAATTATGATGTCGTTTTCGTCGGATATCCAAACTGGTGGGGAACAATGCCGATGGTACTGTTTACCTTTCTGGAAAAGTACGACATGAGCAACAAAACAATCATTCCGTTTTGCACGCATGGCAGCGGGCGTTGGGGTCGCAGCATTGACGACTTGAAAAAACTGTTGCCAAATTCTACTGTTCTTGAGGGATGTGCGATTGCAGGCAATACGGTAAGAAATTCAAAAGACGAAGTAGCTAAATGGCTGCAAAAAACAGGAACAGCAAACAAAAAATAAAAATCCTGTTTTCACAAAAAACACAAAATAATACCATATATGCAGCGTATTTGCTAATTAGATTTTCACAGTGTTAAGTTTTTTGTTATTTTTGCCATTTATTAAGTTTGATTTTATGAAAATTTCAAAAGCTAAAATAATTAAATGGTGCTGGATTATCTTTTGCGCGCCTTTTGCTTTGCTGATACTAATGATTTTATTGGTGATGACGGGCATGTTCGGTTCCTTGCCATCATTCAAGGATTTGGAAAATCCGCAACGAAAACTTGCAACCAGTATCATTTCTTCCGATGGCGCCACGCTCGGAACATTTCATGTAGAAAATCGCTCGCCGATAAATTATGAAGACTTGGCGCCTGCTCTTGTAAACGCACTTATATCAACAGAAGATATTCGTTTCTACAGCCATTCGGGAATAGATTTTAACAGCCTTGCTCGTGTTTTTGTAAAAACGATTATCGGAGGCAACAAAGTCGGCGGCGGCGGCGGAAGTACAATAACTCAGCAACTTGCGTTAAATCTTTTTTCGGAACGCTCGCCAAATAAAATGAAGCGCATAATACAGAAATTGCAGGAATGGGTTACAGCCGTCAAAATAGAACGAAGTTACACCAAAGAGGAAATAATAGCGATGTATTTTAATACCGTTCCTTTTGGCAGTAACGCTTTCGGAATAAGAGCGGCAACTCAGACATTTTTCAAAAAAGACCCTTATGATTTGAATATTCAAGAAGCAGCCGTGCTGGTCGGACTGGTAAACGGACCTACGGTGTACAGTCCTGTCCGCAATCCCGAAAACGCGCTGAAACGCCGCAATCATGTAATTTCGCAAATGTGCAAGTATGGTTTCATATCACAGGTCGAAAGCGATTCTATAAAAAATATTCCCATCGACATGTCGAAATATTCGCAGCAGGATCACAACAGCGGTTTAGCGCCTTATTTTCGCGAAATGCTTAAGCGCACACTGGACGCCAAAAAGCCCGAACCGGGCAAATACGGCAGCGATGCCGACTACCGGTACGATTTGTATCAGTGGGAAAACAATCCTCTTTACGGATGGTGCAATAAAAATATAAAAAGCAACGGAGAAAATTATAATATCGACCGCGATGGATTAAAAATATATACAACAATAGATTCGCGAATGCAACTATATGCAGAACAGGCAGTAGCAGAGCATTTGGGAAAAGATTTGCAGCCTAAATTCACCAGAGAAATAAACACAAGAAAGCAGTTGTTTACCGATTTGACAAAAAAGGAAATAGACAATATTATTACAGCAGCAATAAAGCAAAGCGGCAGATACAAAGAGATGTCAAAAGCAGGCTATTCGTATTCCGAAATAATTAAAACATTTGATACGCCTGTGAAAATGACCGTTTTTTCATGGGAAAAAGAAAACAAAGATACAATAATGACGCCGCGCGATTCGATACTTTACTACAAGTCGATATTGCGCACAGGCTTTATGGCGGTTGAACCGCAAACAGGATATGTAAAGGCTTATGTGGGCGGGATAAATTTCAAGTATTTCAAATATGATGCCGTACATCAGGGAAAACGGCAAATAGGTTCTACAATAAAACCGTTTTTATATACGGTAGCAATGCAGGAAGGTTATAATCCGTGTTCCGAATTACCTTGCGTACAGCCACGCATAGAATACAGACCGGGAGACTTTTGGGAACCCAAAAGCACAACAAAAGAAGAATATCGCGGAAAAATGATGACGCTGAAAAAAGCGCTGGCTTTGAGCGATAACTGGATTTCGGGACAGCTGGTAG
Source organism: Prevotellaceae bacterium (assembly GCA_031265155.1). Taxonomy (GTDB): domain Bacteria; phylum Bacteroidota; class Bacteroidia; order Bacteroidales; family UBA932; genus JAIRKV01. The sequence continues at coordinate 4,777 of JAISDB010000197.1, read as the reverse complement.
AAATATTCGGAGCGCAGTCATTAGCCGACATGTGTCATCGAATGGGTATTCACAGTCACATGGACGCAGTTCCTCCGTTGTGTTTGGGCAGCGCCGATGTTTCTCCTTTTGAAATGGTGGGCGCATTTGCAACATTTGCAAACAAAGGAGTATATACCGAACCGTTTTTTGTAACCAGAATCGAAGACAGCAAGGGAAATATTATCAGCACGTTCATACCCGAAAGCAAAGAAGCTATAAGTTCGGAAACGGCTTATCTGATGTTAAACTTAATGCAGGGTGTTGTAAATCACGGTACTGCAAGACGCCTGCGAACGCTTTATATTCCCGAAGGACAAATTGCGGGAAAAACAGGAACATCAAACAACCAGTCGGATGGATGGTTTATGGGAACAATGCCTAAGCTGACAGGCGGAGTTTGGGTTGGCGCAGAAGACCGAAGCGTACATTTTGCAGGGCTTGCTCTTGGAGGAGGTTCCAATATGGCATTACCGGTATGGGGCATTTTCATGAAAAAAGTTCTCAACGATAAGAGGCTTAATGTTTCAAAGGATGATATTTTTGAAAAACCTGTAAGCATCACTGTAAACTTCGATTGCGATACGGCAGATACATCCGATACGGAAAACGCAGATTACGAGCAGGAAAATAAAAACGCCGATGCCGGTAATAATTTGTTTTAGCAAATGCAAAAAACATGTTTACAGGTATTTAAATATATTTAAATGAGGTTAAATTAGCTTTGTGTCAATTTTATATTGGATCATGCAGTACTTATAACGTAAAATTAATTATCTTTGCAACACAAAATTTTAAAAATGCCGAAAAAAATAAAAAACATAGCAGCTTCAGCTGTAATTGTGTCGATATGCGCTTGTTTTATAGCATCATCTTCATCCGATAATTTCAAGATTGTAAAAAATCTTGACATGTTTTTTTCCGTGTTTCGTGAATTGAATCTTCTTTATGTTGATGACATTGATGCCGACAAAGTAGTAAAATCAGGCATTAACGGCATGTTAAGCGAACTTGATCCCTACACAACATTTCTTTCCGAAGATGACATCGAAGAATTTGATTTGGCAACAACGGGAGAATACAGCGGCATAGGCGCAATAGTCAGTCCAAAAGACAATTATATACAAATTGCCGAAACATACAGGGATTTTCCCGCCGATAAGGCAGGTCTCGTTTCCGGCGATTTGATACTGTCTATTGACAGTGTCTCGCTGCATGGAAAAACTACAACCGAAGCAAGCAGTCTGCTGAAGGGAGAACAGGGAACAGCGCTTAACCTGCTCGTTGTAAAGCTGAAAACTGCGGATACAGTAAGCATTAAACTTGCACGCGACAAAATTCACATTTCGGGAATTGCACATGCAGGAATAATGCACGACAGCATAGGATACATAGCGTTATCATCGTTTACGCAAAACTGTCAAAAAGACTTCAAAAACACTTTACGAGAACTGGAAGCGACAAAAAAAATGAAATCGCTTATAATCGACCTGCGCGGAAATACCGGAGGATTGCTGGATGCGGCAGTTGATATTGTCGGAATGTTTGTGAAAAAGGGAACAGAAGTTGTATTTTCACGCGGACGCATAAAGGATTTTGACTATTCTTACAAAACAAAAGAAGAGCCGTTGCTGTTAAACATTCCCATTGCCGTGCTGGTAAACAGCGGTTCGGCATCATCATCCGAAATAGTTGCCGGCGCATTGCAGGATTTAGACCGCGCCGTAATTATAGGAACGCGAACATTTGGAAAAGGCTTGGTGCAAACGGTAAGGCAGGTAGGCTACAATTCGCGAATAAAACTGACAACGGCAAAATATTACATCCCAAGCGGACGCTGCATACAGGCGCACAATTTCTCGGAACGCAACGAAGATGGCAGCGTTGCCACAATCCCCGATTCGCTGAAAAAAGAATTTAATACCGCAAACGGCAGAAAAGTATATGATGGCGGCGGTATCATGCCTGATGTGGAAATAAAAACGGACGAATTTAGCGATATTGCAATAAGCCTGATACTGCGCAATTTGATTTCAGACTATGCAATAAAATACTTTTCAAGGCACGAAAAGATAGTTGAACCCGAAAATTTCAAAATTACAGATGACGATTACAGCGACTTTGTAGAGTTTCTTTCGGATAAAGAATATGATTATCAGACAAAAGCCGAAAATCTTATAGAAAAATTATCGGAAGAAATAAAAAACGGAAAATACGCCGGCAGCATTAAGGAGCAAACCGATACTTTAAAAAATCAGATAACGCACGACAAAGCCAAAGACCTACAAACGCATAAAGATGAAATATCGCAGCTGATAAATGAAGAAATTGCATCAAAATATTTTTATCAGCAAGGCAGAATAAGACAAATATTAACCGATGACAGACAATTTGATGCGGCAACGGACATATTGCTTAACTCGAATAAATACAGCGAAATATTACACAAACAATAATTTATAAAGAGACATGACAGACAAGAAACAAACATCAAATTCAGACCAGATAGGGTCGAGTATCAGCAGGATTTGTGAAAACACAAAAATAACAGGTACAATAGAAACAACCGGAGATATCAGAATCGACGGCACTCTTGAGGGTTCTGTTACATCAACCGGACGCGTTGTTGTCGGATTAAAAGGTAAAATAAACGGAGATTTGCATTGTTCGTGTATCGATGTTTCGGGAAAAATAAAAGGAAACATTATTGCAAAAGACGTCCTCATTCTGAAAGAAAAATCAGTACTTGTAGGCGAAATCACAGTACAAAAGCTGATAATCGAAAGCGGAGCAACGTTCAATGGACTCTGTAAAATGCCATACAACGAAGTCAATAATGAAAACAGCGCTTCGCGAAAAAACTGACAAACACTCTTACGAACTGACTTGCGGCTGTATCTTACTCAAGTTTTTTATAATAAAAAAGCTGATGTTCGGGCAATAAATCGGGATGAAATATTTTTATCAGGTCTTTAAGAATTATTTGAGGATTGACAACTCCCGATTCCCAAAAATCATTTCCGCCCTGATGATTCAGCCTTTTACTATTATTGTAAACGCTTCTGCTTTTGAATGCAGATATGTCTGCCAGCCTTCCATCAAGGCTTTGCAACTGTTGAAGCGACGTTTCACTGTTCAGGTTAATCCACACATCCGCATCAAGCGCTTTGGCGTAAACATATTCTATGCTTGTCGGATTGGTTTTTGAGGCATTTTTCGTTTCGGCTTCAAAAATATATTTTCCTCCCGCATCATTCAACAAGTTTATAGTTACGGATGCGGTAGAAGGAAGATACCAGACATCCCGGTACGGCGCATTTACCAGCACTTTGGGTCTGTCGGCAACATTTTCGGCAAGTTCTTTTAACCAATTATATTCGTATTCAATATTTTTAAATTTCTCAATCGCTTTTTCTTCCTCATTGAAAAATGCAGCCACAGCTACAGCCCATTCGGCTTTTGCAAGAGGCGTTTTTTCAAGATATTCGCCAATATACACAAGTTTTATTCCCATTTCGTTGAGCTTTGCCTCGGTATTGCCGAGTTCTCCATCAACGCCGTATGCAAATACAACATCGGGCTTCAGCGAGGCTATGACCTCATACGAAAGATAATTTTCATATCCTACATCTACCGTCTGATTGCGTTCAATTTGCCGTTGAACATTTTCGTTTGAAATATAACCCGTTCCCGATACGCCTGCAATCCTGTCTGTTTTGTTGATAAAATCGATGAAGGCAACATGCGTTGACGACAGGCAAATGACGCGCTCAACCGGAATTTTTACCGTATGAACGCCGTCATTATTGCCGCTTGTGAGCGTATATGTAAATTTCACATCGCGCGATCCCTGCCACGGATTATATACAGTCAACCGTTTGTCATCACCGTCATTTTCGATAATAAACCGTTCCGAAAATGCGGGACGATAGCAAATTTCATGCTGTTCGCCGTCTGCTCCGGTTTTTGTCGTGTTTTGCCTGCATGACGAAACAATAAATACGACCGTCAGCAAAAACCAAAACTTCTGTTTTAAATTCATTTTACACAACAGGCTCGCCAATCATGCCGCTTACCAAAAATACCAGAGCAACGCCAAGAATAGCGTATAATTCGGGGAAAGCCGCAAGGATTAAGGTATTGCCAAAAACCTTGTGCCCGTTGCCGATGGCAACAATGCCGTTAGCACAAATCTGTCCCTGCTTGATTGCACTGAACAGACAGACTATTCCAACGGCAACGCCTGTTCCAAGAATTGCCGCGCCCTGCAACAGAGTTATGCCTGCGGTTAAATATCCGGAAAGCAGGTAAAAACTTGCAAAGCCGTAAAGCCCCTGCGTACTCGGCAGCGCCGTAAGCAACATGCAGCTGCCGAAAACGCCGCTGTCTTTCTTAACTGCGCCGATTGTTGCGCTTGCTGCAATATTGATGCCTAAACAACTTGAAATGCCCGAAAGCCCAACCATAAATGCTATACCAATGTAAGCGAATAAAATAGGTTCCATAATTTTCTTCTTTTTTAATTTATTTGTTATTAATATTATTCATGTAATTTATAATGTTTTTTCCTGCAAAGTTAATGATTTATTACAATTGTCTGCTCTTTTATTTTTTCTCCGTTTTCAATTATATTCAAGTGGTAAATGCCGTTCGGAAGTTTTGAAGTATCTATTTTTATCTGCTTCTCTGATGATGAATACGTTTTATTGTAAACCAATTGTGTGGTACTGTGACTGTATAATAATACTGTTATATTCGA
>JAISDB010000196.1 GCA_031265155.1 Prevotellaceae bacterium | reverse complement strand
GTCAGATAATCGGTAATAACGAGATTGTCAAGCGCTTTTTTATATCTGTCGAACTGGTCTTTATAATCTTTCGAGTTCAGGTTTTTCCCAATATCTTTTGTTTCCACATAACCGACAGGAATTTTGTTCTGTAAAAGCGTTAAGTCGGGCGCTCCGCAGGCTATATGCTGCGCCTCATTTATTACGGCAAGACCGGTCATATTTTTAAGCAAAACTTCCAACACTCCCCGAAATGAATGTTCGGTAGTAATACCCCCCTTGTATTTCCTGTTAAGTTCAGCAATGTATTCCCTTATTTCATCTGTTGTTTTTGCCATATTTATTTTCTTCTTTTTATCGAAATTTTCATTGAATTGACAGCACAAATATAGTGAGAATTTTGTAATAAAAATATTTGTTTTAACACGAAGATGACACATATTTTACGGATTGCCGCAGATAAGTAGCTATCAAATATGTGTTCATTTGCAAAATACATATGACCATTCTTAAAGTGGCTTGGGAAAAGTTAAATTCACTTAAAAAGATTTTAAGTCCTGCGTAGCATCAGTAATAAATTCTATTCGCAGAGCTATTGTTTAAATTTATGTTATAAAATTTCTGTTTTCTATCAATCTGTTTATAATATCAATATTTTTGTGTATGTTTGCATGAAAAAATTATTGAAGATTTTATAATTTATAAATTAAGATTTATGCTAAAAGATGAAAGTATGAAAATGCTGTTTATGGCAGCTGTAAACGCAGCAGTACGAGCCGGAGCAAAGATTATGACAGTGTACGAGTCGGGTGATTTTCATATAAAGGCAAAGTCGGATTTAACGCCTCTGACGCTCGCCGATACTTTGGCTCATGAAGAAATAAAATCGAATCTGGCTGTTACTCGAATTCCTGTTATCAGCGAAGAAGGACGTTCTATTGCTTATGATGAGCGCAGTTCGTGGGATTTGTTATGGATGGTTGATCCTCTCGACGGCACCGACGAATTTATAAACCGTACAAGCGATTTTACAGTAAACATAGCCTTAATACAAAACGGCTATCCTACAATAGGAATAGTATATGCTCCTGCTTATGAGCGAATTTACTTTGCGGCAAAAGAACGCGGTTCGTACCGTAAAAGCAACATACAGCCGGATAGTAATGCTCAATTCGGTTATGACGAACTGATTGAAAACTCGGTAAAGCTTCCGATAATACAAAACCGCGATAAACTGACTGTTGTTACAAGCCGTTTGCATATCAGTCCCGATACTTCGGATTATGTAAACGAGTTGCGCAAAAAACACCGGAATATTGATGTTTTTCGACGAGGCAGTTCTCTTAAAATGTGCATGCTTGCAGTCGGAAAAGCCGATATTTATCCGCGGCTTGATACGACATGGGAATGGGACACCGCAGCAAGTCAGATAATAGCCGAAGAAGCAGGATTTTCAGTATGTTCGATTGATGATGATATGCGATTGAGTTATAACAAGGAAAACATGCAAAATCCATGGTTTGTATGTAAAAAACATTGAAACAGCAGATAACGTGTTGCAGGAACTGTTTAATTTGGAATAAAAATACATGGTAAAACCAAATTGCATATTACTTGACATTTAATTATGATTATTAAGCAGAAAATAAAAAAAACCGATTATAAGTCAGTAAAACCGATTTTCGACAGCTCGAAAAAGCGCGTGTATATTGAAACTTACGGATGCCAAATGAATGTAAACGACAGCGAGCTTGTTTTGTCCATATTGCAGGACAATAATTATTCGCTTACGAGAAATATCGAAGAAGCCGATTTGATTTTGATAAATACATGTTCTATTCGCGAGAATGCCGAACAGCGCATTTGGGGACGCCTGGATGTTTTTCGTCTTGCAAAAAATAAAAAGCCCGAATTGAAAATCGGAATTATAGGATGCATGGCAGAACGTTTGAAAGAACAGCTTATCGAACGCGAAAAAATTGTCGATTTGGTAGCAGGTCCCGATGCGTACCGTTCGTTGCCCGGTTTGCTTCGCAATGTTGAAGCAGGGCAAAAAGATATAAATGTGCTGCTTTCGCGGGAAGAAACCTATGCCGACATATCTCCTGTGCGAATTGACGAAAACGGCGTAAGCGCTTTTGTTTCAATTATGCGTGGATGCAATAACGTTTGCTCATACTGTGTTGTGCCTTATACGCGCGGCGCCGAACGCAGCCGTAATCCCGAAACTGTTTTAAACGAAGTGCAAACTCTTGTCGAAAACGGATACAGGGAAATCACTTTACTCGGACAGAATGTTGATTCGTACTTCTGGAAAGACGAAACAAATCCCGAAAAAGATGTAAATTTTGCACAGCTGCTCGAAATGGTTGCTCTTGTAAATCCGGCGATGCGTGTACGTTTTGCAACATCTCATCCAAAAGATATAAACAACGGAGTTTTATATGCAATGGCAATGTACCAGAATATCTGCAACTGTATTCATCTGCCTGTGCAGTCGGGCAGTACGCGTATACTCGAATTGATGAATCGAAAATATACCCGCGAACATTATCTGGAACGAATTGCAAAAATTCGCGAAATTATTCCCGACTGCTCAATTACTACCGATATTATAGCGGGCTTTTGCACAGAAACCGACTTTGACCACGAGCAGACACTGTCGCTTATGAACGAAGTCGGCTACGATTTTGCCTACATGTTTAAATATTCAGAACGTCCCAACACAAAAGCATCGCGACAGTTGAAAGATGATATTGCCGACGAAATCAAAACAAAAAGACTGAATGAGATAATAAAACTTCAAAACCGGCTTTCGCTCGAAAGCAACAGGCGTGATATCGGGAAAATATTCGACGTGCTGATTGACGGATTTTCAAAACGCTCGACAGAAGACTTTTCAGGAAGAACATCGCAAAACAAAACGGTAGTTTTCCCGAAAGAAAATTATAATATCGGCGATCTTGCAAACGTGCGAATCACAGGCTGCACATCGGCTACGCTCATAGGCGAAATTGTTGATGAAAAACATCACGAAACAATAACCGAACTTAAAAACATTATCGACGAAACCATACACATAGTTGAAAATAAAATAAAAAACACAATAAAGGATAAAATAAGAAAATAACATTTAATACAGTAAAATCATGGAAACAGTAAGAACAGTTTACCTTGGCGGACTTCGCACCAAAGCGACGCACGTACAGTCAAACAATACGATACATACCGATGCTCCGCTTGATAATCACGGCAAAGGCGAAGCATTTTCGCCAACCGATTTGTTTGCAGCATCGTTTGGCAGCTGCATGCTAACAATCATGGGAATTTCGGCAAATGCGCACGGATTCAGTATCGACGGCGCAACGGCGAAAATCAACAAGATTATGGGTTCAAATCCGCGCCGTATTGTAGAAATAGTTGTAGAGCTGACATTCCCGCAAAACAGTTACAGCGCAAAAGAAAAAAAGATTATAGAACTTTGTGCAAAAGAGTGTCCTGTTGCAAACAGCCTGCATCCCGACTTGAAGCAAACGGTGATTTTCAATTACTGATGATTTGTATTTTATAAACAATATTTTTCTGTTACGCATTAATTTTGCGTTTGGCATAATGTTTAAAAAATGATAATGATGCCAAAAATAGCTGGTGTTTTTTGAAAAATAATTGGTTGCTCCTTGTTTATTAACAAGTAATTATAAATGAAAATCAGAGGAAAAAATTGCAGGGTCTTAATCAATACAGACATAAAACCCTGCAAAATAAACAATTAATTCATCCTTAAGAATATTGTTACGGACGCTTATTTCAATTAGATATTTTCTTCTTTTATTATTTCCATTCCGCGTGTTATTGCCTGTTCGTTCACCGGTATTAAATGATGATGGCGCTCGGGCAGCGATTTTTTCAAACCTGCTATGACATTATCCATTTTTACTATCGGTTTTACCTTCAAAAATCCGCCAAGTACAATCATATTAAACGCTTTTGCATTCTTCATGCGCGCTGCTTCCTCTGCTGCTTCGACAGTATAAACTTTAATATCCCTGCGTGTTGGAGGATGCGTAATTCCGTTAGGGTCGTATATCAATATGCCGCCTGGCTTTACCGTATCTTCAAACTTGTCGAGCGATTGCTGATTCAGAATAATCGCCGTGTCAAAGCTATTTACAATCGGCGAACTGATTCGGTCATCGCTGAGTATTACCGTAACATTTGCCGTACCGCCGCGCATTTCGGGCCCGTATGATGGCATCCATGTAACTTCCTGGTCCTGCATGATTCCCGAATAGGCTAAAATCTTGCCCATCGAAAGAACTCCCTGACCGCCAAATCCTGCTATTATAATTTCTTCCTTCATGATTATATTTTCAATTATTAACTGTTTATAACTAAATATCTTTCATATCTCCCAGCGGATATTCGGGAAACATATTGTCAATCATCCACTGATTTGCCTCAACGGGCGTTAATTTCCAGCCCGAGCTGCAAGTGCCGACAACTTCTACAAATGAAGCTCCTTTTTTAAGCATTGAATTTTCAAACGCCTTTCTGATTGCCCGTTTTGCCTTGCGTACAGTCAAAGGATTGTAAACGGTTTGACGAGTTACGTAGCATGTTCCCGGAAGCTGTGCAATAAGCTCGGTAATTTTCAGCGGATAGCCGTTGATCTCGACATTGCGTCCGTATGGCGTTGTCGCCGTAACCTGTCCCACAAGCGTTGTCGGCGCCATTTGTCCTCCCGTCATTCCGTAGATTGCATTATTGATAAATATGACTACGATGTTTTCGCCCCTGTTGCATGCGTGCATAATTTCGGCGGTTCCGATTGAAGCAAGGTCGCCATCGCCCTGATAAGTGAAAACATACCTGTCGGGATTCAATCTTTTTGCAGCCGTAGCAAGAGCGGGCGCGCGTCCGTGAGCAGCTTCGAGCCAGTCTATATCAATATAGTTGTATGCAAAAACTCCGCATCCTACAGGCGATACTCCGATAGTTTTATCCTGTATATTCATTTCATCGATAACTTCGGCAATAAGCTTGTGAACCGTACCGTGCGAACAGCCGGGGCAATAGTGCATAACATTGTCGGTTAATACCCGTGTGCGCGAGTAAACCAGATTTTCGGGTTTTATCATTTCCTGTGTTGTCATTTTTTATTCCTCTCTATTAAATTTTCAACTGCGTTTAATACTTCTTCGGGTGAAGGAATCATCCCTCCTACCCGACCGTAATGTTCTGCCGGAACTTTACCGTTTACCGCCAGACGTACATCTTCTATCATCTGCCCTGTACTCATTTCAACGGCAAGCACGCATTTAAGCTGCGGCAGCAAATCGCGAATTGCCTTTGTCGGATAAGGATACAGCGTTACCGGACGAAGCAGTCCTAATTTTATACCTTTTTCACGGGCAAGCTCTACGGTTTTTTGACTGATTCGCGCCGACGAGCCGTAGGCAACTATAAGATATTCGGCATCGTCGCACATGATTTTTTCGTAACGTGTTTCGTTTTTTGCGATTTCGGCATATTTCGCAACAAGCTTCAGATTGAACTTTTCCTGCTTTGCCGAATCAAGCTCCAGCGAAGTTGCGATATGGCGCTCGCGTGTCGAGGGTTTTCCCTTTACAGTCCACGAACCGTAACGTTCTTCAATTTCGGCATCCGTCCATCGCGGTTTTTCGGGCGACAGCCGCACTTTTTCCATCATCTGACCTATCATTCCATCCGACAGAATCATAACAGGATTACGGTACTTAAATGCAAGCTCAAATCCCAAATCGACAAAGTCGTTCATTTCCTGAACCGAAGCAGGCGCAAGCACGATTAAACGATAATCGCCATGTCCGCCGCCTTTTGTAGCCTGAAAATAATCGGACTGCGCAGGCTGTATTGTTCCAAGTCCGGGACCTCCGCGAACTACATTAACAATCAGGCACGGAAGTTCGGCTCCTGCAAGATACGTCAAGCCTTCTGCCATAAGGCTTATTCCGGGACTCGACGACGAGGTAAATACCTTTTTCCCTGTTGCCGCGCCGCCGTAAAGCATGTTTATCGAAGCAACTTCGCTTTCGGCTTGCAATACAACCATTCCGGTGGTTTCCCACGGTTTAAGTTCCATAAGCGTTTCCATTACTTCGGACTGAGGAGTAATGGGATAGCCGAAATATCCATCGCATCCGCAACGGATAGCCGCTATGGCTATTACTTCATTTCCTTTTAATAATTTGTATTCTGTTTTTCCCATATTAATTAATATTTTATTTTAATGTTTCCGTTTTTATATATTAATGATTTATTACAATTGTCTGTTCTTTTATTTTTTCCCCGTTCTCAATCATATTTAAATGATAAATGCCGTTCGGAAGTTTTGAAGTATCTATTTTTATCTGCTTCTCTGATGATGAATACGTTTTATTGTAAACCAATTGTGTGGTACTGTGACTGTATAATAATACTGTTATATTCGA
>JAISDB010000050.1 GCA_031265155.1 Prevotellaceae bacterium | reverse complement strand
TTGGAAACCAGTCGTAAAGATACGAATTTTCAAGGTCATTTCCAAATAAAAACAAAGCATATTTTGTTGATATTCAAATAATTCTAAGTATACATCAAATTTTTGTCATGTACTAAGGTATATTTCTAAGAAATAAGAGATAATAAAGATGTTTTTGTCTTGGCGCAAATTAATCAACCGAAGCGTAAGCAAAGCTTGCGAACGCCAATAAAATATAAAAACATCGTGAGCAAAAAATCAAGAGCAGTTTTTTATGTTACTTTTGCGTCAAGGCAAAAGTAACATAAAGGTCAAGAGCAGCCGACGCTATATGCCAACTCCGATTTACGACTGTGACCTGTTGGAACGCCGCCTGCACGACGTTCTATTAATTTTTCTGCATGTTGATCAGTTGAAAAATATACTAACATTCAAGAACGAAAATTGATTAGCATAGACTTCGCAGGAGGGGAACCCGCTCGGTGAAGAGGGTGTTAAAACGGAATTCAGGCAAGTAACCGTATTTGTTAACAGTTTGCATCAAAGTATCGCGCATGCGCATTTGCCAGATATAATCCGCAAACCGAAGAAGCAGGCGACATTGCACAGGTGTCGGTTAGCGTTACTTCGGTATTTTTTTCGGCATCAAGCAGGGTAAATATTTTCTTTTTCTCGTTGTGGTCGGGATAAACAGGAAATCCCACTGCAGGGCGGATTCCCTTATGCTGAAATCCCCATAAATCATTGCGAACCTTATTGTGCAACCATTCCGACAGGGCTTCTGCAAGTCTGTCGGTTAATATTTTCAACAGGATTGCACTGTATTCGTCTCCCGTTTGCACAAGTTTTTCAGCAAATTCGTTCGCGCCTATTCCTGCCGTAGCCACAAAACATCCAATGTAATCGCACAGTCCAGAATCAAGCGGAGCGATAAAGTCGGCAAGGCTTAAATTATTTTCGCCTTTTGCTTTTTGCGATGTCGAACGCGCTGCATGTAACCGGCATATTTCACTATTGCGCTTGGCGCTGTCGAATATGATTATGTCTTCGTCAACCGAATTTGCCGCAAAAATTCCGGCTACAGCCTTAGCTTTGATAATTGCCGTATCAGCAATCATTTTCAGCAGCTTATCGGCATCAGCTTGCAGCTTATCGTGTTCGATTTTATTGTTTTTCAAGCCAAAGGCGTGGTACAGTTCTTTCTGATTTATCAGTGGAATTATATCATTCAGTGAAATATTATTAAAAACATGTACGCCCGTAAATTCGGGGATAAATATCTGTTCGCTGTCCCAGTTCAGTTGCAGCCTGTTTTTTCGCGCTTCTTCGATGCTAATGCGTGAATGAGACTGCTGTTCGGCTTCGTATTTTTGCTTCAGGTTGCCGTATTCGATATTCAGGTTTTTTAAATAATTGATTTTCAGTTCGGGCGACAGTATATTTTTTATAATATCTACGCTTCGCGAAGCATCTTTTACATATATGACGCCTTCGCTGTATTTTACCGCCATAGCGACTGCCGTGTGCAGTTTGCTTGTGGCTGCGCCGCCGATTAAAATCGGAATTTTCAGATTATTAAGTTTTGCCTCATCAACTACGCGAATCATTTCATCGAGCGATGGAGTTATCAATCCGCAAAGTCCTATTACATCAACGTCTTCGCGAATTGCCGTGTCGATAATCCGTTTTGCGGGAACCATCACGCCCAAATCAATAATTTCACAACCGCTGCACGACAGTACAATACTCACAATGTTTTTGCCTATGTCGTGAACATCGCCTTTTACTGTGGCAAGCAAAACTTTTTTCGTATTGCGGTTATCGGCGTTTTTTAATTTTTCCTGTTCAATCAGAGGCTGCAGATAAGCTACGGCTTTTTTCATCACCCGTGCGCTTTTTATCACCTGCGGCAAAAACATTTTTCCTTCGCCAAACAGGTCGCCTACCTTGTTCATTGCCTGCATCAGCGGCTGTTCTATGATTTGCACGGGCGATTTGTACTGCAATAAAAGGCTGTCGATAATTTCTTCGATTTTGTCGGGAATACCTTTTACAAGGGCAAACTGTAACTGTTCATCGGCAGGCAGGCTATCGCTGTCGGAATGATTGCTTTTAATGTTTTTTACAGCATCCTTTTTGATATTTTTTTCACTGTATTCCAAAAGCCGTTCCGTTGCATCGCTGTGCTTATTCAAAACAACATCTTCAACCAACCCCAGAAGCTGAGGATTTATTTCGCTGTATATTGTTTTCATTTCAGGATTTACAATTCCCATATCCATGCCTGCCGCTATTGCGTGATAAAGAAAAACCGAATGAATGGCTTCGCGAATTGTATCGTTGCCGCGATATGCAAACGACAGATTGCTGATTCCTCCGCTCACTTTTGCGTATGGAAGATTTTGCCTTATCCATTTGCAGCAGCGAATAAAATCGACAGCGTACGCGTTGTGTTCTTCTATTCCCGTTGATATTGCAAGAATATTCGGGTCGATAATTATATCATGAGGCGGAAAATTTATTTTTTCGGTAAGCAGTCGATATGCTCGCGATGCTATTTGAATTTTTCTGTCAAAAGTATCGGCCTGCCCCTGCTCGTCAAACAGCATTACAACCGCTGCCGCTCCGAATTTTTTAACATATTCGGCTTTTTCGATAAAGTCGATTTCGCCATCTTTAAGGTTTATTGAATTAACTATTGATTTTCCCTGCAGGCATTTCAAACCTGTTTGAATAACATTCCATTTTGAAGAATCAATCATAACAGGAACTTTTGATATGTTAGGGTCGGACGCAAGCATGTTTAAAAAATCGCACATTGCCTTTTGCGAATCAATCATTGCATCGTCCATGCAAACATCTATAATCTGTGCGCCATCTTCTATCTGCTGACGCGCAACGGACATGGCTTCTTCAAATTTCTGCTCCCTTATCAGCCGGGCAAACTTTTTAGAACCTGCAACGTTTGTGCGTTCTCCTATATTGATAAAATTACTTTCGTTTGCCGCCTTCACAACTTCCAGCCCGCTGAATGCCGTAACGTGATTTTGCTTTAGAGGCTTTCGAGGCTGATGACCGTCAACTTTTTCCGCTATTTTCTTAATATGTTCGGGCGTTGTTCCGCAGCATCCTCCAATGATATTCACCCAGCCGTTTTTCAATATCAGTTCTATGTCATTTGCCATATCTTCGGGCGAGAGCGTATATTTTCCGAACTTGTCGGGAAGTCCCGCATTGGGATATACGCATATATTGAAATTTGAAATACGCGCAAGTTCCTGTATGTGAGGCATCATTTGCTTTGAGCCGAATCCGCAGTTCAATCCTATGCAAAACAGATTCATACTCGAAAACGTATTGTAGAAAGCATCCAAAGTTTGTCCCGACAGGGTTCTGCCGCTTGTGTCGCTTAATGTTACAGAAACCATAACGGGAATGTCAACAGAGTTTTGTCGGCAATAATCGTTTATTGCAACAAGAGCTGCTTTAGCATTTAAAGTGTCGAAAACAGTTTCAACCAAAAGCGCATCCACATTTCCATCCACTAAACCGCGCACTTGATTGAAATAAGCATCGTATAATTCGTCAAAAGTCAAATTTCGATATGCGGGATTTACAACATCAGGCGACATTGAAAGAGATTTGTTCGTAGGACCTATCGAACCTGCAACAAAACGCGGCTTTTCGCTTGTCGAAAATTCGTCGGCAGCCTTACGCGCAAGCAACGCCGCATGACAGTTCATTTCGTAAGCCAGCGATTCCATTTTATATTCGGCAAGCGAAACGGCATTTGCATTAAGCGAATTTGTTTCGATAATATCTGCGCCCGCTGCAAGATAGGCTCTGTGGATATCAATAATGGACTGCGGCTGCGTAATCACAAGCAAATCATAATTGCCTTTCAATTCGACATTAGAATTTGCAAACCGCAAACCGCGATAATCTTTTTCTTCAAATCCGTATTTTTGAATCATTGTACCCATTGCTCCATCAAGTACAAGTATTTTTTCTTTTACAAGCCGTGTCAAATTTTTATTCATGCAAATGTATTTGAGTGTGCAAAAGTAGCAAAAAAATCGGTTGGGCATGCTTTCTCATTCCTGATAAATAGTCATTCTTTAAAAAGTATATTTTTAGAAATAAAAGATAATAAAGATGTTTTTCCCGTTAATTTGTCTTGACGCAAAAGTAACACAAAATAGAGAAACATTGTTTTATAACGAATCGTTTGGCAGATAATGATATTAATCCCTGATTTGAGCGATGGGATTTGAACTGTCATTCCGGCAAAACCGTTATCTGGAAATCCCCAAACCGGCAATGGGCTTCCTGTTGAGCCAAACGAAAGCTGACCGATAAACAGCGGACGATCGGTATTTAGTATTATGCATGAATATTCTCATAATCGCTGTTTTTCTTCAATTCCCGAACGTGAACTTTTGTATCTTGATTCCGCATTGTTAAAAGTATAATGTATCGAAAACATCAACATTCGTTCTCCATTGTATGAATTTATTTTTCTTCTAATATTGGATATATTACTGATGTAATTTTCGGTATCTGTTTTAAAAACATCTACAAGCCAAATACTTGCAGTTAGATTTTTTATAAATATTTCTTTACTCAGTCCTGCCTGAACATTGCCGTTTGATTTATAATAATAAATATTTTTGTGTCCGCCCGAATAGACAGAAGCATTAAGGTACAAATTAAATTTGTGTGGCAAAGAAAAAATATTATTGAAAGATAAATACGCAGATTCAAGTAGCCAATGCAACTGTTTTGTAAAACCTATCTATTGGTGCGTCAAAGTTAAGTAATTTCCTTGGTCGCTTGTTAATTTTGATTTGGAAAGATTTGATATCGTCG
>JAISDB010000035.1 GCA_031265155.1 Prevotellaceae bacterium | reverse complement strand
CGGACAATATCGAGGCCCGATGCTTTTAATCTGACCGTTAGACAGCGGAGAATCTTTTAGTCTGTTTCGCAGTACATCATGGACAATTTCATTCGTATATAATGTCCAGCAACTCAACTGAGTCAGTGAACGGGGAGAAAAATCAAGATACGAAAATTTATGGAAATCGTTCTCACCCTTCTGCTCTTCCATCAGGGAAAAATCGACGCTTCGACCATCGACTCGCACCGGAGTGCCGGTTTTCATCCGATTGGTCTCAAAGCCTAATTCCATCAATTGCTCGGTTATTCCTACAGAAGCGGGTTCTGAAATCCGGCCACCGCTAATTTGAGTTTTGCCGATATGTAAAAGTCCGTTCAAGAAAGTTCCAACGGTCAACACAACGGCTTTTGCACGAAATTCAACATCTAAAGCCGTTTTAACGCCTACAACAGTATTATTTTCTATAATTAACTGTATAACAACATCTTGCCAAATAAATAGATTGGGAATATCATCCAGTGTTTCGCGCCATTTTTCAATAAACCGCATCCGGTCACTCTGTGCGCGAGGACTCCACATAGCAGGCCCTTTCGAACGATTCAACATCCGAAACTGAATAGCGGTCGTATCGGTAATAATTCCCATTCGACCACCCAAAGCATCTATTTCACGAACAATTTGCCCTTTTGCGATTCCTCCTACAGCAGGATTACAGCTCATCTGAGCAATCTTGTTCATATCCATCGTTATTAATAAGGTCTTTGAACCTAAATGAGCAGCCGCCGCAGCCGCTTCACAACCGGCATGCCCTGCCCCAACAACGATTACATCATATTTAAAATACATAAACAATTATAAATGAAGGGAATGAAAAGAATGAAGGGAATGAAGGGAATGAAAAGAATGAAAGGAATGAAAAAACAGTATTTCCATTTTTTTGCTCACGCTTCATTTCTTTCATTTCCTTCATTTCCTTCATTTCCTTCATTTTAACAACAGCGCTTTGTTCTCTTTTTCTCTCATTATCTTTTCATCTTCCGGCGATTTGTCTTTGAAACCACAAAGGTGCAAGACGCCATGGATTATCACCCGATGCAATTCTTCCGAATAATCCGTATTGAATTTTTCCGAATTAGATCGCACGGTATCTAACGAAATAAATAAATCGCCTGAAAGAATATCATTTTCCGAATAATCGAAAGTGATAATATCGGTATAATAATCGTGATTTAAATAACTTTGATTGATGCGCAATATCTCCTCGTCGGAACAAAAAATACAAGTAATCTCCCCTACCCTCTTTTGGTATTGGAAAATTATCTTTTTTATCCACAAATTTGTCTCTCTCCTTTTTATTTTCGGGAAAGAAACGTCTATCGTTTCATAAAATATTGCCATCGCAAAAATACAAATAACCGGCAAATTTACATGAAAATTTTTAATTTACATGCAGATGTATAAAAATCGGGAAGAGGCCTGTTTCAGCTTACAGATTAAGGATTTGGTAATTTACTGTAGATTTATTATCCGGAATTGGTAAATTGAGCATAGATGTATAGATATTAATTGTTTTGTTTACTGTTGATTACAATGTTAATTTCTATATGAACTTACCAATTCCAATAAAAGTAACCGCATATATCGGTTACAAATCTCTTTTTTTGAGTAACCTGTAAGATAAAATTATAAAGATTGCAATGTATGCAACTACAACTATGCAATATTCGCATGGAAAATAGCCCAGCGAAAAGACAGGCTCTCCGGTCAAAAGATTTTGCGGTTTTATGTTCGGAAACGGCAATAATTTTGTTGCTGCATTTGCAGGCAGTAAATTTGACAGGAAAAAAGATGAAGATGAATCAGAATTAAATTTTTCTATCGACAAAATAATAATTTCGCATAATCGCCACAGAAATACACACATAAAGGCAAATCCCGATTTGCGTATCCAAACTGCAAACAATGTGCAAAACGAAAAAAATGCGCTCAGCTTCAAAAAATATCCCAGTATAAATTCGGCGCCGGTAAAAATAGAATCGGGATTTTTAGTATAATGCAAGCCAAGTATCAGGCAGGCAAAGAAAACAATCAATGTTGATAAAATTGCAAAAATCAGACTTACAAGCAGTTTAGACAATAAAAATTCTTTTTTTGTCAATCCGTCAATCAGGTTTTGTTTTATTGTGCGATATGTGTATTCGTTTGTAATGGACGTAATTATAATTATCCCCAAAAATATCGAACCGAAATCGGCAAAGAAAGTTATGTTTTGCCAGACATAGGGAAAAACATATGCTCCGAATTGAGCCAGATTAATAGACAGGTTATCAATCGATGGGTTTATAATTGTTACCAGATATCCCATCGAGACAAGCAAAACAAAATACAGAATAATAAATATTCGAGCCGTCCTGTAGTTGTATGTCTTATTCCATTCTATTTTTAGCAGTCGTATCATCTGTTTCATTTTTTATAAGATTAAGAAATTGCTGTTCCAAATTATTTTTGCGTTTTACCAAATGGCTTAAAAAGATTCCGCTTTTCACAAGCATTTCATTAAGCTCTTCGGCGTTCAAATCCGTTTTCAGCGTTGCCGAAACGAGATTCTGCATGCGTGTGATTTTTTCAAAATACGGCATTGCTTCGAGCATATTAATGAGTTCGCCGGTACTTGCCGCTCCGAGTTCAAAATATCCGAGTTCGCCCGACATGTTTTCAACCGTTCCGCAATAAATGCTTTTACCTTTGTTGAGTACAACCACATGCGAGCATACTTTTTCAACTTCGTCGAGTAAATGGCTTGCAAGTATAATTGTTGTACCGGTACTGGCAATCTGTTTTATTATTTCGCGAATTTTTATAATTCCCTGAGGATCGAGACCGTTGGTCGGTTCGTCAAGAATAAGCACTTCGGGATTGTTGAGAAGGGCGGCGGCAATTGCCAGACGCTGTTTCATCCCTAATGAAAAGGCTGAAAATCTGTCATCTTTCCGATGCAGCAAATCAACGGTTTCCAGTTTCTCTTCGATTCGAGAAAATGGAGCCTGCTTAATAATTGCAACCGTTTCCAAATTTTTTACTGCCGATAAATAAGGATAAAAATTAGGACGTTCTATTATTGCGCCTATTTTTTTCAGCGAATCTGTGCTGTGTGTTTTGCCAAACCAGCGCCATGTGCCTTTTGTAGGATTCACAACATTAAGAATCATTCCGAGAGTTGTAGTTTTACCGCTGCCGTTAGGTCCGAGAAGTCCGTAAACGTTTCCTTTTTCAACCGAAAAACTGATATCATCAACGGCAACCAGAGAGCCGAAATGTTTGCTTAACTTATCGATTTCGAGAACTGTATTCATTGTATTTATTTAATTTTGCAAAATTGCTTTTATCAAATTATCCAGCCTTTCGTCGGCGTTATGTCCATCGATTGGCATGTCCGGCACGGTGCGTTCTTCAAAATTCAAACTGCCGTTATGGTTAAGTCCGACCAGCGCGGGATAACAAACCAAAATACCGCTTTCGGGCAACAGCACAATAATCGGATCGCCGCCAATGCCGTCTCCGCCTGTTTGCTCGCCTGCAACAGTTGCCCAGCCTGTAGTTTTACAAAACTGAGCAAAATTTTCAGATGCGGAAAATACCGATTTACTTACAAGCAGGTATATTTTTCCATGAAATGTTACAGGATTATCGGTATATATCGTGTCTCTGTCGTCGAGAACATAATATTTTTCCGTTAATAATTCTTCCGGAATATTCGGCAATCTGTTGTCCTTTTGCAGCAGTTGCCCTTTATTAAAAAAATCCGAATAAAAATAACGATTAATTTCCCCGTCTTTGATTACAGGATACATGTCGTATGTGACAGGCTCATGAATAAGCCGCGACACAATGTTATTTTGCCAATAGGCATGGTCGCCGCCGCTGTTATCGTGAATATTTATGATTAATGCTTCACAATCGCTGATTTTGTCAAACAGTTCATCTATTTTTTCCTTGTCGGATTTGATACGGAAATAGCTGAATGTGCGAATTGTCATTATTGCTATTTTTCCATCGGCGATTACAGTATCCGAATAGTTTGGTTTTTGCGGTGAAGATTCATTGTTTTCTTCTGCATTACTTTCACCTTTTTCAAGTATTGGCGCCCAATATTTTGTGCGTGTTTTAGGATTATCAAACATTTCCGCCCATTTTTTATAGTTGGCGTCTTTTTCTGCAGCTTCATGATATAATTTGCTATATCCGTCGTCAGCCCATCGCGTACAGTTAAAATGAACATGCCCGCAACCCAATTCATCCAAAACGGATTTCAATGTAAAAATAAAGGCGCTGTCGGTTTTGGTGGATTTAATTCGTGCCGTATATTCTTCTTTTTTCGACAACCAGTCTATGCCATGTTGACGCTGCGCAACTCCAAAAAACGGATAATTTTCGCTCAAAACCTGATACAGATATTCAAAATCAGCAACTTTTTGTTCGTCCGTCAATAGTTTATCTTGCGCATGCAGCAAAATGCCACAAAATAAAAACAGTAATATGGAAATTATTTTTTTATTGATATATCTGTTTTTCATTTAATCATTTTTCCGCAAAAGTACTATTTTCTCTGAAAACTCGAAAAAAATTTTTTCTTACAAAAAATTGTAAAAAACGCAGTTTTGAATGAATTTGTTATAATCTTACTGAAATCAAAAAAATATAAAAATATGGATTTACAATCAAATTAATTCTGAACGGTTCAATTTTCTATTATTATTGATAATTATGTGATGCTTTTATTATTTTAAATGCAAAACGAAACTTTACAATATCTTTTTAACTTTTGTTATTTATTTTAGTTTTTATTATACATATTATTATAACTTATTCATAATTTGCCGTTTTTGCATATTAAAATTTATTTTTTTATTGTTTATAACATAAAATATTTAATATTTTTTGTGTATATAAATATTTTTTCGTAAATTTGTACACCATATAAAATCTATAAAAATAATAATGATATGATATTTGAATTACCTATATTAAAATTTGAACATGATGCTCTCGAACCGTACATAAGCGCACGGTCAATAGAGCTTCATTACGGAAAAGTGTTCCGTTTTTATGTAAATAATGTAAACAGATTGATGGATGAATTTAAACTGACAACAGGTTTATTATCCATTATTAAAAACAGGTTAGGATGCCCTGCCTTATACTATAATGCCTCAGAAGTTTGGAATCATGAGTTTTATTTCGAGCAGCTGTCTCCGTCGCCCAAAACAATGCCCGAAGGCAATTTGCTTCTGGAAATAAACAGAGCGTTCGGCTCGATTGACGAATTTAAAAATGAATTTGACAGGATATCCATTTCGATTTTTGGTTCGGGCTATACGTGGCTGTCGCAACAGGAAGATGGAACATTGATAATTACTCAGGAAGCGAATGCCAAAAATCCAATAATAAGAAATTGCAAGCCTTTGCTGTCATGTGATCTTTGGGAACATGCATATTTCGTTGATTATCAATGTCGCAGAGCTGATTATATTGCAAACTTATGGAATATTATCGACTGGGATGTAATTGAAAGGCGTTTTGACAATTAAGAAAAAACAATCGGATATTTTCAGTATTCAAAATTAATGCTTACGGCTTAATTCATTGCTGTTTTGTCGGGCTGATAATTGCTGTCGATGCCGTTTTGCGGTATCGCGGAAAACTGTACATGCAATAATATTTTCTGTTCAACCAGGTATATTTGCTTCTGCTGTAAGTCCTTTATTTATCGACTTGCCGGTTGGATATTAATTTTTACCTTTGCAAATTCCTGTTTTTACAGGGATATATCACAGTAATATGGATTTGACAAGCAATAAAAATATCTTCAACATAGCGTATCCTGTTTTTTTGACACTGGTAGCGCAAAATATAATTAATGTTACCGATACGGCATTTCTCGGGCATTTAAGTGAAATCGCGCTTGGCGCATCGGCTATTGCAGGCATGTTTTACATAGCGGTTTACGTTGTAGGCTTCGGATTCAGTCAGGGAGCGCAAATAATGATAGGACGCCGCAACGGCGAAAAGGATTATGCAACAATAGGACTGATATTCAACAACGGCTTACTGTTTAACTTGCTGCTGAGCGTAACGGTATTCACATTTTCGTACTTTTACATTGATCAGATAGCACGCTTTCTTGTAAGCTCCGACGAAATTTACGATGCCGTTGTAGAGTATCTCGACTGGCGCATTTACGGTTTTTTCTTCGCCTTTTTAAATATAATGTTTCGCAGCCTGTATGTGGGAATAACCCGGACGCGAGTGCTTACGGCATCGGCGATAATCACATCTGTTGCCAATGTATTTTTTGATTATGCAATGATTTTCGGAAACTTCGGATTTCCCGCACTCGGCATTGCCGGTGCAGCCATTGCTTCGGTTATTGCCGAAGGTGTTACGTTTTTGTTTTTGCTGGGATACACTCTGTTGAAAATGGATGCCAAGCGTTATGCTCTCTTCAATTTCTCGAAAATTGACTGGAAAATGATTAAACAAATGCTCAATCTGTCTATTTTTATAATGTTCCAGTTTATAATTTCAACATCAACATGGTTTTTGTTTTTCATATTTATCGAACGCATGGGCGAGCGACCTCTTGCAATTACCAACATCGGACGAAGTTTGTACATGCTGCTTATGATTCCCGGAGTAGCGCTGTCTACGACAATAAGTACGCTGGTGAGCAATCTTATCGGCGCAGGGCGTAAAAGCGAAGTGATGCATTTCATCAATCGAATGATAAAAATCACGCTTATGGCTGTTGTACCGATTGCGTTATTTACATTTGCACTGCCCGAACTTATAACTCATATTTATACCGGCGATACCGGTTTGGTAAAAGCAAGCACGCCGGTAATGCGCGTTGTGTCGATAGCTATTGTATTCTGTGCCGCAGGCAGCGTCATCTTTAGTTCGGTGTCGGGAACAGGAAATACGCGAACGGCATTTTTGATTGAATTTGTAACAATGTTCTTTTACACAGGCTACATTTATTATACTACAATCATAAGCCCGAGCGCAACGGCAGTTGTATGGCTGTCGGAATTTGTATATTGGGTGCTTATTGGCGGATTTGGATATTATTACCTGAAAAAAGGCAAATGGCAAAAGAAGAAAATATGATTGTCGAATCAGTATTGCATTAAGTATTTTGTATTTATGTTTTTTTCATGCATTTCAATTTGCCTGTCGATCTTTCGGATTGTATTTTGATTCTCGCAATATTTTTTCAAAGGAGGTTTCGTTCATAAGCTTGTCGAGGCTTGTGCCTGTATTATTTACATACTGTTCTACTATCCTGAATCCGAGCCAGTTTGCTGCTTTTCCGGGCGATTCCTGAGAAAAATCATACGTAAACGGAGCATCTTCGGTAAATTTTGTAATTACGGTATAACTGTCGGAATACAGAAGTTTGTTTTCTATAAGATACAACCACATTTGCCGCTCGTTATTTTTGCAGAATTTCATATTGTCGGCATTGAATCCCAGCAAATCATTTTCCGACATAAACGGACATAACTGCTGTTTGAAATACAGTATTTTACCTTCGTAAATCATTTTTTCTATCAACGTATAATGTGTATTTTCGAAAGGAAATTCGTCAGTGGCAAGTGCGCCTGCAACTTCGCAAACAATCAGTTCTTTCCGCATGTTTTGCACAAGATATTTGCTGAAACCGAGATTTTTATAAATTTCTTCGTCACTGCCCAAAAACTTGTCCATGCCTATGCCTATAATATTTCGGTCGAGAATAAGCGAAGGATTAAATCCCGAAGTGTAGATATATATTTGCGGGACTTGCTTTTGCGGGAAGTAGTATTTGTAGAATTTAAATGCCTGAGTTAATTCCTTATTCAGAATTTGCTCGTAACTGTTGAGAACTTCAGAAGCCTTTGACTGGGCGAGCCGCACGATGCTGTCGTTACGAAAACGCGTAAAGTTGTCTTGAAAATCGGCTATGTCTGGTCGCCCGATGCCAAGCACGAAATCGCAAAAATTATCAAAAAAGCCATCATATTTTTCATGTAAAACAGCAACATCCCTTATTGAGAAAATGTCCTTATCAAATCTTGCAACTTGCACATTTACATCAATACCGTCAACATTAGGCGTTTTTTTCGAACTTTTGCACGCAGCAAATGCGCATATCAAAAATAAAAAACAGATTTTTTTCATAATGACTTGTTTTAATTGTGAAAACAGAAATACCTTATAATTTTTTAATCACATTCATCAGTTGTTCTGCAAGCCCGATACGATATCCTTGCGAGAAAAATACTGCCCGCCCGAAAGAATCTGCAACAATAAATACCGGCAAATTATACGATTTCAATTCTAAAGATGTTTTCAGCATGGATATTATTTCGCTGTCGCAGCCAAAGACAATGCCTGATGGAAGATCTTTAAATTCGGCTGCATTGAACAATTGCAACTGCTTTTCATCGGGAAAAATAAATATCATCGGACGTCCCCATTTTTTGTATTCTGCTGCTGCGGCACACAATTCATGTAAAGCGTGATTAGTAGGTTCTTTTTGAGCTTCAAGCAATGCAAGCATAAAATATCCGCGACCTGTTTTCTGTATAATGCTAACTGCTTCTGATGCATATTGAGGTATAAATTTTGCTTCGGGATTAATACTGCCTATAACTTGAATTTCATCCGTACTGTTGCTGATAATCAGCGGCAGTCGGGTTGTCCTGTTCGTTTCGACAGTAAAAAATGTCAGTCTGCAAAGTACCGAGCCGCTTGCAAGGCGGCGTCCGCTTGTAATCATATAATAACCTGCATTTATCGCAACTTCCTTGTTAAGCATGTTTTTTTCACCTGAAATCATATTATTGTTATCTAAACCAAGAGTAACAAATTTGCCGTTTTCAAATCGTGCAACAGTGTAATGAATTTCATACTGCGGATTTTTTAATGTTTCATCGGGTGTAAAGGCAAGGAATAATTTGCCCTGACCGCGCTGTTCGGGAGCGACAGTATCATTCAGGTTAAAATCGTGCCATTGCATGTCGTAGAAATATTGCCGTTTGTATGTATTCGGTTCAATGCGCGCAGCAATGCCAAGCGAACGAAAAAATCCTATAGCTGCAATGCCGGCAGAATAGTTGTCGCCTGTTTTCAACTCGGCAAAACCTTTGATGCTTGCCGGTATTTGTTGCGAATTGTAAGTGTCATCAATCTTAAAATTATTGCGAAACCAGGCTAATGCTTCCGGCGGATTATTGTGTAGCTGCTGCTGCAAAGCGGTATCGGCAATGAATGCGCTACGGTAGCACGAAAGCAGTTCGTTAACTACACGCGGATTAAGCACATATTTTATAAATAATTCCTTGTCGGGAAAATATTTTTCGTAATGTGCAGCATACTGCAAGTGGTGCTGCAGGATTTCGGAAGGGGTATCACGCAGGTCTTTTTGCGAAACAGACTCAAGCAGTGCCAGCGCCAGCGCGCGATGTTCGAGAGAAACGGAACGCAGAAACTTTTCTATTTCCGCATGATTACCTCTGCTTGCCTGCATGTATTTCCACACTGATGCAACATCATAATTAAGTTCGTTTGCCAGTAAAACAGCCTGTTCTTCGGTATAAAAGGTATTTTCATACTGATTGCGGATCATATCTTCGCGTTGAAGACGTTCATCATTGA
Source organism: Prevotellaceae bacterium (assembly GCA_031265155.1). Lineage (GTDB taxonomy): Bacteria > Bacteroidota > Bacteroidia > Bacteroidales > UBA932 > JAIRKV01. The sequence continues at coordinate 15,013 of JAISDB010000035.1, read as the reverse complement.
TTTTACGCTGCTCTTCGCTTACCGTAACCGATACGGGACGTTCTACGGGAGGGGTTACGGTAAATTCCATATCGCCCAAATCGCCCTCATCTTTGTTTATTGTTATTGTAATACTGTCATGTTTGCCTGTGTCTGTCTGTTTAAATCCATAGCGACTGTTCTTGCTCGCCCATATCAGCAAGTCGCCAAGTCCTGCCGACAGCGAAGTCATGCCGTCGCTATCGGTTGTTTTTGTTGCTATGGGATAAAACTCGGCATAATTGTACAAGCCAAAATCAACAATAGCATTATCTACAGGCTTGCCTTCGCTGTCTATTACCTGCACATGTATATGTTTGACTGGCGTATAATTTTCGGTTACATTTATTTCCGTATAGCATGGCGTTTGAGAGATAATTTCATTTGTACTTTCATATTTTCCAAAAACTTTTGTATGCAGCAGCATCGCACGTTTTACCGGAGCGTCGAACCATGCAATGTCAAGTTCGGGTTCCGGTTCGCAAGCTCCCATATAATGCCATTTTCCGTCAATCCATACTTCTATCCATGCATGATTATCGTCGGTATGTGCCCAGCGCGGCGTATAAACCTGACGTGCAGGAATCCCTGCGGCGCGCATGGCTGCTACGGCAAAAGTAGATTCTTCGCCGCAGCGTCCTGTTGCCGACCGAATGCTTGCCATTGGTGCGCTCGTACGGCTGTCTGATGGAGAATAAGTTACTTTTTCATGACACCAGTGGTTAATTTCCAATGCTGCATCATGCATCGAAAGATTGCTTATACGCGGTTTCAATTCTCCATAAAAAATTGCGCGGGAATTATCCATATTTTCGTTGTTAACACGTACGGGCAATATAAAATGACGGAATATATCATTTGGAATACCTGCTCCCCATGTCATTTCATTGCGAGCAATGAAAGATGAACGGATATTTTCCAGAAAAAAGCTGGCATCATAATCGGCTATGTCGCTTACAGGCATAAATGCATATAAAAATTTCATGGCTTCATATTCTTCGGCTGTCAATTTCAGATTGTCGGCAAATGAAAAAACGCGAGCCATGTTTTCTGTCTGCTGCCGTACATAAAACAGCGAATCAACCATTGTGCGGTACGCTTTATCGTCGATAAAATGCTTGTCGGCGCAGGATGCGCTTACCAGGATAATAATTGCTGTACAAAAGTATTTTATTTTTTTCATATAGCCGTTTGTTTACTGTAATTTTTCAAATTCAATATTTTCGATTTTTTTAATACATTGCGCAACTGTTGCCGCATCGCTGCCTTTGCCACGCACATATTGCGCAGATGTATGATATTCGGCAGCATGCGTTTCGCGAGCAATTTTGACAATATTATCAGGCGTAATACCGCTACCGGGCATTACGATAATACGGTTTTCAGCCTGTAAAACCAATTGCCGCAGCAATGTAATACCTTCTTCGGCGGTATTCTGCTGTCCGGAAGTCAACAATCTTAAAAAACCCAACTCAATAATCTTTTCCAAAGCCTGCCTGGGATTATTGCATTTGTCGAATGCGCGATGAAAGGTTACAGGTAAAGGCTTTGCTTCATTCATCAACAGTTTGCACACATCTTCGTTCACTTCTCCATCGGCGGTAAGGCATCCGAATACAAGTCCGTCTGCTCCGCAATGTTTTGCCATACGAATATCGTCAATCATGATTTGTATTTCGTGTTCGTTATAAACAAAATTGCCGCCGCGCGGACGAATCATTACATACATTGCCATGTTTATACATTTGCGAACGTTTATAACTGTTCCGTAACTTGGCGTTATTCCGCCATCGTTCATGCCTGTACAAAGTTCTACGCGCATGGCTCCGCCGCGCTGCGCCTCGATGCAGTCATCAATGGTATACGTGCATATTTCCAACAAAGGTTTCATAACAGTCACTGAAAGTAAAGTACAAAATTAAATATTATCGTTGAATTTTCAAAGCGGTTTTTTAATATAATTACCCTGTACCTTTCTTGGTAAGATTATTTCCTTATCAATTCGCTATAAATATCAAATAATTGTTTTGCCGCTTTAAACGAACTTAATTTATCCGACAGTACAGAATTTTCATAATCGGCAAGTTTTTCCCTTATGGTTGGATTTTGATAAAAATTATCATGCAAGTATGAATTTATGGTTTCGTACATCCAATATTTTGACTGCTGTAATCTGTTTGTTTTAAAATATCCGTTTGATTTTGTGAAATTGATATATTCGTTTATTACATCCCATATTTCGGTTAATCCCGTATTGGCGGCAGATGAACATGTCAGAGTTTTTGGCGTCCAGCCCGATTCCGACTGTGGCAAAAAATGCATTGCTCCCTGATACAGGATACGCGACTGTTCTGCTTTTATTATATTTTCGCCATCGGCTTTTGTTATGGTAAGCAAATCCGCCATTTCCATTATTCCTCGCTTTATGCCCTGCAATTCGTCGCCACCGCCCGAAATCAAAAGCAACAAAAAGAAATCAACCATCGAATGTACGGCTGTTTCAGATTGGCCTACTCCTACGGTTTCGATAAAAACTACATTAAAGCCTGCAGCCTCGCAAAGTATTAGACTTTCGCGAGTTTTTCGGGCAACTCCGCCAAGCGAGCCAGCCGAAGGGCTTGGACGGATAAAAGCGTTTTCATCGGCGCAGAGTGTTTCCATGCGCGTTTTATCGCCAAGTATGCTGCCTTTGGAGCGTTCGCTGCTGGGGTCAATAGCAAGCACTGCAAGTTTATAGCCCTGTGCTGTCAGCATTTTTCCGAATGTTTCGATAAAAGTGCTTTTTCCCGCGCCAGGAACGCCTGTTATTCCTATGCGGATCGAATTTCCCGAATAAGGCAGACAGCGTTCTATAACTTCCTGTCCCAATGCATAATGCTGAGGCAAGGAACTTTCAACAAGCGTTATCGCCTTACTGAGCATAGTTATATTTTCAGACAAAATACCTTCAACAAACTCGTCTGCTGAAGGTAATTTTTGCTGAAACTTCTTAAATCGCGATATTGCATTCGGATTTACTATTGGCGGCTGTTCTACGCCATCATTTACCTGTAATGCGCTTTTCTCGAGAAATATGTCATTCATTATAAATTTATTCAATAACGTTTCCTCTTAATGAAATGTGCGAAACAGGATTAGAAGATACATTTGTTATAATTTCAATATTAAAGTCCTGCTGTCCTTTTAAATTTTTAGTATTTAAAACAACTTTTATGACTCCTTCTTCTCCCTGTTTTACTGCTTTTGGAAAAGTAATTTTCAGATCACTGTTATTATTATTTACCACATTGGTTGCCAGTATCTCCAAATCAGCCTGACCTGCATTTTTAAACCTGTATTCGTTTGATATCATCGAACCTTGCTTAACATTACTGAACAGGTAATTATTGTTGATAAAACTTATAACCGGTTTTGCCGCGCTTTGACTGTCTGATGCGGGAATAAGCGTAATTGTTGATGTTAAAGTTTCCGGTAATTTTTTACCGTTGACAAACACTTCAATTTCATTGATACTTGTACCGTATTGCGCATTTGCTTTTGAAACATATACCGCTTTTATCGTTCCTTTTTCTTTTGGCTGCAACCTTACAGATTGAACTGCCAAATAATCGGGAACGTTTTTGAAAGATATTTCAACAGGCATTTCGCTGCTGTTATAAACTTTAATTTCGCTTGATTTTATTTCTTTTTCATTTATGGCAATACGGGCAAATGCAAGTGCTTTTCCCGACAGTCTTATACCTTCCAGCACAACAGGAAATTCTTCTTCAACAGTCAGCGGAGCTTTAACTACAACACCCGATATTGTCAGCGCTATCATTTTGGGATCGCCTGTACTTGTTATGGTAAGGCTTTTGTTAAAACTTCCCGGACGGTTTGCCGGATTGTAAGTTGCATCAACAAATCCCTGTTCGCCCGGCGCTACCGGTTCTTTTGTCCATGCAGGAGTTGTACAGCCGCAGGATGTAGTTACATTTTGAATGGTAACGGGTACATTGCCCTGATTGGTAAATACAAAGCGATGAGTTACATTTCCTCCTTTTTCGGGAACTTCCGACCCGAAATCATGCGACTGATTTTCAAATACTATCTTTCCTGTTTGCGCATCTGCTGCTGTAAAGGTAAATGACAGAGCTGCTGTTAATAATATGGATCCTAATAACTTCTTCATTTTACATAATTCCCAAGTCCATAAATTTTACCTTTAATTTTGAGCAGCCGGAGCCGGAACTTCTTCTGTTCCTGCCGATTCGGCGGCAGCCGGAGCTTCTTCAGCTTTAGGTTCGCTTACAACAACGCCCGATATTGTCAACTGTATTGTTTTAGGATCGCCGTTATTTGCTATTGTAAGGGTTTTGCTAAAACTTCCCGGACGGCCTGCAGGGCGATAAGTTGCATCAACAAATCCTTCTTCGCCCGGCGCTACGGGTTCTTTTGTCCATGCCGGAGTTGTGCAGCCGCAGGATGTAGCCACATTTTGAATGGTAACCGGCGCATCGCCTTGATTTGTAAACACAAATCTGTGTGTTATGTTTCCTCCTTTTTCGGGAACATCCGATCCGAAATCATGTGAAGGATTTTCAAATACTATTTTTCCTGTTTGCGCATTAGCTGTTGAAAAGGCAAACGATAAGGCTGTTATTAACAGCGCTGATTTTAATAAATTTTTCATTTTAATTTTATTTTAATTTTATTTTAATTTTAAGTTCATAATTTTATTTTGAGCCACAAAGTTATAATTTAAATATTAATTAGTGGCATTTTTATTCATATTAAATATTACTGATATAATTATAGTTAAATATAGTTAAATTAATTTTTATATTCATTATTGAAATTCAACATTTTATCGTTAAAATATCAAACATGCCATATAATTATTTTGATAAGTTGAATGTTTGATATACTTTTGCAAGATGTTTAATTAAAAATTTAATAAAAATGGCTTACAAAATTAACGAAAACGAATGTACGGCTTGTGGAACCTGTGCAGGCGAATGTCCTGTCGAAGCTATTGTTCCGGGAGATGTTTACACCATTGACGCAACTATTTGTACAAGTTGTGGAACCTGTGCCGATGCCTGTCCGGTTTCAGCTATCTGTCCGGAATAGGAACAATATTGTTTTTGGATTTTTAATGGTCGTTGCTTCTTGTAACGACCTTTTTTAATATCCCGACAATCTTCTGTCTGCTGTTCCTGTCAGCCGAACGCTTACACATTCGGGCGAGCGGATTGTTAATCCTTTCAAACATAATTTCACTTTCATAATATTATCTGCTTTAAATAATAAATCCATGTTTTATATACAAGACGTATAAAAGCCGATAATGTTACAAAATAATCGAAAAAAATATGCTTATCGACATAATTTTTTGCCTTCATGCGTGCAGCAACAACCGTTTTAGACACCAGCGAAACAAAACTTTCGGACTGCTGTCCAAAAAATTTCGGGAGATTTTACAGAAGCACAGGCATTGAAGAAAACCATTCGCAACGGCTTATTTTTTGCACTGGTAAGTACAGCCTATACATTGTGACAACTCGCCGCGCAAGCATTTTTCGACCAAGTCGGCAACGCTGCTGCGTAACAATTCCATACTTATTTTGCCTATTACATCATAAGCAAATCCGAATAACTGCAATAATTGCGCCTGTCGATATTCCATGCCGCGCGAGCGCATGTAAAACAAAGCATCTTCGTCGAGCCTGCCGACAGTAACTCCATGACTGCACTTTACGTCATCGGCATATATTTCGAGCTGCGGACGCGTAAACATTCGCGATGCGTCCGACAGCATGATATTGTTATTTGTCTGAAACGCTTCGGTTTTATCGGAGTGCGGACTTACATGTATTTTTCCTTTGAAAATTCCTGTTGCGCTGTCGTCAAGTATTCCTTTGAAATGCTCATTGCTTTTACAGTGCGGCGAAGCGTGATTTATCGAAGTGTAATTTGCAACATATTGCGACCTGTCAACCAGAAACAGTCCGAAAGTATGGTTTTCGCAATGTTCGCCCGCAAGCAGGGCGCTTATGTTGTTACAAACCACGCCACCGTTAAGCGTGACTGTATTGTCGGTATAAACGCTTCCCCTTTCCTGCTTCGCATGTGAAAACGAAAAATGATTTGACAGGTTATGTTCATTTTGCAGCCGAACAACTTCGAGGCGGGCATCTTTTGCTACAAATGTTTCACTTACACAGTTTGTAAGAAATTTACTGTCGGAAAATGTGTTGTTGCAAATAAGAATGTTCGCCTGCGCATTTTGCTCGATAATAAATAAATTGCGATATTGAACCATTGTACTGCTTTCGCCCAGCAATATGTTTGTTATCTGGATAGGCTTGTCGATAATAACATTTTGCGGAACATAAATAAAAACTCCATCCTGAGCAAATGCCGTATTCAATGCAACCAAACCTTCGTTTTCGCCGTCCGAAATTTTATTGTAATATTTTTTAAATATTTCCGGATATTTTATTGATGCTTCTGACAGGCTGCCGTAAATAACTCCATTTTCGAGAGTTGTTAATTTTTCATTTTTTTTTGAATAAAATCCGTTTTTCAAAAATATTTTATACGAATTTAAATCCGAAACATCGCAAATAAAAATCTCGTTGGATATTCCCAATGCCGCCGGCACAAAGTATTTTTCGTAAGAATCGGAAAATATTTTTTTAATGTCAATGTGCTTGTATTTTTCGTTTTCGCGATTGTAAATACTGTTGATATTAAAATTTTCGATTGCTTCGCTTCGCACGATATTCATAGCATCGCCAACGTTTTCGCAAATCAAGTCCATGTTGTCGAGGTACAAATTCACAAAATAATCTACCAGATTTATTTCCTGCATATCATTAAATTCATGTTTCATATTCTTATTTTTCTGTCTGCGCTGTGAAAATTATAAATCGCCTGCATCCTTTATCACAATTCGTTCTCCGCTCGAATGAGACGAAAATTCCGGAGCATACATACATTGGAAAGTCGCAATTCCCGTCGAAAATTCGCCTGCATTATTCGCCCTTAAATCATATTCAAAAACGTAAGTTCCTTTCGGCAACCAGTAAATAAAAAAGTTTGTGGCGGCGTCTCTCGTGTTCTCATAATACCAAATTCCATCCTGATATTTCGATTGCGAGATAACGTTTACAGGCTCAAATCCCGAGGCGCGCATGTCTTTCAAATGCACGTATTCATAATCGCGGTCGGCGCGCAATTCTATTCTCGCTTTTACTCTGTCGCCGATTTTCACGCTTTGCTTTTCGTTGACAGGATTGAGCTTCATGCCAGCATCAGTATTTTCCACAATAAAATATTGTCTTACAATGCTTAATCCCGTTTGTGCCGAAGTTATTTTGTCAAGATTTTCAAAGTACTGCCAGTAAGCCGCTCCCCACGCAATTGCGCTGTTGGGATTTGTTACATTTATTTTTCCGAAATCGGTTTTGATTTCGTCGCCGTGCCATGAGGTTTTCACGTATCCCGTGCCTGCTTTAGCATTTTTAAAATCTTCTTTTTTCAATTCCTCCAAAGGCTCACTGTTCAATTTTACCTGTAAAACAGCGTTGCCGTTCAAATAATTTTCGCCCTGCATCAATAGCGCGTAACAGGCTTCGGCAGTGGACTTGGTAGTTCCCCAATCATTTGTTTGCCTGTTTCGCAGCAGCCATATCTTCATTTCTTCAACTTCTTTTTTGTTATCGCCGATTTCGCTGAAAGCCTCTATCAGCAAAGCCTGAGTTTCTACCGGCGCCTGATGCCAGAAATATCCGCGCTGATTTTTTGCCCAGTACATTCCCATTTCTTCGGATGTCTGCGCACGCTCTCGCAGCGAATTTATGATTTTTTGAGCAAGCTCAGGTTTGCCAAGCCTGTATGCCGCAAGCGCAATCAAAGCCTGTTGATAAATTTCTCTGTCGAACGGATTTTTATCAATTTGATTAAGGAAATAATCGAAAGCCGCTTTTTGTTCTTTTGTCAAATTACCAATGCCCGTAAAACTGCGTAAATACAGGTAATGCAAAAGAATGTCGGATGTTTCGTATTTTGTCAAATCAATTTCAGATTTCAACAAATTATTATAATCTTCAAGCATTTTTGCATCAAGATATTTTGCAGTCGCAGCGCTAATATCATTAACATCCGTTTTGTACCTGTCGCCGATTGCATTTAATTTCTTCAAATGTTCCAGTCCGATTGCGATGTGCTGCGTAATATACCGCGACTCGCACATTCCGCCAAACCACGGGAAAGCGCCGCTGCCCATTTGATTTTTTTTGAGTTTGTCCAATGCCGACTGCTGCGCGCTTTGCATTTTGTTTAAGTCGAACAGCAAGGCAATGCGTTTTTTGTTTTCATTTTCGTCTTTTGCATTGCGCAGCCATGGCGTTTCTTCGAGTAAAATATTTTTCAATTCCTGATTTTTTTCAAGATTTGATAACAGTTCCTGCGAATTTGTCATCTTCCAGATGTCAAACGTGCGCTTGATTTGCGGGAATTTATCCACAATTTTCGATGAAAGCGAATTTGCATAAAAACGGGTGAATACCTGCTCCGAACATTCGTATGGATATTCCATAATGTAAGGCATTGCCTGCACCGCATACCAAACCGGATTTGACGTAAATTCAATTGTGTAATTATAGTTTTTCAAAGTTGTTGAAGTGTTTGAAATAATGCGGTCGAAATTAAAATCTTTGCTTTCGTTTCCGCGAATTGTGAAAGGCAAGCTTTCGCTGACAAGCATCGAATTTGGCAAAACGGGAACGGCTTTTTCTTCGCCATCGCTGTGTTTGTCGGTAATTGCAAGAACGCGATAAGTTATTGCTTCGATATTTGACGGGATTTTCAAATTCCACTTTACGGCAACGCTTTGATTTGTGTTAACCGAAAAATTCTGCTCTGTTTCATTTGTAATAATATTTACCGGTTGCATGGTAAACGCATCAAACAATAATAACTGCGCTTTGCCTTTTATTTTATTTTCGGTTATGTTATTGATTTTTGCGCTGAATTCCATGCTGTCGCCTTCGCGGAAAAAGCGCGGCGCATTTGCCGAAACTGCAACTTCTTTCTGAGTTACTGTATATGCAGTAACTTTTCCTGTTTCAAGATTTTTGGTATGCGCAAGTCCAAGCAGTTTCCATTTTGTAAGACTTTCGGGAATGACAAAATCAATAATTATTTCGCCGTTGCTGTCGGTTCGCAATTCCGGATAAAAGAAAGCGGTTTCGTTGAAATTTGTGCGGATACCGGTTACTGTTACATTCTTATCGGTCTCTTTTTTATCAAAAAACGTTGCAGACGGCATTGCGTTTTTTTCGAGAGCAATACCTCTTACGCTGCCTGCAAGTGATTTGCTTACATCCTCATAAGCACTAACAACAGATTCTTCAAATATAGATGCATCTGAATATTCCATGAATACATCATCATCATAATCCATGATTACAGAAGCATCTGACGTGAGTACAACGTTGACAGTACTGTTTTGAACAGCTATTTCCCGTGAGTTATATCCGATATACGAGAAAACAAGCACGTCTCCAATTTCAGCATCAATGCCGAATTCTCCGTTCACATCTGTTACCGTTCCTGTTACAGGCTTATTTTTTAATGAAACCGAAACATACTCAAGAGGCATATTATTTTCATCGATAACAACACCTCTTATGCTGCCTGTGACCGTATTTATGTGCTGATTCCTAAAGTAAGCAACATTGGCTAAAAAGTCATAATCTTTATCAAGGTTAAGTCTCTTATTAGCATAAATCCTGTATAAATTTATTGAGTTTACCGAACTTATAATCGAAGTTTTCCAATTGGTATGAGAATAATCTAACACCGAACTTTTTGCAAAGTCCTTATTCCAATCGTGCATAACAAAAGCATCCAATGAAGCATCGTAAAGACTTGCAAGCATTTCAGCCGTTGCTTTTTCGCTGCCTGCGGATTTTATTCTTAATTTCCACTGTTCTTTTTCGCCTGGCTGCAACTTGTCGCGGAAAGTAACAAGCGAAATGTCGAGGTCGTTTTTATCTTCGCGGGGATTTATTACATGATCGGACGTGTAAATCCTGTTTTCGTAAATACTCACAAAACTTACGGCAAATTCTTCGTTGTTTTTTGTTTTTGGAATAGCGATTTTTATGCTTTTAGGCGTTTTTCCGACAATTATATTTTTCGACTCAATTAAATCGTTTCTATATGCTACATCGTAATGAACATAAGTGCTGCCGCTCATTCCTCCGACAAAAAATTCAACTTCTTTTTCGGTTTGTTTTCCTTTTCGTATCCAATTTTTCATATCGGCGAGAATATTGTTGCTTTGTAACTGTATGTACGTTTTTATTTCGGTTGTTATATTTTCGCCGCTTTTCGCCGTAATATCAAATCTGTACGAAGCGTTTCCGTGTTTTTTTAACTCGTCGAGATTTATTTTCTTTGTTTTATCCGTATTGAACGAAACGGTTTTTACAAGTCCTATTTCTTCAAAATTTTCGATTTTATCTTCATCGCCGTAAGCATCGTTCGGGAAAAGTTTTTTGTATTCGCCGTAAGACAGCAAAGGCTTGTCGGGTTTTTCCCAAAGCCGTTTGCGCAAAGGATGTTCGGGCTGTTTAAGTTTGTAAATTTTCACGGTAATGTCAGATTGCGTAAACTGTTCGTTTAAATTTTTTGTTGCCAAATCAAATATGAGACTGTCATCAATATTTGCCGTTTCCGGAATGTCTGCTTCTATTATAAGCGGTTTTTTGCTAATACGCAGATTGTATTGATCACTGTGAGTTTCGCCGTTGTTGTCGGTAATATCAACAGTAATGTTGTAAGAAGCAATTTGCATGTCGTTTTTCAATCCGCTGCCATCGGCAAAAAATGTAATTTCAAATTTTCCGTTTTCATCTGTCGTTGTTTCTCCGTTATCTATTGTTCGGCTTTCGTTGCTTATCGGCATCCACCACCAGCGATAAGGAAATTCCAAACTGCGAATTATGCTGTACGAAACTTTTGCATTGTCGATACTGTAACCTGCATACGATTTTGCAATGCCCGAAAGGCTTACGGTTTCATTGAACTTATAATTTTTTTCCACAGGATTTATCGTAACTTCAAAAGCAGGACGTTTGTATTCTTCGACATTGAAATAAATTACACTCTTGTCGCTTTCTATCATAAACATTCCACCCAAAACAGATTGCGGCAAAACAAAACTTCCGCTGAACGTTCCGTATTCGTTGCTTACAACATCAAGTTTTGCAATCTCCTGCCGGTTTACATCTTTTAAAATGACTGTTTCTTTTCTGTTTACGATTATTGTACGGTGATTGTCGTTGTAATCCATCAATATTCCTTTGAAATATACTGTCTGTCCGGGACGGTAAATAGCTCTGTCCAAAAAGAATTTAGTTATGTATGTATTGTGGAAATAAAATGGATTATACCGAAGCATTGTATTTAATCCGGAATTTTCAGTAAGAAAATAATTATCATTTTCAATAATAGAAATAAAATCACTGTACTCACTTTTAATATTACCTTTTATAATGCCGTTTTCGTCGCTGATAAATTCGTTGCTTAATTCAATAATATCATCATCTCTATACATATATATATTAACCTTTGCACCTTTTATCGGTTTGCCTGTTTCACTGTTTACAATGTATATTTCGTTGTATTTGTCAGAAATTATTTTATAAGTGTAAGCTATTGAAGAAAGTTGAAATACCGCACATGCAATTATTTTTTTACCGGCATTGAAAAAGTCGGGCGAACTGCTTGCAACAATTAAAAATATTCCCTGTTCAAGCGGTTTGCCGTACACAATTTCAGTAGTATGAGGTTTATAATCGTTTGTTTGAGGAACATTTTCAAACCATTCATCCGCAAGCAGCGCATATTTTGCAATAAAGTTTTCTTTATCGTCATCCAGATACGATATGTTTTCTAACATTTTAAACCTGTTTTCAACAGGTACTTTATAGATACGGAAATAAACGGAAGACAAATCCTTGCAGTTTACCAGAATTTTTACGGGCTTCCGGGGAATTCCGATATCTTCGACAGTCATGCCAAGTTGAGGACATTTTATATATTCAATATATTTTTTAAATACCTGTTTCTGTCTTTCGTTTATATTTTCCTGCTTTAATGCATCATTACAAAGCTCTATGGCTTTTACTCTGTCGCCGGAATCACAGTGCATTTGCGCAAGCCTGTACATTGCTTCAAACCAAATATCGTTTTTTTCGGTATTTTCGATAAATTTTTGCAAATTCGCCATTATCAAAACATTTCTGTTTTCCAGCGTAGAGTTGGCTTTCAAAAAATCAAAACGTTTCAAAGTTAAATCGCCGACAGCAAGAATATCATTTCGCTGCAAATGAAATTCTGTTAATTGCTGCAATGTTTGCAAAACAAGCAACAGACTCGAAACCGAATCGCTGCCTGCAATCGAAATTTCTGCAAACTTTTGAGCATCGCAGGTAAACAGATTTTCATCATTGGGCAAAAAGGCATCTTTCGGCTTTGTTATTCGTATTTCGCTGTTACCAAGCGTCGTTATTGCCTGATGCGCAACAAAATCATATAAAGTCGGGCGATATTCTCTTGTTGCTTTATTTTCAATCAAAATATCGTTAATATAGTCGATTTTTATTTTACCCAAAGCATCGCTATTTTCAAGCGAACGTTTGTATGCTCCGATACATTCATCAAAAATCCTGTTCAAACTCCATGTTGTAATATCAGAATTTTCCACGTCATCATTTACATCGGTGCGATTCTGAAATCGCCATCTGTTTTGGCTGTAATAATCCCAAAATGCCTTGCCAAGCAGTGAATTTATGAGCGCCTGCGCAACATCCGACTGTGTTTTCTGCAAATCGTTGCGCAATGCGTTTACCGTTGCCACAGTAACATTTTCTTCCGTATATTGCTGACAGGTCAAGCGATAAATTATTGATTTCATAAATTGAACATCATCGCCATTTGCAAACGATTGCCCGTATATTATATTCAATTTTTCGACAGCCGTTTTGTATAAGCCATCGGCAAAAAGAGTGTCGATTTCTATCCATTTTTCGTTGTTGGTCTGCGCTTTTGCAAATACCGCACAACCAAATGTTATTATCATACAAACTAATATCTTTTTCATGGATTTTATATTTTTTAATTTTTTTTATATAACCGCAAAGTTTTCGCGAAGTTGCAATAATTATAATCTGTTTATTACATGTTTTGTTTCATTTTTAAGTATTTACGTTCTTTGCTAAACATTTGTGTATATTGTGGTTAAAAGTATCAGTCTTTCAATTCGCCTGTATTAATAATAGATTCTTCCGTTTTCAACCAGTCGTAACCTTTTTCTTCGAGTTCCAAAGCCAATTCCCTGCCTGCTGTTTTCACTATTTTCCCGTTGTACAAAACATGAATGACATCGGGTACAATATAATTAAGTAAACGCTGATAATGAGTTATTACTATTGTTGACGTATCTGGACGCTTCAACAGATTCACTCCGTTTGCCACGATGCGCAGTGCATCAATATCAAGACCGGAGTCGGTTTCATCGAGTATCGAAAGTTTTGGTTCGAGCATAGCCATTTGAAATATTTCGTTTCGTTTTTTTTCTCCGCCCGAAAAACCTTCGTTAACCGAACGGCTTGTGAGTCTGGAATCTATTTCGACCAAAGCCATTTTTTCGCGCATCAGTTTCAAAAATTCTGATGCAGAAAGCGGTTCAAGTCCTTTATGCTTGCGATGCTCGTTAAGCGCAGCTTTCATGAAATTTACATTGCTTACGCCTGGAATTTCAACAGGATATTGAAAACTTAAAAACAAGCCTTCGTGCGAACGCTCTTCTGGAGACATTGTCAGCAAATTTTTACCGTTAAACAATACTTCACCTTCCGTAACTTCGTAGCCTGGCTTTCCTGTAAGAACGGCGGCAAGCGTACTTTTTCCCGAACCGTTTGGTCCCATTATTGCATGTATTTCTCCTGCATTTAGCAATAAATTCACGCCTTTCAAAATTTCTTTTCCTCCGATGGAAGCGTGTAGATTTTTTATTCGTAACATTTTATATCTGTTTTTGCCGGTAATTAAAATAAAAAAGTAAAAATCGGGCATCAAAATACTTTACCCGAACTGCTGCAGTTTGCTTACAGCAAGCGCAAAATTATATGATTTTATTGAGAAAGGCAAATGCGTAGAAATTCATTTTAATTTTTAAATTGTACAAGCAAAAACCTGATGTTTCAAAAAAGCAGTAAATTAGGATATTATAAAAAATATGCCTTATAATAACATACATTAAATTACAGCAAATTATAATTATCGTCAATCAAATATTTTCGTTATTTTTGCATGAAAAATCATAATGGGAAAAATAAACAATTAATAAATAAAGATACAAATAAAAATAATAAATCATGGATGTAAAGAAAAATTTAATGGAAGTCTTTCAGGAAGAAGCCCCTGAAGTGGCGCAGGCGTTTAGTGGATTAATCCAGTCTGTCAGCAGCATGAAAGCGCTGTCGCCCAAAATGAAGCAGTTGATTTATATTGCTATTCGCGCCTCGCAGGGCGAAACGACCGCCGTAACTTCCCATGTACCGATGGCGAAACAGGCGGGAGCCACCCGCGACGAGCTGAAAGAAGCCATTTTGATGACTGTCACCGTTTGCGGTATCAAGGGAATTGCGAGCTGTCTGCTTCCGGCTCTGGAAGCGTATGATAATACAAAATAGCAAACGATATTAAATATGAAACAGATAGAAAAAATTGCAGAAAACAAGAACTGTACGGCAGTAAACATAGGCAGTTTAGATAAATTACCGGAATATTCATTTATCCATCCCAAGACAAATCAGGAAGTTCGGGGAAAGGTGTTTATCAAGGAAGCGACAAAGGCAACCGGAACGGAAATTTCGTTTACAGCATTACCTCCAAAGAGTGAATTGCCTTATTTTCACTTTCATAACAAGGACGA
>JAISDB010000178.1 GCA_031265155.1 Prevotellaceae bacterium | reverse complement strand
GTTTGAGTTTGAAATATGTATGTTATTTAAAAAATAATTTTTATATTGTCGCGCACGTGTAATTAAAAAAGTATTGGTCTGGCAACTGTGTGTGTGTGTGTGTGTGTGTGTGTGTGTGTGTGTGTGTGTGTGTGTGTGTGTGTGTGTGTTTAACAAAATATCCGAAACCGCCAAATATTCAGCGGCTTTTTTTATATTATTTTTGTTATTTCCACATGCTTTTTTCATTCCATCTCTTCCATAAAATCGAATGCAAAAATAATAAAAAGTTTTATATATTCATAAACACTATTAAAAAATATTGACAAAACAATAATAAATGCCGTAGGTACGGATAATTCCATTTTATTGTTTTTTCATATTGGACAATAGAGTTTATATTTAGTCGTTCCTTAAAAAGTATATTTTTCAGAGATAAAATATAATAAAGATGTTTTTCTGTTACTTTTGCCTTGACGCAAAAGTAACCAAAAAGTCAAGAGCAGCCGACGCTATACGGTAGCTCCGATTTACTACTGTGACCTGTGGGAACGCCGCCTGCTCAACGTGCTATTAATTTTTCTGCATGTTGACTATCTGAAAAATTTGCCTGTATACGAGAACAGAAGTTGATTAGCAAATAAAAACGGCATAGACTTCGCAGGCGGGGAACCCGCTTGGCAAAGACGGCGTTAAAACGGAATTTCGTCAAGCGCAGCGAGACATTAATTCCGTTAGCGGATCGCCGAGAAGGATCGCCTTGATTTTTTGCTTCTTTTGTATCAAGACAAAAGAAGAGAAGATAAAATTTTATTTGCAGGGTTTTATGTCTGTATTGATTAAAACCCTGCAAGTTTTTCATCTGATTTTCATTTATTACTATTTGTTAATAAATGATTTGTACCTTTTTAAGGAACGACTATTTAATAAAGCATTATATGCGTTAACTACAGCATATTATTCTGCCGTCATTGCGAGGAGTGTAACGACGAAGCAATCCATAAAAGAACATGGCAATTGGATTGCTTCATCGCAAGCGGTTCGCAATGACGTTTCAATAAATAGATGAATTTTAAGCATATAATAATCTGTTCTATATAATATTTAATAACTGATGTTATGCACAATCGGTCAGAATCACACAGTCCTGAAAGGCAGGGCTTTTGTACGCTCCGTTTGTCCTGCCTTTCAGCAATGCGGCTTTAACTGTCCTGCATAACATGAGTTAACAAAATATTGTTTTTCCTGTTTTTAATGACGTAACAGGCAAATACAATCAGCGCTCCGATAAGCATAATCCACAGACAAGCCAGAGAAAGCGTTTCCAAAGTATTATATGCTTTGGGCTTAAATACAAATTCCACCGTATGCTCGCCGGCAGGTACGCGCAGAGCGCGCAATACATAATTTGCGCGGAAATGCGGCACAGGCTGCCCATCTATAAATGCCTCCCAGCAGGTAAGCCCATCGTTATAATATATTTCCGGAAAAACCGCTATCTGCTCATTCATAGAATTTGTTTCGTATGTTATATCATTAATTTTATAGTCGGTCATTTTTATTGTTCGAGCAGTATCTTTCTGAAATACAAAATTTTCCAGTTGATTTTTAAAGCGTTTATCAATAACGGCAGTATTCTTCAAATCTACTTCGCCAATAGCGGCAAACTCTTCATCGGCATTTTCTGCAATTCGCACACTGTCAACATACCACGCATAACCGAATGCATCGACATTTTGCTGAACAAGCAATCTGTTGCCGTTATTGCGGTCTGGGAAGATAATATATTTTGTATTTAACATATTTAATACATTCATATTTAGCTCATTAAGGTATTTATCAATTATATCCTGATAGCGGCGCAGCTTCGCTGCGTGATAGCCGCCGATGGATTTATGATAATAAGATGTACTTGCATCCTGAAACGGCGACACGGCAATATTAAACACGCGACAGTTCG
This sequence comes from Prevotellaceae bacterium, assembly GCA_031265155.1. Classification (GTDB taxonomy): domain Bacteria; phylum Bacteroidota; class Bacteroidia; order Bacteroidales; family UBA932; genus JAIRKV01. The sequence goes on along the minus strand of JAISDB010000178.1, from coordinate 11,605 downwards.
GATCGGCATCCATTAAAATCTGCCTGTCGACATCGGTCATTTCCCAAGCCGTTTTAGTGTTGGATTTGGGCAAAAAATCGCCATTATTCAAATAACGTTTATCAACACCGGCAAGGTCGAACAGCGTAAGAACAGCAATCAGGGCTATCAGCAATGGTTTTTTTATTTTTTTAGCGCCATACAGCCACAGCAGCCCCGCTCCTATTAAAATAATGATGACGGTACGCCACGCATCGCTGCAAAATATTGAAATACGTACATTCTCAATAGCTGCTGATGTTACTGCATCTGAAATATTTTCATCTTTTAAAGAAGAAAAAGAAAAAAACAGTCGCGGTATAAGAATAAACAATAAGGCAATGCCTGCGGTAAATCCCAAACTGATTAAAAACTGCTTTCTTTTTTTGAATATAATATCCCTGTTTTCAATGATTTTAGACAGCGCCAGTATTGCAAGAACAGGAATTGTAAGTTCGGCAATAACGAGAATAGACGAAACCGCCCTGAACTTATTATACATTGGGAAATAGTCAAGAAATAAATTTGTGAACCACATGAAATTGTGTCCCCATGCAAGCAAAACGGAAAATACCGTTCCGCCGACTAAAGCCCATTTCATATAGCCTTTCACGATAAACAGCCCGAAGACAAATAAAAACAGTATGAACGCTCCCGCATATACAGGCCCGGACGTAAACAGCTGATTGCCCCAGTAGCTCTGCTGCTGAGCAATATTTTCTCTTAGCTGGGGAAAAGATATTTTATTTAACGCCGATTTATTTTTATTATAATCGCGCTTCCACTGTCCGTTTTGCAGTGTATAGCCGATCGGTTCCGAAGCGCCGCCTTTGGTGTTCGGAATAAGCAAGGAAAATGTTTCGCCAATGCCATAACTCCACTGCGTTACATAATCGCGATCGAGACCGCTTGTTTTGTTTCCCGCGTTGCCTGTTAATTCCGATTTGCCGCGAATTGTCTGCTCCGAATATTTTGCCGATAATACAAGGTTTGTAGAGTTTACGCCGAAACCTATCAAGCCTGCAACAAGCAAAACGGCGCTTGCCTTAATAAATTTCAATATTTGCTTTTTCTTTATATCATAAACAAATCTGCAAACAACAAAAATGCCAATAAACATAAAAGCGTAATATGTCATTTGAATATGATTTGAAAATAACTGCAAAGTAAAAAACAGGGCGGCAACAATGCCTCCCGGCAAGAATTTACCCCGATAAGCCCAAACAATTCCTGCTAAAGTAGGCGGAATCAGTTCCAGTACCCATACTTTCCAAATATGACCGGCTTCGATAATAATCAAAAAATACGACGAAAAGGCATAGGCAATAGCACCAATGACAGCTATCCACGGATTGACTTTCAATGCCAGCAAAAGAATAAAAAATCCAAGCATGTATGCAAACAGATAACTTGCCGGTGCAGGCAGCCAGCCTTCAAAAGCATTTCTCATTTCACGCAAAACAGGCGCCGTTTTATAGCTCGGAGAAATTTGATACGACGGCATTCCCGAAAACATTTGGGACGACCACAGGCTTTTCTCGCCCGTCTCCCTGTAATGCCTGTTAAGATCCTGTCCCATTCCCGCTCCATTCCTGATATCGGTTTGATACAATGCCTTGCCTTCAAAAAGCGCAGGAGTGAAATAACCTGTGGAAATCACCATAAATATAACAATAGCCGTAACATACGGCACGATTTGTTTGAGCTTTGTTTTCATTTTACTGTTCGTTTATTTTTAGCAAAAATAATCATTTTGTTTTAATTTTGAAATATTTCATATTTATTATGATTTTTTGTTTCTGAAATAATCCGATACATTTTTTGCCAGTCGTTCGCCTATTGTTTCGCTTAATTCGCCGACTGTAGCATTTTTTATTTTTGTCACTGTTTTGAACTTAATCAACAGTTTTTGAGCTGTCTTTTCACCTATTCCCTGAATATCAGCCAATCGCGTGTTTATCATTGCCTTGCTGCGCTTGTTTCTATGAAATTCAACAGCAAAGCGATGTACTTCGTCCTGAATTGTAATCAGCAGTTTAAAATGCGGTTCTGTAGGCTTTATTCCTATCTGTACCGGAGGAAATCCGAATAAAAGTTCGTTTGTTCGATGCTTTCTGTCTTTTGCCAGCCCTGCAACAGGGATTTTTAATCCCAATTCATCTTCAATGACTTTTCGCACTGTTTCCATTTGTCCTCGCCCGCCATCGGTAATTATCAGGTCGGGCAGCTCGCCATTTTCTTTAAGCAGTCGTGAATATCTACGCTGTACAACTTCATGCATCGAAGCGTAATCATCAGCGCCTGTAACTGTTTTGATGTTATATTTTCTGTAATCCTTTTTGCTTGGTTTCCCGTTTTTGAATACTACGCAGGATGCAACTGCATTTGTTCCCTGTATATTCGAATTGTCAAAACATTCAATATGGCGAGGCAAAACATCCAGTCGCAATTCGTTTTGCAATTTTAAAAGAATACGATTTGCATATTTGTCAGGATCAACTATTTTAATTTGCTTTAATCGTTCGAATTGATATGTTTTCAGATTTCGCAACGACAGTTCAAATAATTTAAATTTATCGCCATGATGTGGAACGGTGAAAATATGATTTGAAATTTCCTGATCCGGCAAAAACGGAACAATAATCTCAAACGATAATTCATTCAATCTATTGAGCATTTCGGCAATTACATAACTCAATAACGATTCTTTTGTATCTTCAACGCCAAGATTAAATTCAAACGTCTGCGACTGAATAATCGTGCCTTTCACAACACGCATAAAATTGGCAAAAGCAATATCTCCATCTATCAAAACTGTTACAACATCTACTGTTTGAATTACAGAGCTTACAATTATTGATTTTGACTGATATGTTTCCAGCTTGCCGTATTTTTCTTTCAATAATTGAGCATCTTCAAAGCGATATTCCTTTGCCGCCTTATTCATTTCATCCTGCATATATTGCATCACAAATTGAATATCGCCTTTCAATATAGCCAGCACATGCTCTATCTGCAAATTATATTCCTCTTCGGTTTGTTTTCCGGTACACGGAGCTTTGCAATTTCCTATATGATATTCAAGACAGGGTTTGTATTTTCGGCGGGCAATAGCCGATTGAGACAGCGTAAGATTACATGTTCGCAATGTATATAATCGTTTAATCAAATCAAGCAAAAACCGAACAGTTGTTGCAGATGAATATGGCCCAAAATATTTAGATCCATCCTTCGGCGTTTTGCGAACGACAAGCAAACGTGGAAAATTTTCATTTTTTACGCAAATCCATGGATAGGTTTTATCATCTTTCAATAGAATATTGTATTGTGGCTGATATTTCTTTATCAATTTGTTTTCCAAAAAGAACGCATCCGATTCGGTTTCAACTACAATATGCTTTATTACTTCAATTTTGGCAACCATAACACACAATTTAGGATTATCATCCGTGCGCGATAAAAAATAGGATGACACCCTGTTTTTCAAATCCTTTGCTTTTCCAATATAAATTATTCTATCTGCCGAATTAAAAAATTGATAAATACCGGGAGAATGTGGCAAAAGGGAAAGTTGTTGCTTTATTTTACTGTTCGATTTCATCTTTATATTGACATATTCTATAAATTGTTCCACGTGGAACACAAATTAAATTCTATTGTTTGAATGTTCCACGTGGAACATTCAACGTCCCAACAAAACAAGCAATACGGAAACATCCGCAGGTGAAACTCCGGGTATTCGCGATGCCTGCCCTATTGTTACAGGATTGATTTTTTTTAGTTTCTGCTGTGCTTCAATCGTTATATTTGCTTTTGAATAATCAAATCCGACAGGAATTTTTACATTTTCCAATCTACTCATTTTTTCAGCAAGAAGCTGCTCGCGTTCAATATATCCGGAATATTTTACACTTATTTCTGCTTCTTCAATAACTTCCGCCGTAAGGTTTTCGATATTGTCAATTGCCGTGCCGAAATCGGATACAGATAAAATATCGTTTATAGAAACTTCGGGACGAGAAATAATATCAACAATCTTTCGTTTCTGAGTAATTAACGCAGAACCGACTGATTCCAAATACGGATTTATTTCATCAGGCGAAATGGAAATATTATTAACAAGCGATATAAATTCCTTTACCGCTCGCTTCTTGTTCACAACATTTCGATAACGACAATCCGATGCCAACCCAATGCGATATGACAATTCCGTAAGGCGGTCATCCGCATTATCCTGACGCAGTAAAATTCGATGCTCCGACCTGCTTGTAAACATTCGATAAGGTTCATCAACTCCTTTTGAAACCAAATCATCAATCAAAACTCCAATATACGCCTGGCTGCGGGAAAGTACAAATTCACCGTTGTCATGCAATTTCAAATGTGCATTTATGCCTGCCATCAAGCCTTGCGCTGCCGCTTCCTCATAGCCTGTTGTTCCGTTTATCTGTCCGGCAAAAAACAAATTTTCAATAATTTTAGTTTCCAGTGTGTGATAAAGCTGTACAGGCGGGAAATAATCATATTCAATTGCATATCCGGGACGGAAAATTCTGACATTTTCAAATCCTTCAACCTTGCGCAATGCATTATATTGAACATCCAAAGGCAATGATGACGAAAACCCGCTTAAATAATATTCATTTGTATCGAAACCTTCCGGTTCTAAAAACAGCTGATGCGAATCCTTACCGGAAAAAGTTTTAATCTTGTCTTCAATACTTGGACAGTATCGCGGTCCAATACCTTTGATAATTCCCGTAAATAACGGAGAGTCATCAAAACCTGATTCCAAAATTTGATGAACTTCGGGCGATGTATGTACAATATAACATGGTTTTTGATGTTCTATAGGTTTTATTTCCGGCAGAAAAGAAAATTTAGACGGATGCTCATCTCCATGCTGAACAGCCAGTTTATCAAAATTCACAGTTCTGCCATCAAAGCGAGGCGGCGTTCCTGTTTTCATTCTTCCCGATTCGAAGCCTGATTCGACAAGCTGCTCGGTCAATCCCGCAGAAGGCATCTCGCCCATTCTGCCGCCTGCAAGCTGCGCTAGTCCGACATGGATTGTTCCATTAAGAAAAGTTCCGGCAGTGAGAATTACAGCCTGCGCGTAAAATTTAATTCCAAGCGCAGTTGTCAATCCTTCCACTTTTCCGTTTTTCACAATAAGACTTACAACAAAATCCTGCCAAAATGAAAGACTGGCATGCGCTTCCAGCATTTTTCGCCATTCCATAGAAAAAAGCGTACGGTCGCATTGAGCGCGCGGACTCCATACGGCAGGTCCTTTTGATCGATTAAGCATGCGAAACTGAAGAGACGTTTTATCGGTAACAATTCCAGTACAGCCGCCGAGAGCATCAATCTCTCGAACTATTTGCCCCTTGGCAACTCCGCCAATAGCAGGATTGCATGACATTGCAGCAAATTTTGTCATGTCCATCGAAATCAAAAGCACTTGCGAACCCAGTTTTGCTGCCGCTGCTGCAGCCTCGCATCCTGCATGTCCTCCGCCAACAACAATTATATCGAACGTATAAAGCATCTAAATCACTAATTTTTCGAGGTAAATATTTTCTTTTGAACGCATTAGAGCAGTTTCGGGTTTTGTAGAATCTCCATACGAGCAGAGATGAAGAATGCCGTGTATCATTACTCTATACAGTTCGTTTGCAAACGATTGCCCATATTTTGCCGAATTTGAACGGACAGAGTCAATACTGATAAAAATATCGCCTGAAATTTTATCGCCCTCACAAAAATCAAATGTTATGACATCGGTAAAATAATCGTGCGACAAATATTTCCTGTTCATATCAAGAAGATAATCATCAGAACAAAATATAAAATTGATTTCGCCGATAATTTTATTTTCGCCGATAATGGCATCGGCTATCCAATATTTTATTCTGCGCCTGTTTTTCAAATTGAAAGAAATATTTTCAGCAAAAAATCTTATCATCTCATATATTCCGTTCAAATTAAATCGAATAGCATCAACATCATTTTTTTAGCAGCCACATGTAAGGATCAAGAGCTTTATCCGTTTTCCACATTTCGAAGTGTAACTGCGAACCGTCGCTGTCTCTTCCTGCTGCAACTTTCCCGAGTACCGTTCCCGTTTTAACATTAGCGCCCCGTTTTACGGAAGCAACGCCAAGTCGACAATAAAAAGTGAAATATTCGCCATGCTTCAACATTACGCAAATATTCATTCCCGCCACTTGCAATACGCCGACAACAACTCCGTCAAAAGTGGCTAAAACATTTTCGCCTTCAACGGTCGAAATATCAATGCCGGTATTCGGCGAAAGTTCTATATGCTTATAAACAGGATGAAACCTTTCGCCAAAAAATCCGACAATTTTCCCTTGAGCGACAGGCCACGGCAACCGTCCGCGATTTGCGGCAAAATCGGCAGAAAGTTTAACGCTTGCCGGAGATTTGGAAATTCCTGTAGATTTATCCTTTGCTATTTCTTTTTTTACAATATCTCTGATTTGCCTGTCAAGGTTTGCCAAATCTGCACGTTTACGCTGCAACTGCTTTTTCAGTTTTGCCGCTTCACTGTTCAAGCCCGACAGCATTTTTTTTGCTTCGGCTTCATCTTTTGCCAGATGCTCCATATCTCTGCTGCGTTCCGATTTATAATTGTCAAGCTCGCGTTTTTTGTCAAGAAGCAAAGAAACCTCGTTGCTTAACTGCTGATTTGTCTGTTCAATTTTTCTTGCCTGAACAGAAACAACATCTGCATAAGACTGTAAATATTTTAGACGCCGAAATGCCTGACTGAAATCTTCGCTTGCAAACACATACATCAGCCAGGTTGCCTTTTTCCGATTGGTATATATATTTACAACCAATTCGGCATACGAATCTTTAAGCCGGCTGATTTTTAATTTAAGCTCATTTATATTATCATTCTTTTTCTGTATTTCGGCTTCAGTAATCGAAATTTGCAGATCGGTATTCTTAATCAATTTTCTACGCTGTTCTATTCGGCTGTTAAGTAAGGCAATATGTTCGGACTGTGATTTTTTTGCTCTGTCATTTTCATTAATTTGCCTGTTAATCTTTTCGATTTCTTTTTCGGTATCCGCTTTACTTTTTTTAAGTTTTGCTTCTGTCGATTGTGAAAACGAAGGAATAACAACCGCCAGCAAAAAGATAATCGCTATAATATGTCGAAAAGAACATTTCATTTTTTTGAATTATCCTTTATTTTCTTACATTTTTCAATTTTTTTATGAATTGCATCGACATTTACAGTATCCGCCTTTGATAGAGAATCTTCCCAGTAAAGTATCGCCGTAGTATATTCTTTCAGTTCAAAAAGCACATCGCCATAGTGGTCTAAAATAACAGCGCTTTCGCGGCCTCCAAGCGTCATTGCCTTGCGAAAAACAGGCTGAGCTTCGACATCGCGTCCGAGTTTATGTAAGATCCATGCGTAAGTATCAAGGAATGTAGCATTTTCAGGCTGTGCATTAATCGTTTTCTGCGACATTTCGAGTGCGCGTTGCAAATTCCTGTTTTCTTCACTCAGATAATATGCATAATTGTTGAGTACGCCAATATTTGCAGTATCAATCGCCAAAACTTTTTCGTATGTCCTGTAAGCCGATTTCTTATTTCCGACAGCGTGATATGCATCGCCAAGCAATGCCAGCATATCTTTGTACGTTGTTATATTTCTACTTGATTTCAACGTATTTTCGAGAACTGAAATTGCTTCACTGTAACGTTTCAATTCGTACAAAATTGAAGCTTTTTGTAATAAAAAATCAGATTTTTCGTAGGAATAAACAAGAGCAGTATCAATAGCAGACAAAACATTCTCCAAATTGCGGGAATAATACAGCAAGGCTATTTTCATATTCCATGCATAATTATTCCTTTTATTTTGCTGCAATTCTTCATCAATTAGATTCATGGCTTGAGCGTGTCGGTCGGTCTGAATGAGAAAAGACGAATAAAACTGTTTAAAGTCCCATTCATTTCCGTAATTTTCGGCGAGCAAACCAATCATGCTTTCTATCTCATTGCGATACCTGGCTTCCTGCCAGAATTGAAGCGCAGGAATAAAATATTCAATTTTATCGGATAAGGGAATAAATTTATTCACCGCAATTTTGCGGATAATACCAAAAAATTTGTCATATTCATATTTTTTTCGATACATTTCCGCCAAAACCAACAAGGGCGCCGCATAAGTTTCATCGAGCTCGTGAGCGCGCTCCAAATATTGAAGAGCAACAGAATCATTTCCTCCGCGTACAAAAACTTCTGCAAGCAAAAGATTTGCCTGAGGGTTTTCGGTATCGCGCTCAAAATATCGCAACGCTTCCACCATTGCGGCAGAATTATTGCCGGTTGCATAATATATCTGCTGCCTGGCGAACAGTATCCGTTCATCAAATCCTGATTTATTCTGCAGCGAATCATAGAGCGTCAAGGCTTTATCAAATTGATTCTGACGACAATATAACGCTCCCAAACTGTAAGCAATATCATCATCCTTATTTGCAAGAGTCATAAGATACTGATATATCTGTACGGCTAAATCAATATCGCCAGTCAAATCGCCTATCTGCGCAACAAGCCTGCCGTACCAAAAATTGGCAGAATCCAGCGCAAATGCTTTTTTGCCTGCAATCAGCGCATCGCTTGCATAGCCCGATTTCAGCAATACGTTAGACAGCAAATAATAACAGGCGGAGCAATCGGGATCTACAGAAATTGATTTCAATAAAAACTGCCGCGCATTAAACAAATCGCCCTGATAAAATTTCTGAGAAGCGCTTATCAAATAATATTCGCGAGCAAGATCAGCTGAATTATTATCAATTTTTGAAGTCGTTTTTATCGAAGAACAGCCTGCTAAAAATATCAGGCAAAAAAACAGCATTTTAACAGAAATAACCGCTGTTGCTACATGAAGTTTGATTATATTTTGTAATATTTTTATCAATTTATATTTAATTTTATAACATAAAATTTGTTGTCATTTTGTACCTGTAGAGCCGAATCCGCCATCGCCGCGCTCCGACATCGACAAATCGGAAACACATTCCCATTCTATACGTTCGAATTTACCGATAATCATTTGGGCTATACGTTCTCCCGGGTTCAAAATAAATTCATCATTCGACAAATTTATAAGTATCACGCCTATTTCGCCGCGATAATCGGGATCGACTGTTCCCGGCGTATTTACAAGCGATATTCCATGTTTAACCGCCAAGCCGCTGCGCGGACGGATTTGAGCCTCGCAACCGTCGGGAAGTTCAATAAACAAGCCCGTAGGAACAAGTTTGCGCTCCAAAGGCTTCAAAACAACCGCCTCGCGTATATTTGCACGCAAGTCAAGCCCTGCCGCTTGCGATGTTGCATATTGAGGAACATCAAATGCCGATTTATTCACTATTTTTACTTTCACCGTTTCTGTTTTAATCCGTATATGATAATATTTACCGTCCCGTTTTGATGCAATAATTTCAAAATACAAAGATATAAAAAAGTTTGCAAAATTGATTATTTACAATTTATGATTTAATATTTTAACGGTTTAAGCGACAGCCAATCGCAGAAACAGTACAGACAGTCAATAATCAATAACTCACAGTACTAGCAATAACAGCAAATCAAAAAACAGCAAATGCAAAAGACTTTTTCGCTGATGTCATGGCTGACTGATTAGCGATAATTATTCTGAATTTTCAACATTTTTTAATTTTTTTTTGTCCGATAATTTACATTATAAGACAACAAAATCGCATGATTATCAGTAATATAATTATTTTTTCATATTAACAGGCAAAAAAAAATTTTGTCTATAACAAAATATGTATTTAACTTTGCATGTTTTATAATGTAAATTATAAGACAGAGACCCGTAAACAGAAAAAATAAATATAGAAACCGAATCTAATAAAATGTGCAAAAACATCGCATACAAAAACCGGATAAAAAACGCAAATTCGCAATTTTGCCTTATTATTGTTCATGACCTTCAGGCTGTTATCCGGAAGTTTTTTAAAGGCAATGCCGACGCATGCAACCAATATCATGTCATTTTCCATAAATTAAATATTATTAACAATCTAAAATCAATCAGATTATGAGTACAGATTTTATTCCACGCAAAGATGCGGACTTTTTACTTCGGGTAAACAACCTTATGGCGTTGCCTGTTTAATGATTTGGCTATTAAACAGACAAACAGTTAATAACAGTTATCATTTTATTAAATTCAAAAAGTTTTTAAAAGAATGAACATATCAGGTTTTTCGTACGTTCGCAACGGTTTTGAATATGATGTTCCCTTTTTGGAAGCAATTCAATCTGTTTTACCTGTCTGCAATGAATTTATAATTGCAGTCGGAGATTCCATCGATGGCACGCGCGAGGCAATAGCTGCGCTTAATTCGCCAAAAATTAAAATTATCGACACCGTTTGGGACATGTCATTACGAAGAGGCGGTAAAATATTTGCACAGCAATCGAATATTGCGCTGGATCATATCACAGGCGACTGGGCTTTTCATATTCAAGCCGATGAAGTTTTACATGAGTCCGGTCTTGCACAAATAGCAGATTACATACAAAAATATCAAAATGACGAACAGGTTGACGGACTGCTGTTTCCGTTTCTGCATTTTTGGGGCGGCTACAATTACATACGCACATCAAGACGCATGCATCGCTATGAAATCAGGGTTTTTCGAAATAATAAATGTGTTCGTTCCTATCGGGATTCACAGGGTTTCAGAATTTATAAAAGCAAAGATTCATACGAACAGGGACTGGAAAAAGGCAAAAAACTTAAAGTAATAAAAACGGATATACCGATATATCACTATAATGCGGTTCGTTCGCCAATCCGGATGAAATATAAGGTACAGCATTTCAATTCATACTATAATGGCGGCGAAATCGTTCAAATAAACGACAGCGCAAATTTATTGCAACAGGTTGACAGGCTGGAACTGTTTCACGGACAGCATCCCAAAATAATGCAGCCCAGAGTAGCAAGCCAGAATTGGGAGTTTGTATTTGACCCGTCCAAATCGGTATGGAAGCCAAAGGATAAAATAATGCAGCCTATCGAAGATTTTATGGGCTATCGCTTTGGCGAATATAAAAACTATGTGGTATTACGAAATCATTCCGTATAATTAGTCGTCCCTTAAAAAGTATATCTTTCAGAGAAAAAAGATAATAAAGATATTTTTCTGTTACTTTTGTCTTGACACAAAAGTAACCAAAAGGTCAAGAGCAGCCGACGCTATACGGTAACTCCGATTTAAGACTGTGACTTGTGGGAACGCCGCCTGCTCAACGTGCTATTAATTTTTCTGCATGTTGGTCAGTTGAAAGATTTACCGACATGCAAAAACAGAAGTTGATTGGTAAATAAAATGGCATAAACTTCGCAGGAGGGGAACCCGCTCGGCGCAGAGGGCGTTAAAACGGAATTCCGTCAAGCACAGCAAGACATTAATTCCGTTAGCCGTCGAGCCGTTAGCGGGTCGCCGAGAAGTATAAGCCTTGATTTTTTGCTTCTTTTGTATCAAGACAA
>JAISDB010000084.1 GCA_031265155.1 Prevotellaceae bacterium | reverse complement strand
CAGATGCGCCGCATCGTAATGTTCAATCGTTTTAAGTTTTTCATGCCTGGAAAACCAGCCGACCGTTTCATTTAATTTCGGCTTTACATCGCTCCACGTCTCGTACCAAAACTTACGGTTTGAGCCTGCAACAGCCTCGATTATTTCCCAAAATTCGGGTGCTTCCGTGCATATTTCCGCAACGGTCTTTATTATCGGAGCTATCTGTTTTGTTTTTACGTATTTCATGTCTCATGTGTTTTTATCATAATCAGTAATCATAAATTTTAGTCATTTCCTTATTGTGCCTGAACGGCGTGCTGCCACACGCTCCGTCCCTGTTCTTGCGGATAATTATCTTCCCGCAGCCTTCGAGTTCGGGGTGCGTTTTCAAATAATTTTCATCGGGTCGCCAAATGAACATTACCACATCTGCGTCCTGTTCAATACCGCCCGAATTATGCACGACTATTCCATTCGTCAGAAAACAGTTTGTTTCCGGAACGTGCAGGTCGCAAACATGCACTTCCTTTTCATTATGCGATATGGATGTAATTTTCGTCCATCCCATATTTTGCAGTTGCACAAACGGTGATTCCATAATTGTAGATATCGGGTTGTCTTCAATCATTTTCAGTAATCGTTTCTTTGCAATGCTTTTTACCCGTCCATCTGCTTTTTTCTGTATCCTTCCGTCAGCGCCGTATTCTTCCGCAAGCCGTACAAAGATTTCCGGAGCAGGGTCAATGTATATGTCCGACGGCATTTTCAGCGCCCCAAACCGCTTGGGATTATTACAAATACGCTGCATGCTTAAATTATCCTCAATAACACAGGCAACCGTAAACAGGTCGGAGCAGTTGCTGTTTTTACGCGCTTCAAACAAAATGGAAGAACGTACCCCTGCCGTATGCAGCAGCCATTTTACCTGCCTTGCAAGAATTTCACTGACTGTTGAATACCTTGCGACGCCCTTCGATACCGTACCGTCCGCTTCCCATAATCCGCGCAAAAGTTCAACATGCGCCTCGTCGCTTGTGCCGAGATACTGACGTGGAATGGATTTGTATTTCGCCGTTTTACCTTCAAGATGAAGTTCCCTGAGCCACTCCATTACGGGGTTTGGCTTGCATCCCGATTCCACTCCGTTAGACAGGTACATCTCGGTTGCATTGTCGCATTTTTGCTGTTTTCTGGGATTAACGCAAACTCCAAAACTTTTAACTTCTTCACAGAGTTCCTCCAAAAACTCGTTGCGCAGACAAAGAGAAGGCGTTCCCGACAAATACCCGTTGCCTATAAGCCATCCCAAAAGCCTTCCGTGAGGGATATATCCCCTGTTTTCGTGCGGTATGATTTTCGGCGAAGCCAGTATGTCCCGTTCCGCGTCAAGTTCGCAAACATATTTCCATCCCGTTGCAGTTAATACCCGATGCTTCGCTGTCGCCGAGAATGAGCCGAAGCGTGTTTTGACCGTATATGTATTGCTGTATCTTTTCTCGATGTAATTACATTCAGATATTTTACAGCCACACGCATCAATGCTGATGATACGCTCCGGCTTGCTTTTGAGCCGGACAACCCCGCATGGAGTATCAACCCATTCATCAACAGGCAGGCAGTCGCGCAAATCAGACAGTTGAGGCTGTTTGTCGCCGCGCTTTTCAACTTCACGCGAAAGCTGCGATAAGAGAATAACGGGCAACTGCAAGCCCTTTGCCATGATTTTAGCTTCGCGGCTCATTGCCGATACAGCCTGCTCGCGTGTGCGTCCGGCGTGCGCCTTTTCCCTGCACAAGCCCAGATAGTCAATCAGAACAATGTCGCACTTGCCTTTCTTTTGCATAGCCTTTGCCCGTGCATGGATTTCGTTCATCGTTATATCCGCCGTTGTGTCAATCCAGACCGGCAAACTGCCGACACGCCCGAACGCCGAATTAATCATTAATTCCTCTTCGCCCGTCATGTAGCCGCTCTTAAAACGGTCGACGTCTATTTCACTTTCGGCAAGCAGAAGCTTGTTTACAAGTTCCACGCCCGACATTTCCAAAGAAAAAATCAATACCTTTTTATCGTCCTTTGCCGCAGCCCGCGCAAGGTGAAGCATTACCGAAGTCTTACCCACGCTCGGACGCGCCGCCAGAATGTACAGCTTCGACGGCTGCCAGCCGCATGTTATCCTGTTCAGTTTGGAAAGTCCCGTGTCAACGCCCGTAAATTTGTTATTCCGTGCATTCTGTATCCGCTTAAAAGCGTCATCAACGGCTACATTGGCTATCGTGCTTATATGCTCAATATCCTTTTTGCCTGCTATCTGCAAAATAATGTCGTTCAATCGCTTTTCCGCCTGTGTTATAACCTCGCCGAAATCGGCGGTTACATCAAAACTCGATTTCTGTACTTCGCTGCACGTGGTTATCAGTTCACGGCGCAAATAACACTCAAAAATCGAAAACGAATAATAGTCAATCCTTGCGCTTACGCCCTTGTTTGTCAATTCTGCGATGTAAGCCTCGCCGCCCGCATCTTTCAGTTCGTTTGTCCCGATTAGTTCGTTCGTTACCGTGCCTGCGTCTATCGGTTCGCCGTTGCCGTAAAGTTTCTCAAACGCCGCAAAGATTTTGCCGTTTGCCTGCCTGTAAAACATCTCGGAACTCAATATCTGCACAACATCGTTAAAGTCGACAAAGCCGCAAAGTACTGAACCGAGTACCGTTTCCTCGTAACTCACCACTTGCGGAGGGATTAATCCCAACGCCAGCCCCGCCGCGTCAATCGAACTTGTAGAGGTCGCTTGTATAGTCTGTTTTTTGCTCATCTTTCTGTTGTTTTGCCCATTTTCTAAAAGTTAAATTCGCACTTACATTTTTTTTATTCAAATCTTTCCAGTTGTGCATGTTCTGCAATAATTTCCTGATAAACTCAAAGTCAAAATCGACAATGAGCTTTGCGTACTGCTCAACGGTAAAGGGTTCTTTCATACGGCTCACATTGGGAGCGTTCTTTTCAATCCACGCCCGAAACGCTTCAAAGTTTTTTTCAAGTTCCGTTTGAACAGGAACAAACAGCGTTTCGGAGGCGGGGGGACTTTTTTCATCTTTTTCGTCAGAAAAAGATTTTTTAAATGTTTTAGTTTTGTTTAGTTTATTGATAGTGCATCCTTTTTGTTTGTCATCTGTTTGTAAAGGTGCTTGCAAAGGTGCTTGCAAAGGTGGTTTGAAAACGCACCCTTTACCGTCAATTATTGAATATTCGGTAACATTGCCCTTGCCATTCCCTCTCTTAAAATCAATAAGACAAGCCTGTTTAAGTTTATTTTTGGCGTTATCAAAAGCAGTCCGACCCCATCCGAATTTTACAACTATCATTGCCGAAGATACGCCGAAAGGGTTTTTCCAGGAAAGACGGTTGCAGACACTCATCAAGTAAAAGTACAGGGCTGTTTCGTTAGCGGAAAAATCATACTCAACATCCTTTTCCCAAAATTGATTTATAAGTTCAATGTAATTCATAACTAATTTAATAAACAATAAAGCAAGGACGGATTTCCGCCCCCGTCTTTAATTCCCCTTTGCTTTTATTTCATTTTCTTTTGTTTTCTTGACCGCACGTCTGATAGCACTATGATCCTCATAAATATTAACAATGTGGCGCATTAAGTAGAAAAAATCCCATATATCAGCGATAAAATCTTCCAAATCGCCTTTTGAAATATTTATTATTTCATTATCATTGTTATTAATATGCTTATTACTAAAATCGGATAGTGCATCCTCTGCCTTTTTGTACAGAAATTCGATAATGTATGATAAGTCAGCCTGATAAAACAACTTATTAACGCTTTTAGCTAATATTTTTGCTAAACATTTAAATTCTTCGGTTTCGTAAAAATTATTTTCCATTTTAATTTCCTTTTATCCTATTCGTTTTCCTCGCCCGTACGCTCCAATATATCACCTAAAAATTCATGCAGTTCTGATACCTGCTCGCGTGATAAGACCATAACTGCATAATCCACAGGCATGTTAGGAATATGCTCTGTTGTGTTTATAAACATAAAACGGTCATTGTCATAATCTTTCCACAAAGAACAATCAATCATTGCTCCTGTTTCTTTATTACTTATAATTATTTTATTTGCATCCGAACTTCGCTTTACTGCCTTTGGGGCTTTCTTTGCCGGCTTCGGTTCTTCTGTGTTTGCTTCGATTGTTTCCAGCACATCGGTTAAATTCCGAACCGCTAACGATATTTCTGCAATCTTATCACTATACACATCATTATCTTTATCTTTTATTGCCAATTCCAAATAATGAACGTGCATCTTTTGCAAAGATTTAAGGTCTTCCTCAAAATACCCATTCTCAATGTATTCCTCAAACTTGCTGAAATCGTACTTTTCATTTGTTTTCATTGCTCCATCTCCTTTAACAAGTCGGTTATAAAGTCTCTTAATGCCGCTGCTTCCTTTGCAGTTACATCAATGCTTATTTCTGTTTTTAAATCGCAATCAACAATACTAATGTATAACGGATACTCTTCGTGTATCGTTTCGCTAATTTCCATGCCATTATGAAAGGCAGGTACTATTTCGGCATGTAATATTACGCCGTCGGTTTCTATGTCTAAATTCCGATTGTCGGTTTTAACGTAAAATGTTCTTTTCATTTTTATTTTTTTTGATTGTTTGTTATATTTCAGATAATTTCTTTATTATATCTTCTTTTGCCCGCTTTAAGATATTCGTTTTCATAATGATTATATTTCCGTAATCGAGTCTATTAAATTTTCTCTAATGGATTGTGCTAAATATTTCTCTATAACGCCCTCTACCTGCTTGTATGCGGGACAAAAAATATCATCAATTATTTCATCTGTATTATGATACATTTCTACGGCATGTGAAAATTGGTTAAATAACATATCTGCCATTTCCAAACAGACAATAAAGTTCATTGTCTCTTTGCTTATTGTTCTGTGTTTCAACTTTTCCAAATCGGTTAAAAGTTGCTCTACGTTATTATTTTCAATGTGTGATGTTTCCGTTGCGGTGTTTCGCCCCGCCTGCGTGCTTCCTGCACTACTGTTGTTCATGCAATCTGCTTCTTTTTCCGTACTTTTCATGTTGTTACTTTTTTACTTTTTTTTGAAGTTTTTTTACCCTGTAATGTGTCTTTCCAAATGGTAAACTCTACCCTGTTTATTATTATTTTTGAATTTTTAGAATTTGAACCCTGAACAGCGCTTAACTTTCCTGCTGTTACCGCATCTCTTATTTTGCGCTGCGAAAGCCCGCTTGATTTTGCCGCTTCCCTTATTGAAAGTGTCTGCTCCGTATTTTTGCTGTCAATGTAATCAGCGCCTTTCCTGAAAACATAAAGCAATATGTCCTGCAATTCGTTTAACGGAATTGAAATGCTGTCAAACTGCGATATGTTTTCCTTTTTTATCATGCCTGAATGTTTAATTAACTGATTTACTGTTAGGAGCTGTTTTGTATTTTCTTGTCAAACCGTAATTATTAGCAGATACCAATACGGTAAACTCGTTTTTATCCAATAAAACAAGTTTGGTTTTTTCCTTTTGCTCTGCTTGTTCTGCTTTTTGCCTCTTTTTGTATATTATTTTTGCTTCACAACTGCTAATGTCGTAGCGTATTATACCACAAGTTAACTGGTTAATTAATTCGTCA
>JAISDB010000060.1 GCA_031265155.1 Prevotellaceae bacterium | reverse complement strand
TCGGAAAGAGAAGCCTCCCCAACCCCTCCAAAGGAGGGGCTTTTGAGCAATGATTGAATACAAGGTAATTGTTGTAATACCTTGCTCATTTCGTCTTGCGGATTTTGAGCGATTTCGCGCAAAATTTCGCTAATGTGTTTCGGCTCGCTCATTTTACGCCTCCTCTTTTGTTTGTTACAAACTGTTCGGCTTCGGCTTGAATTTCGGCGGCGGTTTTGCGCCTGCCTTCTTTGAGCCAAGCGTCAATCTCACTTTTCAGGAACATCAGCTTTTTGCCTTTCTTGTGGTAGGGGATTGAACGCTGACCTATCCACGCATAAACCGTAGGTTTGGCGGGGTGGTCGGGATGGTACTTGCACAGGTCGTTGAGGTTTAGCCATTGGTCGGATTCCTGCGCTTGCGGCTGTTTTGCGTTTAACAAGGTTTCTATCTTGTCCACCTTGTCAATCAGATGTGCTACGGCTTTCGGCACATCGTTAAAAGAAATTTCTTGCATAATTATCGAAATTTCGGCGGTTAAATTTTCCTTTGTGCCAATAAAAAGAAAACCACGATTTCAATTAAAATCGTGGTACAAAAAAATAAGTAAAAAGACCTTACAAGGGGTTGTACAAGGGGTTGGAAATTTAGTATTGTTTATTTTTGTTTATTGATATTGAGGCGTTTAATTCTTCGAGTATTTTATTGGCTTCGTCTATCTGTTTGCCGTGAAATTTGGAAAAATATATGCCCTTCTGCATTTCATTGTAAATGCTGTTGTAACTGTTGCCTGTCAAAAATGCTATTAGTTTGCAGATTTTTGTGAGGTCGTTGTGCACTGTGCCTAACTGCATTTGTTTAAGCAGTTCCAAAATGACAACGGAACGGACTTTGATACTTGCGATACTTCGACTTTGCTCAGTACAAGCATCGGGATTGTCTTTTTCGGACGCTTCTGGAGGCTGTTGCAGGATTTGAATTTTCCTGTCTAAAATACCGCAGAGGTCTTGCGGGTATTCCTTTTTGTACAAAGCATAGTTGATAATTTGGAGTAACTCTATCTGCTTTTGATTTGAAAAATTGTGTTGCTCCAATACTTCTACAATGTCGTTTACATCAATTGTTGATGTGTTTTTTGGGAATTTTTGTGTTTTTTTCTGTCATTTCTGTTTTATTTTAAAAATCAAGTGCAAAAGTATAGGGAACATTACGCCCATACAAGGTCAAAAAGTCAAAGAAGTTGTACGATAGTTCTTATTTCCGAAAACTTCATTGCCATTCCCTCGCCATCTGCCGATATTCCGACATCTTTATGCAATACACCGTTACGCTGTGTACTGATTACGGGATTGCTGCAAAAGATTTTGGACTTCGAGCAGATCGGACAGGATAGAAATACCGCTTTATAATACTCTTCACTCATGCGAATGTTCGCGAAGTTCGTCGAACATTATTTTTGTATGTTGTCCATTCTGCTAAATTTTTATTTTAATGGCGTGCGCTGCTTTTTCTTTCTTTTCGTCCACCACTTTTGCGTAAATCTGGGTGGTTTTTACATTGGTATGTCCCAACATTTTGCTTACGGTGTAAATGTCCGTGCCGTTTGATAATTGCAGGGTCGCGAATGTGTGCCGGAAACAGTGAAAGGTGATTTTCTTTGTAATGCCTGCGGCTTTGACCCATTTTTTGAGTGGATTGGAAATCCACGAGGGGTCGGGAAAGTCCTCAAATACAAGTTGCTCGGGTTTGCGCGGCTCGCCGCAAAGTTCCAACGCCTGTGGCGAAATGGGCATATACTCGACGCCTTTTGTCTTTTGCTGCGTGAAGTTGAGGCGGGTTTGGTCGCCGTCAATTTGGATTTCTTTCCATTGCATTTTTTGAATATCGCAGTGACGCAAGCCTGTGAGCGCAGAGAACAGGGCGGCGCGTTTCATCTGGTCGTGGTCGCAAGGCGTGGCGGCAAGGGTGTTTAATTCTTCGACGGTTAAATATTCCCGGCGAGTTTCCTGTTCCTGTATGCCTTTGATTTTTGCAGATAAGTCAACCATTAAAAATTCATCAACAAACGCTTGTTTTAATCCGGCTTTGAAAATAGAAAAGTAAGTTGCGGCGGTGTTGCGGGATATGGTTCCACTCTTGTTGCCTCCTTGTGGGGCTGTCATCAGGAACATTCTAAAGTCTTCTGCAAAACGATTGTCAATCTTGGAAAACGGCAGCGTATTGCCTGCGAAAAGTTTTATCAGTTCAAGAGTACGCTTCCAATTTATGCGGATTGATTCGGAACTTCGAGCGTGGCGTTTTGTTGCCGCCTTATCAAAGTATTCAATGAAATTCTGCTGTGAGCGTTCTTTTTGTTCGGCTTGGGCGGTTTCAGTGTCACTGTATAAATCGGCGTTATCGTATTCGCGTTGGCGAAGTTTGCGAACGCCATCGGCATACAAACACGCCTGCTGGTCTTTCTCTGTTTTGCACATAATCACGCCGTTTTCATCTCTTTTCGGCTTGAATGATTTTGAGGTTTCGGTGGTACGGGCGGTACGTTTTTTATCCCAAACAATGCTTGTTACAGTACGGTTTAACGCCTCAACAATGCGCTGTGGCTTCTTTTGTCCCGGCACAAATACGGGATAACTTTCGATATTCAAATACCATTCGTTGCGAAAAGCGGCTTTTCTTATCCTGACGGTTACTTTGGTGCGGTTTAACTGTTTCATGTCCGATTATTTTCTGTTTGTAAAAATCTTGTCAATTTCAATTTTGGGGACATACACGAATTTTCCAATCTGCTTTTTGGGTATGGAATTTCGGCGGATAGCGTTACTGACCGTTGAGGGCGAAATGCCAAACTTTTCTGTGATTTCGCCGATTGCGTAGCATTCCGCCTGCGAATAGTCCATTTTCCCGGACTGCTTTTCGGGCGTGGCTGGCACAACTGTCAACGGTGCAAACATTGTCTCAATGTGCGCCCGGCTTATTCTTGTAAGTCGCTCGCCCAAGTTGATGGCGGGAATTTTACCCATTCGTACAAGACGGTAAATGGTGTCCCGCGAAATGCCGAACAGTAAAACGGCTTCGGCAATGGAAATGTAGGGGCGATTGCTCGGTATCCTGGCAATGAGTTCCTGCTGCTTTACTTCTCTTCGAGTGTTTTTCTTTTTGGCGTTGCCTGCTTTCTGTCCGCACTCTCTGGAACAAAAGCGTGTAATCACGGTTTTTGCTTCAAACGGCTTGCTGCAATGCGCGCAAATTTTTGGAATTTTCAACTTGCTATATCCCATATAATAAATCGTTTTTTATCTATATAAGTACTGATTTGTCGCACATTGCCGTAAATTAGCTTGTGTCGCAAATCTGCTGCAAATATACAATAAAAAA
Source organism: Prevotellaceae bacterium (assembly GCA_031265155.1). Lineage (GTDB taxonomy): Bacteria > Bacteroidota > Bacteroidia > Bacteroidales > UBA932 > JAIRKV01. Next base: position 12,834 of record JAISDB010000060.1, on the reverse strand, counting down.
ACAATATACAAGCATAAAAATCAAGAAATATTTATCAACAAAAAAGCGATAAACTTTTGATTTACCGCTTTCTATCTATTTTTGATATTTGCTTTGTGAGGGGCTTTACTTCACTATTTCAAAAGCATTTTGCACTGTCTGCGCTCCGTGCCTTTTATAGAATTTAGCCGACAGCGAATTTGCAATATTTACCGTATAGTCGAGATTTTTTCTGCTCAGCGGAATACTGTTCCTGCTTATTTCGGATTTTTTATGACGGTAATTCTTTTCTCTTTCTTCAAGCAGCATTTCGGCTATTTTGCGTCTCCATTCGTTTATTACGGATGCCGGATAAAAGCGCGCATGATTGCTGCAAATTTTTACACAGAACGAAAAAATACTGTCGGTTTTTGAAAGGTTTTTGATAATGCTGTTAACGGCTAACTGCTCATTTTGAGCAATATCACCTGCCTGTAACGTTTCAAGCATCACCGAATTTCCATTTTCATCGGAAGCCTGCAAAATTATTTTTCCGTCACTTTCTGTAAATTTTACTGTTGCTTCGATTTTCCTGCATGCTGTTTTCTGTTTCATCAGTTTTTCAAACATCCGGTTATAATTTCTGAATATTTTCGTTCCCGGCATCAGGCTTTCCATTGTTGCTGGAAAAATTTTTTCGCCTTCAACAGTGTTTATCCGTGTCCCGCAAAGTTTTCCGCTTTTATCGAAAAAGCAAATGCCATCGCCGTTCTGTAATAATTTTCCGGTATCGGCAATAAAGTAATTTTGAGCTACATGCTTGATTTTTCCCGCTTCTTCGCCAGTTGATTTTGCCGTATCAAGCGATGCAGTTTTTTTGCGGCATCCATCGATAAAATAATTTGTAAAACCGCGCGAAAACGATAAGTCCGTATCCGGTTCAAACGTTAATGCTACAGAGCCTGACGATGCCTTTTCATAATCCGGATTTTTATTAAGAAAATCATCCAGTAGCCTTCGATAACAGGCAACAGCATTTTTTACATAGCCTGCATCTTTGAGCCGTCCTTCGATTTTGAATGATGATATTCCGGCTTTAATCAGATCTTCCATATACGAAGACAAATTCAAGTCTTTCAGCGACAGCAAATGTTTGTTTTTTACAATCATTTTTCCGTTTTTATCAGTCAGGTCGTAAGTCGAGCGGCACGGCTGAGCGCAGCAGCCGCGATTGGCGCTTCGTCCGGTGAGCGCGCAACTCAAATAGCACTGTCCGCTGTAGCTTACGCACAGCGAGCCGTGAACAAAAAATTCAAGTTCGATATTCGTATTATTTGCAATTTCGGCTATTTGCCTTAACGATAATTCGCGTGCTAAAATCACTCTGTCGAAACCAACAGCTTCAAAAAACCGTACCTGTTCCAAAGTCTGATTATTTGCCTGTGTTGATGCAAAAAGAGGAACGGGAGGCAAATCCATTTCGAGCAGCGCCATGTCCTGAATTATCAAAGCATCGCAGCCGGCGCTGCAAGCATCCGTTGCAAGCTGCTGCGCCTGTTCGAGTTCGTGTTCATAAAAAATGGTATTTTCGGCTACATAAACTTTCGCATAATACCGATGAGCATATTTCACGAGCTTTTCAATATCGCTTATCGAATTTGCCGCCGATTCTCTTGCCCCAAAACGGCTTGCGCCGATATACACGGCATCGGCGCCATGGTCGATTGCTATTTTCCCGAGTTCAAGATTTTTCGCGGGAGCAAGAAGTTCTAATTTTCGCATCTTTTGAATTAAAAAACCTCATAAAAATTATGAGGTTCAGTAAACATACTAAAATTAACTAAAAATTAAACAGCAATACACTATTTACAAACGATTTTCATCTGCGCCTGCGCATTAGCGCCGAGCTTTGGGTCGTTTACCTTTTTATAGTTTTGACAGGCTTTTGCATTGTTTCCGCTTTGCTGATATGCTGCAGCCAGATAGTAATAAGTTTGCGCCGACTCTTTCAGTGCAATGCATTTTTCCAGTGCATCAACAGCATTTTTATACTGTTTAAGCTGCGAATACGATACTCCGAGTATGAGGTAAGCGCTTTCGCTTTCGGAATTATAACCGATTGCCTGCTGTGATTTTTCAACGGCGGTTTTGTAATCTTTTGCCCGCTGCGCTGTCTGCGCCTCTTTCAAATATGTTGAGGCAATATATTTTTTTATCTTGTCGACAGATTCGGCATCTCCGGTTTTGGTAATGGCGTCAACGGCTTTGTCAAATTCTCCGTTTTTGGCAAAATTATTAGCCTGAACAGAATATACCGCATTTATTTTTTCTGCTACACTTTCTTCGGTAATGTCGGTATTTTCATATTTTTCCGCAGCTGCAAGCGATTTGTTAAAATATTCGATGGCTTCATCGTATTGTCCTTCGCTTGCCAGCGAACCTGCAATGCTCGAATACGAAAACGGAATCATGTTTTTGCAGTTTGTTTTTATTCCTTCAACAGCTTCGGCTGCTTCTTCATCTGCTATTGCAACTGCGGAAGCGTAGGCTGCTTCCAGATCTGCAATAGCCTGTTGATAATTCTCTGCCTTGAAAGCATCATTTCCTTTGTTAAACTGTTCGACAACAGCATTAATGTCCTGAGCGTTTACTCCAAACGAAATTACCAGTGCAAATAATGGTAATAATAAAAATTTCACCTGTTTCATTTTTATATTTGTTTTGATTAATAATATTTAATTTGCAATATTACAAATTTTATGCCAAACGGCAAAACTTGAAATGCGGTTTCATATTACTTTTATGTGTAATCTTGTGATATTAAAATATTTATATAAAATAAAAAATATAAAAAAATCAATGTATTTTAAAAAGATAAGCAACAGTTGTTCTTTGATACAGAGTTATTTTCCATTTCAGTAACACATCATCATTCTCAAATTGTCTTATATTTTAAATTATTTATTTGGTGAAAAGTTGCATTTGCTGATTGAATCCGCCCAGGTTATTTACTCATTTTTACGCTTGAATATATTCTCAATTTATTTTACCTTTGCGCAATTTTATCAAATTGATATGCAGAGCAAAAAGGCATCATACAAAATTTATATTCGGATAATTCTTGCAAATGTTTTTTGGGGATTTTCGTTTGTATGGACTGATATTATTCTAAAATCGGGTATTACGCCGATTACGCTTGTTTCGGTGCGGATGGTTTTCGCTACAGTTCTGCTTGGCTTGTGGGCAAAATATACTGGAAATATCATGAAAATCAGACTCAGGCATTTGAAATATTTTCTTGGACTGGCAATGTGCGAACCTTTTTTGTATTTTTTGTGCGAAACTTACGGACAAACAATGGTATCTCCAACTGTTACAAGCGTGATTGTTGCAACTATTCCGCTGTTTACGTCCATTGTAGGCTTTGTGATTTTGAAAGAAAAAGTTGGATGTACAACCGTTTCAGGCATTATTGTTTCGATGATCGGAGTTATTGCCGTTATTTTTGCCGGCAACAGCGATTTTAGCGGACAGTTCACAGGCGCGGTTCTGGTTTTCGGAGCTGTTGCTGCAGCTTTGGGATATGCTGTTTTGGTGAAATACATAATGAATATGTATAATGCAACAACGCTCGTTTTTTATCAGAATTTAATAGGTTTGATATATTTTATTCCGTGTTTTCTGATTGTTGATTTTTCGCACGTGAACGATATGAAATTTACCTTTGATGCCGTTTCTTCACTTGTTCAGCTTTCTGTTTTTGCATCGGTCATTGCATTTGTGTTTTATTCGGATGCCGTAAAGGTTTTAGGAGTAACAAAGTCCGGAGTATTCTGTTATATAATTCCCGTACTGACTGCTTTGTCTGCATTTTTCATGGTTGACGAGCATCTTAATCTTGTTCAGTGGATTGGAATTGCAGCCGTAATATCGGGTTTGTTTATATCGCAGCTTGCAAAGGCAAAATAATGTTTTTGAGCGGAAAACGAGGTTCGAACTCGCGACCTGCGGCTTGGGAAGCCGCCGCTCTGCCAACTGAGCTATTTCCGCAATTATATGCAATACGGTCAAAATCAGCAAGTATAAAATACACATGTGATTAGACGGCATATCTTAAAATTCAACATGATTTAATACTTTCTGCAAAGGTAGCAATATTATTAATGATTGTCGAATGTTTTACTTAAAACCACTGTAAATTCAATAATCAACCACGCACGACAGCATCCGTTAAGTAAATTTCATCCTTTTGGGAACTGTTTGGATACAGCATTGCACATTCATTATCTAATAATATGATACCAAAGTAAAAACATCAATAAGGACAAAAACGGCTTTATCGATGAAAATCAAAATACTACATAAACCTTTCGTATAAAAAATTGTTTTACACGAAACATCCACGCTAATCGTATTTTACACGAAATTAATAAATTACAGAAACATCAAAACGGAAGATCATCATCTTCGGCAGGCTCGGATAATACTATATCTTCTGCTTTTGTTTCCACCGGCTGACTTGCTCCATTGCTGCTTGTTCCATTGCTGTTATTATCGGGACGGCGACCCAGTAACCTGATATTATCGGCAACTATTTCCGTAACATATTTTTTGTTTCCCGACTGGTCTTCCCAGTTGCGTGTACGCAAACGACCTTCAATAAACAGCTGGCTTCCTTTTCGTACATATTTTTCGGTAAATTCGGCTAATTGACGCCAAAAAACCACATTGTGCCATTCGGTTTGTTCTTTCGTTTCGCCGTTTTTGTCTTTATAGCGCTCGGTTGTAGCAACCGGTAGCGTAACAACCGACACACCATTGTCGAGGTGTCTTATTTCGGGATCTTTTCCCGCATTTCCGATAATCATTACTTTGTTTAGAGTCATAACTTTATTTTTTTAATACATAAATATTTAAATTCACTTTACGGCATAAAATTATAAAAAAATGTTATCTTCAATAATTAAAATGACATATTTTTTTTCCACTGTTTCAATAATACATGCCTATGATGTTGTTTATTAACACATTAAGCTATAATAAAATTTATATCAAACGTATAATAAATTTAACATTTGCAGACTTGCGGTGTATAATAAATTCGAGTTGCTATTTATAAATAAAAAAAGTCAATCCATTAATTCTGTGGTATTCGTACACAAAGAAATGAGGATTTTACCACTGTTACAAAAAACAGTTGCATTTACTGATTGAACTTGCAATAATAATATTTCAAAATATTTTTTGCAGATTAAACAAAAAATAATACTTTTGTCGCTGCAATGGTTTCTATATGCCGCAAAAGCAAGACGGCTAAACGGAATTAAATGGGAATCGGGTGAGAAGCCCGAACAGTTCCCGCTGCTGTAAGTTCCGCTCGCATACCGGGCAAAATGTTTTGACACTCTTCTGCCACTGATTTGAATAAATTGGGAAGGCGTCAAAAACAGGAACAAGTCAGAAGACCTGCCATTACAAACGGATTTTACGCTTACGGTGAATGAGTGACTAAGTCAGATTAAAATTTCTGCCTGTATTTCTTTTAGTTCACTTTGACGTAAAAATTAATTTGCACAAGCATAAATGAATTAAAATATAAAATGTGAAAAAAATATCGAATTACATATCATTTATAATGATGTCGATCGCTGTAATTTCATGTATGGATTACGGTGCAAAAGATGAATCGGATTTTAACTATTCCGGCGGCGATGGGCTTTTCATTGTCAACGAAGGTAATTTCATGTACGGAAATGCTTCGTTGTCATATTATGATATTAATAACAAAAATGTTGAGGCGGAAGTTTTTGTTCGTGCCAACGGCATTAAACTCGGCGATGTTGCACAGTCGATGACGATTCATAACGGAACAAGCTATATTGTCGTAAATAATTCGGGTGTGATTTTTACAGTTGACATAAACACATTCAAAATCATCGACATCATAACCGGATTTACTTCGCCGCGCTACATACATTTTGTTAACGATAACAAGGCATACGTTACCGACCTGTACAGTTCGACAATTTATATTCTGAATCCGAAAACAAAGAAAATATCGGGTTCGATACCTGTTGTCGGACATAAAACAACGGAACGGATGGTACAGTCGGGAAAATACATTTTTACAAACTGCTGGTCGTTCGATAATCAAATTCTTGTTATCGACAGCGAAGCCGATAAAATTGTTGACTCGATAACAGTCGGAATACAGCCAAACTCGATAGTAATCGATAAAAATAATAAACTTTGGGTATTGACAGACGGCGGATATCAGGGAAATCCATACGGACACGAAATACCATCACTGTTTTGCATCAATACGTCAAATTTACAAATCGAAAAAAAATTCGATTTTGCATTAAACGATTCGCCGTCCAAGCTGTGCATAAACAATTCGCTTGATACGCTTTATTTTATAAATCAATCGATTTGGAAAATGGGCATAAACGCAACCGCGCTTCCCGATATTCCCGTTATTCCGTATAAAGGTACAATTTATTACGGACTGGCAATATCGCCCGAAACATCGGAAATATATCTGGCGGATGCTATAGATTATGTGCAAAACGGAAAAATTTACAGATATACAGCGCAGTCGATCTGCATTGATACAATAAATGCAGGCGTTTGTCCTTCGTATTTTTGCTTTAAATTGAAATAAATATTAAATAAAAAATATTATGAAAAAAACTTTAGAATTAATTGCCATCTGTTTTTTGCTTGCTTCGTGCAGCAAAGACGAAACAATAGTTAAACCGCCAGAACCACCGGAAGATTATTCGCCTTACTGCAATAAGGTTTACGAATATAAACCCGCACCTGGACAGTTTATAAACGGAACCGCTGCTGGATTCGAAAATGTAACCACCGCAACCGTTGCGGCAGAATATGCCGAAAAGCGGTTAAAAGAGTCGCAATATGTATCGCTTGGCACTTTTGGCGGATATTTGGTTGTCGGTTTCGATCACAGTATCGAAAATAAAAACGGCTACGATTTTTCTATTAAGGGAAATCAGTTTGACAACAGTTCCGAACCTGCCGTTGTTTGGGTTATGCAGGATGTAAACAAAAACGGTCTTCCCGACGATGTCTGGTACGAACTCAAAGGCAGCGAATACGGCAAGCCCGAAACTGTTTCGAATTATTCGGTAACTTATCACAAGCCGCAAAATCCGCGCGAAAATGTACTGTGGACAGACAGCGAAGGCAACAGCGGATATATAGAAATTAATGAACATAACACCCAGGATTATTATTATCCGCTTTGGATTGCCGAAAACTCTTACACGTTAACAGGAGTGCGTTTAGAGCCGAAAGACTATATTGACCCAAGCACCGGTTATTATTGCACAGGAAACTATGACTGGGGCTATGCCGATAATTACGGCAGCGATATGCAGCCAAGCGAAGGAACCAAAAATTTCTTCAAAATAAGCAACGCGGTCAAATCCGACGGTTCTCCGGCAAACTTGCCGCATATTGATTTCATAAAAATACAAAATGCATTAAATCGCAACGGACAAAACGGAACAGGCGAATTGTCAACCGAAGTTCTCAGCATAAAAGACGAAAATTTATAAAATACGCAAAGCGCAGGCAGTATTAAAGATGAAAAAAGTAGTAGCAGTTATATCGGTTTTAATATCTTTTGTCAATACGGGTTTTTCGCAAATCAACAGCGAACAGAACAACCCCGTATGGCGAATGGATATTGATTCTGCAACCGTAACCGCTCAACATATAATGAAAGATATAGGCGTTCAGCAGACAAGGCTTGATACTGTTGCCTTACGTGAAAATATTTCTACATCCATGGCTGACGTCCTTTCGCAAAATACCGTTATCTTTATTAAATCGTACGGACGTGCAACTTTATCTACAGCCTCGTTTCGCGGCACCGCTCCATCTCACACGCAAGTTCTGTGGAATGGCATGAAGCTCAATTCTCCAATGCTCGGAATGGTTGATTTTTCGCTAATTCCATCATATTTCATTGATGATGCAAGCATATATCACGGCGCAAGTTCGGTAAGCATCACAGGCGGCGGACTGGGAGGTGCCATTACGGTAAATACAAAACCAGGTGGAAATGAAGGTTTTAGCGTTCAATATATTCAAGGCATCGGCAGTTTCGATACATACGACAGTTTTTTGAAATTGAATTACAAGAATAAAAATTTTCAATCTTCAACGCGTATTGTTTATAATGATTCGGATAACGATTTTAAATATAAAAATTACAACAAGAAAGAATACGTAAAAGATGAAAATGATAATATAACAGGATTTGAATATCCTGTAGAGCTTAATAAAAACGGCGATTACAGAGACTTTCACGCATTGCAGGAATTTTATTTTACCGCAAGCAAAAATTCTCATTTCGGACTTTCGACGTGGTATATGAAATCAAAACGCGGCATGCCAACGCTTAATGTGGACTATCGCAACGAAAGCAACAGCCGCAGCCGGCAAAACGAGCAGACACTGCGAACGGTTTTGTACTGGGACAGGTTTTTTGCAAATATAAAACTGATGACAAAAGCAGGCTACACATATACCGACCTGTCTTACATATATTCGGGAGACGATGGAACAGGCAGGCTGTTGGAAATGATTCATTCGCAAAGTTATGTCAATACTGTTTTCTCAAAATTCGATATTGAATATTATTTGGGTACGAAATGGATGTTTTCGGCAAATGTCACTGCACATCAAAATTCGGTAAGCACAAAAGACAATGCAACATTAAATCCCGGCTCTGTAACAGGATATATAAAATCGCGTTTTGAGCTTTCGTCTTTTGCTTCGGCAAAATATCGTCCTGTAGAGAGGCTGGGTTTTGCAGTAAATCTGCGGGAAGAATTTTACGGCGGCAGAAATACTCCGGTAATTCCTGCAGCGTTTGTCAATTATGTCATTTCAAAAAAAGGAAACGTAACGGCAAAAGCATCTGTTGCGCGAAATTATCGCTATCCAACGCTTAATGACCTGTATTTCATACCCGGCGGCAACGATTCGCTCAACAGCGAAACAGGATATACGTATGATGGAGGCGTCGAATTTGCAGTGTCAAACAAAAAGGCAAGCCTGAACGGCGAAATAACTGCTTTTAATTCAAATATAAAAAACTGGATTGTGTGGCTGCCTAATTTTAAAGGCTTCTGGTCGCCGTCGAATGTAAAAAAAGTAAACAGTTACGGCATTGAAGTGAAATTAAAAACCGGCATTGATACTGGCAAATCCCGAAAATTCATGATTGATGGAAACTTTGCATGGACACGTTCGATAAATAAAGATAACCCGGCGAACTGGGCAGACGAATCAATAGGAAAACAGCTTGTTTATATTCCCGAATTTTCGGCAGCCGTAAATGCTAAATTTTTGTGGAAAACATGGGAATTTGCGTATAAATGGATTTATTACAGCGAACGTTTTACCACTTCAAACAATGAAAAAAACACAAAAATCGGAAAGCTTGGAGCGTATTTTATGAATGATGTTTCACTCGAAAAGCATGTTAATTTTTCGTGGGCAAATATGTCATTGAAATTGCTTATTAATAATATTTTCGACGAAGAATACGAATCTGTCCTGTCGCATCCGATGGCAGGACGCAATTTCGGATTTATTGTTGAAATAATACCAAAATTTAAACGATAAGGAAAAATAATATATGGATAAAATAAGTATTAATTAAAAATTTTAAAAAATAATGTAATGAAAATAAGAAAAATGTTAGCGCTCTCATGCGCTCTGGCAACTTTCGCATTTGTAAGTTGCGATGATGACAAAACCATCGGATTGCCGCCAGTGCCGCCGGTACCGTCGTTTGATGTCTCAATCAAAAGCCTTACAGGCTCTTTTGAAGTTATACAGGAAAAAACGCTTACTCTTGTGGGCGTTGTCAATTCTTCCGAAGGCATTCCGCCAAGCACTGTTTACAGCTGGTCTGTCGATGGAGTAGCACAGTCTTTTTCCGATACTGTTTTGAATTTCTCAAATCCTTTATCGGGAGAATACACTGTTACATTTTCGGCAAGCAATGAATATGGAACAAGCGTTGCCACTGAAAAGATAAAAGTACGCGGGAAATTCGCAAACGGAGTCTTTATCTTGAACGAAGGCTCCATATCAACTGAAGTCGGCTCGCTGAGTCATATCGACGAAGATGGCAATATTACCGCAAGCGTGGGCATGGAAGTAAACGGCAAAGACTTTGGCGTAACCTCGCAGCACATGTTTATAGGCAACGGAAAAGTTTATATTGTATCAAAAGCCACCGATGCCGCACACTTGCGCCGGGTGGTTGTTCTTGATTTGGAAACAATGCATGAACTTGCCGATTATACCGAAGATTTAAATGCGGCAAATCTTGGTCCGTGCGACAACATTGCCGCTTTGAGCGATGAAATATTTCTTGCCGCACAGGACGGAATTTATTCGTTCAATACCGGAACCAAAGCCGTAACAAAAATTAAAAACGGAGCAGTTTCAATGATGAGGATGCATGCATCAAAGGGAAAACTATTTGCAGTAAATAGCAATTATGTAAAAGTTTTTGAACAGGGAAAAGATACCATTTCGGCACAGATACAGTTCGGCGCAGCCGTAAGATCTATTGCCCATTCGGGAGATGGCAACATTTATGTTGCGTTTGCAAACGAAATTCAAAAACTGAATACGGACGACTATTCAATTATGGCAACGAGTACGCTGTCCACAGGAACTGTTGCAGCGGGAGCGGGATGGACGTCCGCGCATCAGTCAATATCCGCCAAAGGCGATACGATATATTTTTATTCGTCAGCATCATCGCCGAATATTTATATGCACATATTTTCCGAAAATAAAACAACTCTTATTGCCAATGTCACCCCATTCCTGCCTTATACAATGAATTACGGAGGCGTTGCCATAAGCCCGAAAACGGGAAATGTTTATGTTTCTACGATAGGTTCTTATGGCGCATACATGTCGGACAACGCCATAACAGTTATTAAATTTGAGAAAGGCGCAGCTCCGGGAGCAAATGCAATAAAGCATGTGGAAGATTATATCGGATATACGCGCTTTGCAGCAGGAATATATCTTCCCGAAAATTATGAATAAACAAATATTAAACAATTAAAATATTAAACAATTAAAATATTATATAAATGAAAAAAATATTATTATTATCAATATTCATTATAACGGCAAATACAATAGCTGTCGCACAAACAGACAGCATATCTGAAGCTCATGAATCATATCTGGTTCCGAAAATAACGCAAAACTGGTTTGTATCCATTAGCGGCGGCGCCAATATTTATTTTGGCGAATTCGACAAGCACGAAAATCCGGGCAAACGCCTTTCGTATGTCGGAAAATTAGCTATAGGCAAATGGTTTACTCCATCGATAGGATTTCGTGCGCAGTTCGACCTTGCCGGAATGAAAGGTTTTTTAAATCCCTATTCCACACAGTTCGATGTTACCGATGTTGCGCTTAATCATGCCTACGGCACAATTGATGAATATGGTTATTTCAAGGAAAAATTTAATTATTTAAATTCGCATCTTGACTTGCTTGTAAGCATTTTCAAGTATAAAGAAAATCGTTTTTATCAGTTAATACCGTATTTGGGACTGGGATATGCCTTTCGTTTCGGAAACGGCGAGAATGGAATACATGAAGGCGAATTTACGGTAAATACAGGAATTATAAACCGTTTTCGTCTGTCGAAAACATTTGATTTGGACTTTGAAATAGGAGGCATGTTTGTGAATCAGCGGTTTGACGGAGTACACGGAGGGCAAATGCTCGAAGGTGGATTAACGGCAACATTAGGACTGAATATTAAATTAGGTAAAACAAAAGCTTTCAAACGTCCGGAAAAATGTGATTATTCGGCATACGAAAATCAAATATCCGCTGCCAGACAGGAACAGAATGACAATGTCAAAAAACTTTCGGACGACCTGTCTGCCGCAAAACAAAAAATCGCTAATCTCGAACAGCAGCTCAACGAAAAACCCAAATCGGAAAAACCGACAGTTGATGAACAGAAAACGATTAAGGAAACATTCGATGCCGTACTTTTTGAAATCGACAGCGACAAACTGAAAGATGGAGCAAAAATGCAAATAGATAAAGTAGCCGATATTTTGAAAAAATACTCGAATGTAACCGTAAAACTTTCTGGACATACCGATTCGAGCGGAAGCATACCGTACAATCAGCAACTTTCGCAGCGCCGAGCCGAAACTGTAAAAAAATATCTGCAGGAAAAAGGCGTAACCGCAGCGATTGAAGTTGTTGCATACGGAGAAGAACGCTCGATTGCAACAAACAAAACGGCTGATGGACGGGCAAAAAACCGCCGCACGGAAATAGAGATTTACATTAAATAAAATATCTATATCATTAATACTCCTGCATATTTCTGTATGGATGATTTGGCAGTAAGAGAATGAAAACAGGAAAAAATAATTTTTCTGCCCAAAAAATTATTATTGCGATGAGGCATACTGAAATCGGGAAACATAAGCAGTAAAAAATTAAAAATTTCATACGGTATAACGATTTTCATGCCTCATACAAAACCCTCGCAGAGTTCCACAACTCTGTGAGGGTTTATTTTTGATACTTAATCGTTCCTTAAAAAGGTTATAAAATATTTATTAACAAACAATTATAAATGAAAATCATATGAAAAAACTGTATTGTTTTAATCAATACAGACATAAAACCTTGCAAATAAAATCTTATTTTCGGCTTAATGTTCAAAATGAATGGTAAACAGCGCGTAAGATACTGTTAAATAGTATCTTTGCAGCATTTTATAGATATGGTTAAAAATTTGCTTTTATTGTGCTTCTCTCAGGGTGTTCA
>JAISDB010000018.1 GCA_031265155.1 Prevotellaceae bacterium | reverse complement strand
TTTGTCTTGATACAAAAGAAGCAAAAAATCAAGGCGAGCCTTCTCGGCGACCCGCTAACGTCTCGACGGCTAACGGAATTAATGTCTCGCTACGCTTGACGGAATTCCGTTTTAACGCCCTCTTCGCCGAGCGGGTTCCCCGCCTGCGAAGTCTATGCTGGTTTTATTTGCTAATCAACCTCTGTTCTCGCATACATACAGGTAAATTTTTCAAATAGTCAACATGTAGAAACATTAATAGAACGTTGAACAGGCGGCGTTCCCGCAGGTCACTGTCGTAAATCGGAGCTACCGTATAGCGTCGGCTGCTCTTGACCTTTTGGTTACTTTTGCGTCAAGGCAAAAGTAACAGAAAAACATCGTTATTAGCTTTTATCTCTGAAAGATATACTTTTTAAGGGACGACTAAATATATTCTTTTTTTGCAACCTGTTAGATTAAGTCTTGACTATTTACCTGAGTTTTGGCTTAATGGTCAAAAAGAGAGATAAAATGCTTGCAAGAAATTGATAAACATTAACTTTGCAGCATTTTTTAATATGAGTAAAAAATTTGCTTTCACTGTTCATCAGAGAACGTTGTAAAAAATGGTTTTCAAGGCACAAAACATCGTTATTTTTGCAAAGATTGTAAAAAGCATTTTGTTTCCATAATCCGCACAGATATTAAGCGTCTTTGGCGCGATTATATATTTGGCAAACCCTATCTCAACTTTCGGAACGTTATAAAATTAGCATTAGCAGCGTTCAGCGTTATTTGAAAAAGGCACGTTCAACCCGCATCATTTCGTCGGATAAAAAGGTTGTTGTGTTGATTGACGCGACATATTGGGGCAGGAACTTCGGTGTAGTGGTGTTCAAAGATGCTCACAGAAAAAAGATTTTGTGGCGTAAATTTGTCCGCTACGAAACGCTCGCCGATTATCAGGAAGGCGTTGTTTGCCCGGAAGACAACGGGTTTAAAATTAATGGCATTGTACGCGACGGTTTGCGCGGAATATTTTCATTATTAAGTAAATACAAAGTTCATATGTGCCGGTATCATCAAGTCAATATCGTAAAACGTTATCTGACTTTGCAGCCTGAACTCGAAGCGTCAAAGGAACTGCTTAATATCATTAACATTTTGGCACACAGCAATAGAGAAGATTTTTTGCGATACTTGAACGGTGGCTATTGAAGTGGGACGGATTTTTGAAGGAACGCAGCATCGACAAAAAGACTAAAAAGAGTTATTATGTACATAAAAAGTTACGTAGTTCATATCACAGCATCAAACGCAATATGCCTTGGTTATGGACTTTTTACGACTGTCCAGACTTGAATATTCCAAACACCAACAACGGCTTGGAAGGGCATTTTACAGACCTGAAAACAAAGTTGCGCTACCACAACGGACTGTCTAAAAACAACCGGAAACTCTTTATTGATGAATATTTTAGAAATTCATTCGAAAAATATAGAGAATAAATGGTATCTCTCATTTTGACCATTAAGCCAAAATTTCAAACATTATTACCTGCATTTCATCCGTGTTCATTTGCAAAAAGATTTTCCTAAGACACTTTCATACAGCAGATTTATTCAATTGGAGCCACGCTGTTTTATACCGATGATGTTTTTTGTAAATCTCGTTTGCTTCGGTAAATGCATGTGAATTACCTTTGTTGGTTCTACAAAAATATCCGTTTGCCACAACAAACGGATATTTAACCACAAGGTTTTCAGATAAACAGCAATAAGAGGAAAAAGTACGATGGGGTGGTTTTATGGCTTCAAGCTGCATTTTATCTGTAATGATAAAGGTGAAATACTCTCTTTCTGTCTTACTCCGGGAAACATTTACGACCGGGATCCAAAAACCATTCAAACCCTGACAAAGAAACTTTTTGCCGATCGCGGATATATTTCGCAAACGCTTTTTGAAATGCTTTTCAACGATGGTGTACGCCTTGTTACAGGTATCACAAGCAATATGAAAAACTGCCTCATGCCATTTTGCGACAAAATTATGTTGCGAAAACGCTATGTGATTGAGACAATTAACGATCATCTCAAAAATATTTGCAATGTGGAACATGCTCGCTATCGCTCCATCCATAACTTCATTATGAACCTCATTGCGGCGCTTGGTGCATACTCTTTATTCGACAAAAACCGGCAATAAAGATTGACCGGCAACAGCCTACCGCACAACTCTTACTTTTTTGCTGATTTACTGTAATATATAACCAATCGCATACGGGCGTGCCTTTGCCTGTCCACTGTCGACATGTCATAATTATTGACTCTGACTTGCAAAAATTATCCAAAACTCAGGTTAATAGCACGTTGAGCAGTCGGCGTTCCCACAAGTCACAGTCGTAAATTGGAATTGGCGTATAGCGTCGGCTGCTCTTGAACTTTTGCTCACACTGTTTTTATTTTTTATTGGTGTTCGCGAGCTTTGCTTACGCTTTGGTTGGTTACTTTTGTGTCAAGGCAAAAGTAACAGAAAAAACATCTTTATTATCTTTTATCTTTGAAAAATATACTTTTTAAGGAACAACTATTTCTCATTTACGATTTTTAATTCAATGATTATCGTCTCGCAGGAATATTGTTTATTGACTGTTGCTTTATTTACCATTGCCGGTTTATTAAATCTTTAAATTATCAACTGTCAGTTAAAATTACTTTGCATCAGCAGCAGTTTATGAATTAAAAAACTAATTTTGCGATGCAGTAAATTTAAAGAATATAAAAATGACAGATTTTTTAGACCTCGTAAGAAAACGCCAAAGCGTGCGAAAATATTCGGCACGGGAAATTGAAGAAGAAAAAATAAGCCGCTGCATAGAAGCGGTGCGGCTTGCGCCTTCGGCTTGCAATTCGCAGCCATGGAAATTCATAATTGTAGATGATCCAGAACTGAAACTGAAAGTTGCAGATGCAAGCGAATCAAAGGTTTTGGGATTCAACAAATTCGCAAAAAACTGTCCTGTGATTGTTGCCGTTGTTCGTGAAGCGCCAAACATAACATCAAGATTGGGCATGATGCTTAAAAACAAGCCTTATCCGATAATGGATGTGGGAATTGCCGTTTCTCATTTTTGCCTGCAAGCTGCAGACGAAAATCTGGGAACCTGCATTATCGGCTGGTTTAATGAAAAAAAAATAAAAAAACTGCTTGGCATACCCAAAAGAAAGCGTTTGGATTTGCTCATAGCGGTAGGATATGCAGAAGATGAAACAGTTTTACCCAAACAGCGAAAAAGCGCGGCGCAAATGTCCGTGAAAAATAAATACGCGTGAGTCTTATTCATCTGCTTCAAAAATTATCAAAAACTGAATGTTTTTTGCAAAAACGCCTGAAAGACAAATTAAAACCGATAGCTGATAATCGTAAAATTATTAAATTTGTGCATGAGTATGCTGTCCGAAATATCGAATACTGTAAAAAGTCAGTCTGTTCAGTTTGGTTTTGATGCCTGCGGTATTGCAAGAGCCGATTATCTGAGCGGGAAGGAAAATGTGCTGAAACAATGGCTGGATAAAGGCTATAATGCATCCATGAATTACATGCAAAATAATTTTGAAATGCGGCTGAATCCGCAGCTGCTTGTCGAAAATGCAAAATCGGTTATTTGTCTTCTTTTCAGTTACAACAGTGATGCCTGTCAACGTGCCGGCGTTCCGAAAATAGCTCGCTATGCACTGTCTAATGATTATCATACGATTATTCGCAGGAAGCTGAATGATTTTTATGCTTCGCTGAAACGCATTTTCCCGCAAATCAGCGGACGCGGATTTGTTGACAGCGCTCCGGTGCTTGAGCGCGAATGGGCTGTCAGAGCGGGCTTGGGCTGGTACGGAAAATCGTCGGTATTTATTTCGCCTGTTTTTGGGTCGTTTGTATTTCTGGCAGAATTGATTGTAGATATTGAAATGGAATATGACAAGCCCTTAACCGGAAACTTTTGCGGAGCCTGCAATAAATGTATTAAAAGCTGTCCGAACTCGGCAATTACCGAGCCTTATGTTGTAAATTCGCAAAAGTGCATTTCGTATCAAACAATAGAAAATAAAAACGAAATAAATATTTCAACCTGTGACTGGCTTTTCGGCTGTGATGCGTGTTTGCGGGTCTGTCCATATAACAGACGTACAAAAATATGTAATCACGAAGAATTTCAGCCTTTATCCGAAGCCTTGAACATGTCGTTTGACGACTGGGAAAATATCAGCGAAGACGAGTTTAAAAAAATATTTAAAAACTCCCCGTTAATGCGTGCGGGATATGAGAAAATAAAACGCAATTTGAAAAATATAATACAGCAAAAATATTTATAATCATGAAAATAACTTTTTTTACAGTTGCACTTTTACTGGGCATGACCATAAATGCCCAGGTGAAATTTGATGCCGAATTTGAAAGCGGCTCGGTTGGAGAAATCACGCAAATCGATTCTGTTTACGTCAGAGTATCCGAAAATGATTCCATCCTGCACCTGTCATATATTATTGAATCGCGTTTCGATCCGAAAAATCCGGTTGATACTGCATTGCCGCCAAGCGCGCGCTGGTTTTACTTTAGAATGACAGGAACAAAAAACAAGTATGTCTATTTGCATTTCAAACATACCGACCCGTTGCGAGCCGTTTATTCTTATGATAATCGCCATTTTGAGCGTTTTGAAGCAAACGAAGCCGAATTTAGGAAAATTCATAAATTTTTTGATGTCGATACTGTTTATATCGCTTACTTTATTCCATATACAAATTCGTTCCTGCAAAACAGAATTGACAGTTGGAAATGTCATAAGCATGTAACCGTAAATACTTTCGGATACAGTTTGCATAAGCAACCTATGCAGCTTATTACAATTACCGACAAAGCCGTAATCGACGAAAGCAAGTACAGAGTCTGGATTCACGCGCGAACGCACACAAGCGAAACGCCAGGTTCGTGGCATCTCGATGGATTAATAGACGCGCTGCTTGCAGACAGTAAGGATGCGGAAGCATACAGGAAGCATTTTATTTTTTACATTGTTCCGTTCGCAAATCCCGATGGCGTTTTCGAAGGCTTGTCGCGTTCAAATTCAACAGGCGTAAATCAGGAAATAAACTGGGACAGAGATGAGCTGCAAACGGTTGTTGAAGTTAAAAATCTTAAACAGCAGATAAAAGAACTTACATCCGACCGAGCCTTCGATTTGGTTTTGAACATGCATTCGCAGGTTGCAAACAGTGCAACATATTGGGTTCATACGGCGCAAACGACAAATGACAAATTTTTGAGTCGCCAGTTACATTTATGCTACCTGAACATGTTCGATAATTCATACATGTCTCCTGCCGAATTAAGTTTTTCGCAAATGGCATCACGTTATCCTGAAGGTTGGATTTGGAACAGTTTCGGAGACAAAACCGTTGCAATGACTCTTGAAACTCCATATACATATTTCGGTGCAGGTAATATGTGGCTGAATGCCGAAAATCTTCGCGATTTCGGCAGGACAACGCTCAATGCGATTGCAATGTATTTTGGCATTTGCACGCCCGGCAGAATAATACTGGATAATGAAAATGCAAAAACGCAGGGAAAATGGAATGAGGCAAAATCGGACAAAATGATATATTTTGGCGATAATTATTTATATCCGCAAAAATCGGGAAGCAAAATAACCTATCGGCATAAAAAAGTATCTGCCGGAAAATATAAAATTTACAGATGGGATGCCGGCGAAAGCGGCGAAACGCCTGTAGCTGATAAAAACAGATGGGTTTCAGTCGGAATATACGAGCAAAAGAAAACATCAGGTTTTAAGTATAAATTTAAAACAGACGGCAAAGAAATTTTCGATGCACTAATGTTAATCAAAATTGAAGATTAGGATAATGAGATAGCTGTTGCCTGCAAATGGAATTTTATAATGAACTTTCTACGTATTAATCATAAATTATGTAAAAAGAATAAAAAAAATGACTTTTGTTAATTCTTAATCATCAATTATTTATATCTTTGCAGGTTCATGCTTGCAAAAAAGAAATTAACTAATTAATACATAAAAAGATATGACAAAAATTAAAATTGGTATTAACGGATTCGGCAGAATAGGACGTTTGGTTTTCCGCGCTGCCTTGACGAAAAACGATATCGAAGTTGTTGGAATCAATGACCTTATCGGTGTTGATTACATGGTTTACATGTTGAAATACGATACAGTACACGGTAAATTCAACGGAACCGTTGAAGCAAAAGATGGCAAACTTGTTGTAAACGGGCACGCCATTCGTGTTACAGCCGAAAAAGATCCTGCAAATTTGAAATGGAACGAAGTTGGAGCAGAATATGTTGTAGAATCAACAGGGCTGTTCCTTACAAAGGAAAAAGCCGAAGCTCACATTGCCGCAGGGGCAAAACGGGTTGTTATGTCGGCTCCTTCAAAAGATGATACTCCAATGTTTGTTATGGGCGTTAACAATAAAGAATACAAAGGACAGTCGATTGTGTCGAATGCTTCGTGTACGACGAACTGCCTTGCGCCTCTGGCAAAAGTTATTAACGACAAATTCGGCATAATCGAAGGACTGATGACAACCGTTCACGCTACTACGGCAACTCAAAAAACCGTTGACGGACCATCATTAAAAGACTGGCGCGGCGGTCGTGCGGCATCGGGCAATATTATACCATCGTCAACAGGAGCGGCAAAAGCAGTAGGAAAAGTAATTCCTTCGCTTAACGGAAAGCTTACGGGAATGTCCTTGCGCGTGCCAACGCTGGATGTTTCGGTTGTTGACCTTACATGCCGTTTGGAAAAATCGGCAACATACGCGGAAATTTGCGCTGCCGTCAAAGAAGCCGCTGATGGAGAACTCAAAGGCATATTGGGTTATACTGAAGATGAAGTTGTTTCATCTGATTTTATCGGCGAATCTCGCACATCGGTATTTGATGTAAAAGCAGGAATTGCTCTTAACGGAAATTTTGTAAAGCTTGTTTCGTGGTATGATAACGAATGGGGTTATTCAAACAAAGTTATAGAATTGATTCAGTACATGGCAACAGTATAATAATGAGTGATTTTTAATGGAGAAACGTCGGATTTTATTCGGCGTTTTTTATTTCGGATAAAACAGTGATTTCATTTTTTTACAGTATTTTTTAAATTCAGATCATTATAATAATTATTTTCGGCATTTTACTTAAAGTCAACACATGTCAAAATATCTTCAAAAAACTTCATTATCTTTGGAAATTACTAACGGTGCGTATTATGAATAATAAAAATTTTACATTCAAGCAGTTTGTCATAGAACAGGATAAAGCGGCGATGAAAGTCGGCATTGATGGCGTTATGCTTGGCGCCTGGGTTGATGTTGCAAATGCCGCTGATATTCTTGACGTAGGCACAGGCACAGGCTTGATTGCAATAATGATGGCGCAGCGAAACGGCATTGCTCATATCGATGCTGTTGAAATAGACTGTCAGGCGTATGAGCAAGCCGCAGAAAATGTAAACAGCTGCAAATGGAAAGAACGCATAAACGTAATTCACGAAAAGTTTCAAACCTTCGCCCTGACAGCTCAAAAACGATATGATTTGATAGTTTCCAATCCGCCGTATTTTATTGCCTCGCTGCAATCGCCTGAAATGCAGCGTACTGTTGCGCGACATTCTGCACTGTTATCGCAGGATGACCTGATAGACGGAATTGGTAAACTACTTGCCGATACGGGAAAGTTCGCCGCAATATTTCCATATATCGAAGCAAATATTTTTATTGCAAAAGCCGCCGTGCAAAATCTTTTTTGCAACAAAAAAACAAATATAAAACCAAATCCCGATAAACCGGTAAAGCGCATTATGCTTGAATTTTCGCGTACAAAACAAAATCTTGCCGAAAATACTGTCTGTATCGAAACAGGCAAAAGGCATGACTATACCGACGAATACAAAACGCTTACAAAAGATTTTTATCTTAAATTTTAAAATCTGCCGGCATTAAACGGTGATAAAAATTAACATATAGAGCTGAAAAGGGAAAATATTCTGCTGAAATTTCACATTTTATTCATTAATTTTCAGTTGTAACAGGTTGTAATATGTTGTAAACGGTTGTTAAAAATCAATTATATGAAATCTACATTCTGTTTTTCAATATCGCGCTTCTGAACAAATTGATATCTGATATGAATTTTCATATTTTAATTTTAAAATTTACCTTTGCCTTATGACACAGGGTGAAATTATACATGCATTCGTAAAACTTGGCGATAAGTTAAACGCATGGCTGCATAACGAAAATTCGTGTACTGAATTGACCAATGCTGCAAATCGGGCGATTATCGAAAATGAATGGTTTACTGTCGAAAATATTAAGCGAATGTTTTCGGCTATAGCGTTGCAAATGCTCGATGCTGAAAAATTGCACCGCTGGATATCCGGATACGAAATCCCCCAAAAAACGCCAAAACGTATAGGAATAATTGCTGCAGGAAACATACCTCTGGTTTTCTTTCATGATTTTATTTGTATTTTGGCTTCAAAAAACATTGCCGCCGTTAAACTGTCATCCAAAGACAGAATATTGCCTGGCTGTATAATAAGTCAGCTTGTTGAAATCGAACCGCGACTTGAAAACTATATGGAAGTTACCGAAAACAGGCACTTTGCCGTTGATGCTGTAATTGCAACGGGAAACGACAGTACAGTCAGGTTTTTTGAAGAAAGTTTCGGAAATATTCCGCATGTTTTCCGTAAAAACAGAACAAGCGCGGCAATTCTGAAAGGCAGCGAAACTTGCGACGAGCTTGAACTTTTATGCGAAGATATTTTCCCGTTTTTCGGATTGGGATGTCGCAACGTATCGAAATTATTTGTTTCCGCCGATTATGATTTTACGGCACTTATTAATACGGCAAAAAAATTTTCACACCTCAAAGATCACAAGCCTTACGCAAACGCATATGCTTACAACAAAGCCTTATTGACGATAACCGAAAAACCTTTTATCGACAACGATTTTTGGCTGCTTGCCGAAAATTTTGAAATTTTTTCGCCTGTTTCGGTTATTTATTACGAAAAATATACTAATTTAGAGTCGTTAAAAAAAATATTTTCAGATAATGCGGAACATATTCAATGCATTATAAATTACAGTGTTGATTTTGGAAAATCGCAACAGCCGCAATTATTTGATTATGCAGATGGCATTGATGTAATGAATTTTTTGTTGAAACAAATATAAAATCCGTAAGATGGCAATTTATAAATACAAGTTAACAATTGAAGACAATAAAAATTTTGTTCGCGAGTGCGAAATCGAAGATGATTCGACACTTTACGATTTGCATCGCTATATACAAAAGGAACTGGATTTTGACGATGCTCAACTTGCCGTATTTTTCCTGTCGAATCCCGAATGGGAGCGAATAGCATCAATTCCTGTTTTCGATTTGGGCAACGGCTCAATGGATTCGGTTATAATAAGCGATTTGGTAAATGATGAACAAAACAATCTGCTTTATGTTTTTGACATGTACCACAACCGGCAGTTGCAAGTTGAGTTTATGTTTGAAGTTGAATATACGCAAAGAGTAACATATCCCCGAACTGTTACAGGTAAGGGAAATTCGCCAAATCAATTTTCGGAAAACATACCGGCAGCCGAAATATATAACGATGACGACTTTGCCGGTTTTGAAAGTGAAGAACTTGACATGCTTTCCGAAACGGATGATGTGTAGCTTTACATAAAAGGCGTATGAAATTTTAAGGATAATCAACATCTTGCTGTCGAATGAAACGACTTATTGTTTTGCTTGGCGCGACAGGCGTCGGAAAAACCGATTTAAGCATACGGCTCGCACAATATTTGCAATGCCCGATTATATCTTCAGACTCGCGTCAGATTTATCGGGAAATGACAATAGGAACAGCCGTTCCCGTGCCGGAACAGCTCAATGCGGTACAGCATTATTTTATACAGTCGCGTTCGATTTTCGACGATTATACCGCAGGAAAATTTGAATCGGATGCAATTAGTTTAGTCGGTAATCTGTTTCAACAGCACGAACAGCTTCTGATGGTTGGAGGTTCGGGATTGTATATTGATGCCGTTTGTAGAGGAATTGATGCAATTCCTGCAACCGAAAACTGGTTGAGACAAAACATTATAGAACGTTACAAAAGCGAAGGTATCGAATCCTTACGCTTTGAACTCAAACGTCTCGATGCTGAAATTTATAATCAGATTGACATAAAAAATCCCCAGCGTGTGATGCGCGCTCTCGAAGTCTGTCTTACATCGGGCAAGCCTTATTCTGAACTGAAACAAAATTTTACAAAAACACGCAATTTTAATGTTATAAAAATAGGATTACAGCTTAATCGTAAGGAATTATACGATAGAATAAACAGCAGAATTGATAAAATGCTTGAACAGGGCTTGCTGGACGAAGTAAAACATCTTTATGCTTACAGAAATGTAAATGCCCTGAAAACCGTTGGATACAAAGAGCTTTTCGAATATTTGGATGGAAAAATATCTCTCGACGAAGCAATAAATCTTATAAAACGCAATACTCGCCGATATGCCAAACGACAAATATCATGGTTTGCACGCTACGACGATATCGCATGGTTTCAGCCTGATGAATTTGAGAAGATTTTAGAATTTATAAAGTTATAAATTTGCAGATTGTTCTTAATTATTTTATGTTTCTGAAATTTTGATAAAAGTGACGATATTTTTTCAATAGCTATTATTAAGAACAAAAGAGACTGTCTTGTTTTTCAGACAGCCTCCGATTTTGGTAGCGGAGGAAGGATTCGAACCAACGACCTTCAGGTTATGAGCCTGACGAGCTGCCACTGCTCTACTCCGCGATATATTTCCCATTGTCCGGTTTTGAACTTGGGACAGCAAAGATAGTACTTTTTGGTGAAAAAACAAAATTTTATCATGTTTTTAAAATATTTTTTGAAAAAATTTTGCAGGTTCAAAATTTAAACCTACATTTGCAGCCCGAAATCGGTTAAAATATAATTTAATAACCAAAAAGGTCCATTCGTCTAGGGGTCAGGACGCAAGGTTTTCATCCTTGAAACAGCGGTTCGATTCCGCTATGGACTACAGTAAAAACAATAAAATTATGGCAAATCATAAATCTGCAATAAAAAGAATAAGACAAACAAAAACGCGTAGAATACATAATAAATACTACGCAAAAACAACGCGTAATGCTATTAAAGCCTTACGCAATACAACAGACAAGGCTGCCGCCGAGTCGCTGTTTCCGAAAGTGTCGGCAATGCTTGATAAGCTTGCGAAAAAGCATATTATACACAAAAATAAAGCGGCAAACCTTAAAAGCAAACTTGCTGTTAAGGTGAACGCTCTCTAATTTTTTTAATGGTTTTAATTATTGGGCAAACCCTCTTTCGCACGAAAGAGGGTTTGTGTTTTTTGGTATTGTTAATTTAATATTTTTTTTACAATCTTCAAACCGCAATTTCAATATGATGAATGTAACTTTTCAAAATTCTTCCTCAAAGCCCAATTCGGTAAAGAATCTTTTATTTCCGAAATTATTATTGTAACTTTGCAATGCAGTATTTTTTAAGTTTCAAAGTTGCTGAATTTCGGCGATTTAGCAAAATAAAATGCTGTTTTTCTATTTTTCAGTTATTTATCATATCTTCGTAGATTAAATATAATACTGTAATAAATCATGCAAAAACAGATAAATAAAAATTCGGCTCTTGCGGTTCTTTGTTTGGCATCGTTTTTAGTTCCGTTTATGGGTTCGGCGGTTAATTTGTCGCTGCCGCAAATAGGCAGGTCATTTTCGATGGGTGCAGTTTCGCAAAGTTGGATTGCAACGATATATCTTATCACAACGGCAATTTTTCAAGTGCCTTTTGCGCGACTGGCAGATTTGTTCGGGCGCAAAAAAATATTTGTTTTGGGTCTCATGCTTTTCGGTGTTTCTACTTTCCTGTGCGGACTGTCGGTTTCAGGCACAATGCTTATAATGATGAGAGCCTTGTCGGGATTGGGCTGTGCAATGATGTTCGGAACGAGTATGGCAATTCTTGTTTCTGTTTTTCCTTCTCAAAACAGGGGAAAAGCAATAGGAATAAATACGGCGGTAGTATATTTCGCTTTGGCATCGGGCCCGTTTTTGGGAGGAATACTTACTCATAATCTGGGCTGGCAAAGTCTTTTCCTTATCACGGGACTTTTGGGGTTTGCCGTGGCAATATTTGCAGTTACCGTACTCAAGAGCGAATGGACGGAAGCCGGAGGCGAATACTTCGATTATTTCGGCTCAATAATTTATGCTTTGGGACTGTTTGGAATTATATTCGGCTTTTCGAAATTGCCGGCTGCATTCGCATTTGTTTTGACGGCAACAGGAATATTATGTATTATTGCATTTGTTTTTTATGAATTAAGATGCAGGCAACCGGTTTTTGATGTTCGCATTTTTGGAGGGAATAAGGTTTTCGGATTATCATGTCTTTCGGCGCTTCTCAATTATGCCTGCACTTCGGCGGTTGCATTTATGATGAGTTTATATTTGCAGTACATTCGCGGGTTCAGTCCGCAAAATGCAGGATTGATACTTATTGTTCAGGCTTGCATACAGTGCATGGTATCGCTTTATGCAGGGCGTTTGTCCGACAGGCTGAATCCATCGACTCTTGCAACTTTGGGAATGAGCATTATTGCAGGAGGATTGACCGGGTTGATTTTTGTTTCATCCTGCACATCGATGGTATTTATAATTTTACTGCTGTTTATGCTGGGATTCGGATTCGGGCTGTTTTCGTCGCCAAATTCAAATGTGATAATGAGTTCGGTCGACAGAAAATATTACGGACAAGCTTCGGCAACAATGGGAACAATGCGGCTCACAGGGCAGGCATTCAGCATGGGTATTGCAACCATGGCTATTTCACTGTCGATAGGAAATAAAATAATAACAGCGGAATTACATTCAGGCTTTATGAAAAGTTTTCGTATAACATTTATAATATGTGCCGCATTGTGCGTCGCAGGGATTTACGCTTCATCGTTTCGCATAAAAAACAGTAAGGGATAAACGCGCAATCCCAAGCATGATGAAAAATTTATTAAAACTATATAATTTAACTGTAAAAATTATTACATTTGTAAAAAATATATAATAAAACAATACATCTTAAACAAAACTGCATATATAATGAAAAAAAGTTATTACGTAGGCAACAGTAAATTGACATTCGACATACTTGAGACCATTTCCAACGGCGACTGTACTCTGAAATTATCGGCACAGGCAAAAAAACGCATAAATAACTGCCGCCAATACCTTGATAAAAAAATTGAAAATACAGAGATTCCCGTGTACGGCATTACTACAGGATTTGGTTCGCTGTGCAATAAAAATATTTCACACCATGAACTCGAACAGCTGCAAAAAAATCTGATAATGTCGCATGCATGCAGTACCGGCGATGAAGTAGCGCCCGAGATTGTCCGCTTGATGCTTGCGCTTAAAGCCTGTGCGCTGTCGTTGGGTTACAGCGGCGCTCATGTTAACACTGTGCAGTTTATTTTAAATCTTTATAATAATGATGTTTTGCCTGTTGTGTACGATCGCGGTTCGCTTGGCGCATCGGGCGATTTGGCGCCCTTGTCGAATTTGTTCCTTCCGCTGATTGGCGAAGGCGAAGTAAATTTTGAAGGGATAAAACAGAAATCATCCGCAGTGCTTAAAAAATTAGGCTGGAAACCGATTAATCTACAGTCGAAAGAAGGCTTGGCTTTGCTCAACGGTACGCAGTTTATGAGCGCTCACGGAGTTTTTGCATTACTGAAATCTTTCAAATTATCGAAACTTGCCGACTTAATCGGAGCAATATCTCTTGATGCTTTCGATGGTCGAATTGAACCTTTTGACGAAAAACTGCAGCAGATACGTCCTCATCAGGGACAAATACAAACAGCAGCCAATATTCGTGCAATTCTTGAAGGAAGCGAACTGATAGTGAGAGACAAGCAACACGTACAGGATCCGTATTCGTTTCGTTGTATTCCACAGGTACACGGAGCAACAAAAGACGCCATAAACTATGTAGCCGCTGTTGTTATTACAGAAATAAATTCGGTTACCGACAATCCTACCGTTTTTGCCGAGTCTGACCGGATTATTTCGGGAGGAAATTTTCACGGGCAACCGCTGGCTCTGGCTTTCGATTTTCTTGCAATGGCGCTTGCCGAACTGGGCAATATTTCGGAACGGCGCACGGCACAGTTAATTTTAGGAAACCGCAATTTGCCCGAATTTCTGGTTGCCAAACCCGGCTTAAATTCGGGATTGATGATACCGCAATATGCGGCGGCGTCTATGGTAAGCCAGAATAAAATTTACGCGCATCCCGCATCTGTCGATTCCATTGTTTCGTCGAACGGGCAGGAAGATCACGTTAGCATGGGTGCAAATGCCGCAACAAAACTTCTGAAAATTATTGATAATATCGAAAGAATTTTTGCCATAGAACTGATAAATGCAACGCAGGCGCTTGATTTTAGACGTCCTCAAAAATCATCGCCATACGTAGAAGCATTTGTTGCTCAATATCGCAATAAAGTGAAATTTATTGACAGGGATAAAGTAATGTATAAAGAAATTGAGGCTACGCTTGAATTTTTGCGAAGCGGCGATTTTGAGTAAATAATTTGAACATATTGTTTATTTCCTGTTATCTTTAAGTTTGCCAGCGTATAAGTTCCGCCATTAAATGTTCCGGTGAAATAATTTTGAAATGCTCCTATCGGAGTCCATTCTTCATTCATTAAATCTATATCGGCTTCCTGCTTATATATACCATACCGTCGTGTATTTATCAACTGAAATTCGGCATACGAGCCTATGGGAATTGTATCGTTTACGGCATCGCGAAAAGCAAAGTTCGTACCGCTTACTTTAAATGCGAGGTTTGTATTCGCTTTACGACCAATCAATATTGGAGTACCGCCCGCAAGCATAATGCTTTTTATGACTTTATCGCTTTTATTTATGTGAAAATAGCTGTCGTCATGTCTTGTAATATTTTCAGGACTGCCTTCGGTATAAGTTACGGTAACAGCATCGCCTGTATATTGCAATAAAGCAACTTTTATATAAGTTCTTGAAGCATCATTAACAGTAACCTCGCATGTAGCCGTGTAGCCTCCATCATGCGTCGTTACGGTAATTGCAGCTGTACCATCGGCTATGCCTGTAACTTCGCCTGTTTGTATATTTACGGCAGCAATGTAAGCATTATTGCTGCTCCACGTCAGGTTTTTGTTTGTAGCATCCTGCGGAGTAACTGTTGCCACAAGGGTTTCTTTATCTCCTGCTGCAAGAGTAAGCATGGTTTTATTGAGTGCAATTCCTGTTACCGCAACATGTACAGGGTCGTCTTTGCTGCACGAAACGGTCATTATCAGCAGCGTAATTGCTGCTGCAAAAAATTGAATAGTTCTGTTCATAACGTTTTTATTTTGTCTGTATTCTTAAATCTTTAACTTTTAGCCTGAACTGCCTTTGACAACTCGGTCAAATGGTCTTTGACTACCCGGTCAAAGCATCTTTGATAACACTGTCAAACAGTCTTTGACTGCCCGGTTAAATACTCACTATTGTACGGTCAAAATCCTGTCAAACGTAACCGTGCGCGGCTCATTTAACAGTTTTCCTACGCTGTACCGAGTAGTAATCTCCAATCTGTATGTTCCTGCCGTCAGGGCGGGAATAACTATTATCAGTTCCGATGGATTGTTGGTTACAATGTCCGATGCATCCACCTTTGTACACTCATGCGTGCTTTGATTAATGAAATACACGCCGCAGGCTTCGTCGTTGCCTGCGATTTTGAGTTTATGTCCGCTGATGCGCAGGTTGCGGTCGGGCGTGATAATGTCGTTCACGCTGCCTGTTTTTACGTCTGTAACCTGTGCAATCACTATGCCCGTTTCCGCCGCTCCGAGAATTTCTACAGTTACCATTTCCAATTCCCTTCGCAGCAGCGAACCCTGATGAAACTCGAACAGCACCGTATGCTTTTCGGGGTTAAACGTTTCGCTGGGGCTATCGAACACGCCTTTGATATGCGCGCCTGCCGTAAACCAGCCTGTGTTTACCGAAAATCCGTCGCAAAGACGGTAGCCCATTTCCCTGAGCCAGAGATTGACGGCATGTTCCATAGATGCCGCCGAAATGTCGGCTCCGCCGCGTGCAGCAGCCGATTTGCAAATGTCGCTAACGCTAAGCGAGCGTTCGGAATTTACACGAGCAATGAAGTCGTTGGGGTTGTCTTTTGTCAGCGCATTGTCATACAGATACGCCCTGATTTTGTGTAGTGTTGTTGCCATAATTTTAATTTGTTTTAATGATTAAAAAATAAAAATGCCATACGGCGAAAAGATATTGTCGACCCTTCGCCGTCAGGGTTTGAAATATGTAAAGTATTGAAAAATGATTTTCCGTATTCCGTCCGCGTTATGCTCAAACCGTGTACGC
>JAISDB010000008.1 GCA_031265155.1 Prevotellaceae bacterium | reverse complement strand
TTATCTCTATGCAAAGAAAACGGATCGAAACCGCTTTCTGCGATATTACCAAACTGTTCACTAAATCCATTCATGCCGTTACTGCTAACGGGTTTTTAATTAAAATTATCGCTTTCATTTGGACATATACTTTTAATTATCTCCATAAATTATAAATAGCAACTTGAGTTAATTATTTTACGCGGTTTTGTTCTTTTGTATTGTCAATTATTTTTACGGCATTGGCATTGCTCTTTTTACCCCATTGGAAGTTGTATTGCAGTGAAATCAGCAATCCACGAACCGACCAGTCGCTATATCTATGTGATTTCAAGCCATCTACGTCCATCTCTAATATGTTATAAAATGTGTTGAAAATATCGTTAAATCTGATGCGTGTCTTCAAATTGTTTTTGTAAAAATTGTAATTAATGCTTATGTCAGTGCGAAATCCCTGTTTTTGTTCCGTAAAATCGGAAATTTGCTTTGAAGTGTAACTTTCATAAGCTGTTATACTAAATTTCGTATTCAATTTGAAGGTTTGTGACAGATAAAACCCAAATGTGAAGTTTGATTTGTTAAATGCATGATTTTCAATGCTTCCTCTATTAGCTTCCATTCCAATTTGGAGCTGACTGTAAAAAGCGAGTTTTTTGAAAAATGTAAAATTACTGTAAATGTAAGTGCCGTAGTTAGATGCCTTATAATTAGATGGATACCAAATTGTTTCATTGTTTTCCACTATTTTTACGTCCGATGTATAATTGTCGAAATAATTTAAATAAGGCATAATACTTATTAAATCTTTGAATTTATAAGATACTTGAAATGAATGAACTATTTCATTTTTCAGATTGGGATTGCCTCTAAAAACTGTATTGTAATTGTAGTTGTACTCAAATGGAGTAATCTTGCTGAATACAGGGCGGATAAGTTAAATCAATGAAATGCAGTTTGTTGTCTGTTTTATAACCAATGCTTAATGATGGAAAAAAATCGCCTTCTCTTACATGTTTGCCTGATATTTTGTTAAATGCTACATTTCTAAAAAAATATTCATATCGTGCGCCTAAAGAAAAGTTGAAATTTGATTTTTCAAAAAAATAAATGGCATAAAGAGCTGTAATATCTTCTTTGAAACTGAATTGCACGTCCGAAATTATATTTTGAAAATTCGTGTTCAGCAACGAATATTTTCCCTCAAAATGAGTGAAACGTCCGCCAATTTCTACCTTGTGGTTATCATTGAATTTGTATTCATAATCGGAATTGATAATATAAGTTTTGTTTTTTTCATCGCTTAACACATTCTGATTAAGCGAATTAAATTGTCCATTGTAAGAATCAATTTTATTATCCAGTAAATTTTTTACATCAATAAAAGAAAAATAAGAACTTAATGTGTTTTTCTTGTTTTTTAGCACATGAAAAATGCTGGTAATCAAAGCA
The DNA here is from genome assembly GCA_031265155.1 of Prevotellaceae bacterium. GTDB lineage: Bacteria > Bacteroidota > Bacteroidia > Bacteroidales > UBA932 > JAIRKV01. Next base: position 25,618 of record JAISDB010000008.1, on the reverse strand, counting down.
TTCTTTTTTACATTTTGATTGTTAAAAGATATTATCAACGAATCAAGCCTGCTGTCCGAATCGTAGAACGAACTTTCTGTTCTTGTTGTACTGCTGTTCTTTGGCTGATTGGAAAAATTTATTGATGCGCCAATTTGGTTATATTTGTTCATTTCGTATGTAAGCGTTGCCGATGTTTCCAACTCTTGACCTGTTCGGTTATGGTATTGCTGAAACGATTCAAATGAGTTTTCAAACATTTGCCAGCCATTGTCTTTTACTTTTCCATTGTCGAAAAAGTAGCTGAAGCTACCTTCAAAAGTTAATTTTCCGAAGTTAGCGCCCAGTTCTACACTGTTGTAATGCGAATATTTATCAGTTATCAGTGCAGATGTATAAATACTTGCAGAATAGCCTTTATTTTCATTTTTCAGCAAAATTATATTTATTACCGCATCATAATTTGCCTGATATTTCGCCGATGGATTGCTCATCACCTCTATTTTATCTATCTGATTCGTTTGTAGTTGTGAAATATTAATAGAAGTTTCCCGTCCATTAACCAAATATAATATTCGCGCTTTTCCCAGTATGCTGACTTTGCCATTATTAATCATTACCCCAGGAATGATGCCTATGATGTCATGGAATTGTGTGTTTTGAAAAATCGGACTGTCGGTTACAGTAAGTGTTGTGATGCCAAAACTGCGGGATAAATTTTTTCTTAATGCGGTAACTACGGCTTCATCCAAATTAACAATTTTGTTTCCCCACAAATAAAAAGTTTTTTGATTTCCATCAATCACAATTTTATCTTCGTAATATTCAAAATTAGAGGCAGTTATGCTTACATTGTAAATGCCTTTCCGTAACTCTGCGCTAAGCACGCCCTCTTCATTTGAATAATAACAAACTGTATCAGCAGTAACAGTGTCGGCAAAGCAAAGCTTTGCATCTGCAATGGGTTGAAAATCATCAACCGACAATACTTTGAAGTCGGTTTTAATTGATTGAGCCATAGCAAGCGATGATACAAAAATTAAAATATTGAATGTTAAATATTTCATGTGTATTTATTTTATGCCTCAAAAATATTAATTTTATTTAAATAATTCCAAATTTTTAATGAAATTATCATTAATTTACGTTAAATAAATATTGGTTATAAATTGAAAGTTTATTTATTCTTCTATAAAAATGCCTTTTGCTGTATATGCATGAAATTTATTATATTTTTGCTTACATATTATTAGCATTTTATATATAATAGCAGGTAACGATTTCATCATAAGTAATATAATCATAAGAAAAAATAAAAGGAAAAGCAAAAATTTGGATTTTAACATTCAGACAGTTATATGGATTAAAAATGTTTTTTGTCATGAAGTAAATTATTGAGATAAATAATAGAGTTTATATGGAATAAAAACTTTTACCTTTTAGCTAATTGATAATCAACGTAATCATACTTTAATCAATATAAAGTCTAACAAGGTAAATTTATTTGAAAATTATTTAAAGTTTTTATTGCACAGAGATTTTTAGTGTTAATTGCGAGTCTGATTTTTCATTTATTTTTGTTCACAGACAAATTTCACGTTCTGCGTTTATTTTTTTCAAAAAGTATTCGTCGTGCGACACCACAATTAACGTACCTTGATAATCGCTGATTGCATTAATCAATATTTCTATATTTTGAATGTCCAAATTGTTCGTTGGCTCGTCTAAAATAATTATGTCGGGCGGACGATGATTTAATGTAAGACAACAAAGCATCAATCGCATTTTTTCTCCGCCGCTCAATATTTCGCAAGGTTTTTCCCAATCGTCTTTGGCAAATAAAAAACGGTTGAGTCGAGTTTTTATTTCATGTTCCTGCAATGTTGCACGATTAAATTGTTGAGATTGCTCATACACAGTAAATTGATTGCTTATGAGAGAATAATCCTGATCAATATAAATTGCCTGACTGCCGGCTCTGTAAATTTTGCCCGAAACAGGTTCGATTTCACCTAAAATTATTTTTATCAAAGTAGTTTTACCCGAACCGTTTAATCCTTTCAAGGCTATCCGTTCGCCGCTTGACAATCGAAAGCTCAATGATTCTTCCCAAAGCAACCGGTTGCCGTATCCGAAATTTATATTGTCTGCGCAAATCAATATTTTTCCTTTATGCAGCATGGAATTATCGAAATCTAATTTCATCCTGTCGATGTCGGACAGTTCGTTTTTCAGTTCGTTTAATGCTTGCGAAATAACGTTTATTTTTTCAGTATGCGCATCTTTCAGTCGAGATGTAGTTTTTTGAGCATCATTTTTCAGTTTGTTCATCATTATTTTAGGCATTCCTTCTTTTTTATGCTGTTTTTTCCCGCGGGCGTTTAACTTTTGTTGTCGCTCCAATGTTTCCCGTTCCTTTTCTCCGGCTTTGTGCAATTCTTTTTCCTTGCTTTTGACATTATGCAGTAATGCTTGATTTTCAATTTCTTTCTGTGTTGCGTAGAAATCATAATTTCCTCCATAAACCGATATTCCGAATTTGCTCAATTCGTAAACCAAATCAAGCAGATTCAACAGTGTACGATCGTGGCTTACTACCAGCAATGCGCTCGAAGTGAATCGAATAAAATCGTACAGCAATTTTCTTGCAGATGTATCCAAATGATTGCTTGGCTCGTCAAGCAATACAAGTTCAGGCTGATGGATAAATATTCCTGCAAGAAATATTTTTGTCTTTTGTCCGCCGCTTAAAGTTTCCATTTTTTGCGACAAATCCAAATTTTCCAATTGCCAATATCTTAATGCTTCGGCGCAGCGTTCTTCAATCGTCCAGTCGTCGTTGAGCAAAGCGAGGTTGGCTTCTGTCATGTTTCCGTCGAGAATTTCATTTAAAGCATGCAATTTACTTTCTATTTTCAGGGCTTGCGCAACAGTCAGATGATTATATTGACCGAATATTTGAGGAAGATAATAAAGCGAATTATCAGTGTAAACCTGTCCATCCGTTGGAGCAAAAATCCCTGCAGCTATTTTAAGCAAAGTCGATTTTCCTGTGCCGTTATTTCCAATTAAAGCGATTTTGTCATGACGGTTGACGGTAAGATTTATATTTTTGAACAACAGTTCCTTATCGGGATGTATATAAGTGAGATTTTGTATAATAAGCATAATAATTTCTTTTAAAAATTTGATAAACTGCCGCATATAAGTGCGGCATTGTCTATTGATCCGGTTTTTCTGAAAGAAATTATATTCTCATTGGTTTGCTTATTTTAATTTGTTTAATAACACAAAAGTAGCATTATTTTTAGAAAAAACATGTGTTTTTAGAAATTATTTAATCAAAACTTTAATTTTTTATCGTTGATAAATAAATAATCTTTCCGATTTTAAAATTTAAATTATTCCCGGCGTAATGTATTATACTTATAAGATATTTATTTTGTGTCTTTTACAATTAAATTTATCAGGATTAACAATATTTAACTAAATAAAATAGTTTTGAAACTAAAATTGTTAGTTACTTTGCAAAAAAAAATAAAAAACGGTTATTATGAGAAAACTCACAGCAAAGGAAGAAGAAATAATGAATTTTTTTTGGAAGCAGGGTCCTTTATTCGTAAAAGAACTGCTGACGTTCTACAATGAGCCGCGACCGCATTTCAACACAATTTCGACAATAGTTCGAATACTTGAAAACAAAGGCTTTCTCTCGCATGAAACTTTCGGAAATACATACAGATATTTTGCTGCAGTAAGCGAAGAAGAATTTCACAATGAAACATTGAAAAACATTGTAAGCAAATATTTCAACAATTCGTACCTTAACATAGTTTCGTCGTTTGTCGAAGAAGAAAAAATTTCGCTCGACGAATTGAGAAAATTAATAGAAAATGTACAAAAATCCTAATTAAAATTTCAAAAGTATGGGAACACTGTTAGTTTACATAATCAAATCGGGAATATGCCTGTCGGTATTTTACTTATTCTACAAACTTTTGCTCAGCAACGAAACATTCCACAAATTTAATCGCGCAGCCTTGCTGGGAATTTTATTTTTGTCAATGACTTTGCCGCTGATAGAAATATCTTCGATGGAACAGCAGCCCGAAATGCCGGAAAACCTGATACTGATGCTGCAATCGGCATTTGATTATTCAAATGCTGCAAGCATCGAAGTGATGCAACAGTCCGAAACGGCAACAGTAACATGGCTGCACGCAATATTGCTGATTTATATTGCCGGCGTAGCATTTTTGCCGATGCGCAATATTTATTCCGTAATCAAGCTTTGCCTGCTCGTAAAAAACGGAAGAAAACAAACTGTAGAAAACAATATTACGCTTATCGTACACAACAGTCACATTGCGCCTTTCAGCTGGTTTAAATACATAGTAATTTCCGAAAAGGATTTTAACGAAAACGGAAATGAAATCATCATTCACGAAAAGGCTCATATCATGAAACGACATTCGATAGATTTATTGATTTGTCATATTTACAGCATTATACAATGGATTAATCCTGTTGTGTGGCTGTTTAAACGCGAACTGCAAAACATTCACGAATACGAAGCCGACGAAGCCGTAATAAAAAAAGGCGTAAACACGAAACAGTATCAAATGCTGCTGATACAAAAAGCCGTAGGCGCTAAGCTTTTTGCGCTGGCAAATAATTTTAACAAATGCAAACTCAAAAAACGCATAAAAATGATGTCAAAAAACAAATCAAATCCTTACTCAAGGTTGAAATACTTATATGTATTGCCAATGCTTGCCCTTGTTGCAACAGCATTTGCAAGTCCTCAGATGAAAAATGAACTGGAAAAAATTGCATCTGTCAGCATCAGCGATTTAATCGCGCAAAGCGAAATAAATAGGAATGAAAATGCCGCCGATTCGATTACAGTTACAGTTTTCAATCAGGCTCAAACAGATGATTCTGCAGTAGAATCAGACACAGCAATATCCGTTATTATGATTTCGGATGAAAACGGCAGCGATAAAATTTTGATCTCAAAACAGAAAAACAGGAAAATATTAAACAGCGATGCCTTGATTATTGTTGATGAGAAAGAAATAATTGACAATATCGATGATATTGACGTAAACGAGATAGAAAGCATAAACGTTATAAAAAAAGATGGCGATAAAAAAAACGGTGTTGTAATGATAACAACCAAAACCGGCAAAGGCAAAACAACAGCGCAGTCTTATACGTTGCCTCAAAACAGTTCCGGATATGCGTATATGGTATCAAATAACGATTGCGACAGCATTTCGGGAAACGAACATTTTTATTTCATAAAAGGCAAAAAGAATACTTCAGACAGCATTGCAAAAAAAAATAAACGCATATTTATTGACGTAAAAAACTTCAGTGATTCGCTCAAAAATATTCATTTTGCACAATTTCAAAGTTTGGATTCTTTAAAATTCCAAAGTTCCGGTTTTAACTATTGGAATGATTCTTTAACGACCTGGGATTTTGATATAAAACAGTTTAATCCGGATTCATTATTCACGTTTTCAAAAGTGTATAATATTGATTCGATGAAAAAAATGAATTTTAACTTTAATTTCGACTGTGATTCCGATAAATATGATTTTTGGGATACGCATCCGCTGGTAATTGTAGATGGCAGGGAAATGACATTTAATGAATTTTCAAAAATAGATACAAAAGTAATCGGCTCAATAAATGTTTTGAAAAATGAAGAAGCAGTTAAAAAATACGGACTGCAAGCCTCAAACGGAGTAATTGTTATTGAAACAAAAGAGAAAAAAACAGAAAAATAATAAATGATGAAAACAAAATTTTTAATTACAGCGCTGTGTTGCGCATGTTCGTTCAATACAATGAAATCGCAAACATTACAGGTAATTTACGAAACGCAGCCGAAAATGCAAATACAGGCAGATGGTTTACTGGACAAGAATATGATTGAACAGATAAGGAAAAATTCCACAGTGCAAAACATGCTTTGCTACAATAATGGCGAGAGCGTTTTTAAGCCGATAAAAAACGAAAATAAAAGCTCTGAAGGCAGCATAAACATAGAAATTAAAACTCCGGAAGATGTTACATACAAAAATCACAATACAAACAAGGAAACATCGTACAAAGATTTTTTTGGAAAGGGATTTTTGATAGAAAGCGAACTGAAAGCCGGCAAATGGGAAATTACCGATTCTGTGAAGGAAATACAGGGCTATACCTGCACAAAAGCAATATCGAAAGATCAGGAAAAAGAAGCTGCAGCATGGTTTTGTCCGAACTTGCCGATAAAAGACGGACCTTTTTACACAGGCTTGGACGGGCTTGTTTTGGAATTTACATCAGGCAATGTTAACATTGTTGCACAGGAAATACTGATTGATGCCGGCTGTGAAATTACTGTTCCGGCAAAAGGCAAAAAAATAAGCAAAGATGAATTTGATAAAATGGTTGAAAAACGCATGAAAGCCATGGAACAGGAACAGAACAGCGGTGATGGCGGCGGTATAGTAATAAAGATTGTGAAATAAACCGGTTTATCCAAAAATAAGACATGAGGAAATTTTTATTATCAGCAGCATTTTTTATTTGCTGCATGGGTGGTTTCGCTCAAACCAACAGCGTAAAAGGTCGTATTACAAACGAAAAAAACGAGCCTGCAGGTTTGGCAACAGTTTTATTGCTGTCGTTAAAAGATTCGTCTGTCGTAAAATACGCCACAAGCGATAACAGCGGCGCATACAAATTATCACAAATATCAAACGGACAGTATTGGATTGAAGTGCGCTACGTGGGATATTCAACGCAGCGGACAAAAATAGGAGTTTTTGGAAATAATAATCTTGATGTCAATTTCAAACTCGAAGAAGAAATTACAACTCTCGAAGCGGCAAAGGTAAAGGCAAATTACAGCGGAATCGAATTCAGCGGCGATACCGTTCGCTACAATCCGCTTGCGTATACCGATGGTTCGGAAGTTACGCTCGGTGAGATGATGAGCAAGCTTCCGGGTATTAACGTTACCGAATCGGGAAAAGTAACGGCGCAGGGCAAAGATGTGGATGCCATTCTGATTGAAGGCAGAGATTTGTTTTCGGGCAATACGCAGGTTCCTTTGCAGAATCTGCCTGCAAACATAGCCGAAAAGGTCGAAGTTGTAAACAATTACAGCGAATATGATATTATGAAAGGATTTCAGTCATACGAAAAAACCGCAATAAATGTAAAGGTAAATAAAAGTTTCTGGGAAAAAATCAGCGGAAACATCAGCCTTGCAGGTGGCATTGAAGACATATTTTATACCAAAAACAACATAATACGTCTGATGCCTAAATTCATGGCATCGCTCACAATGTCGGGAAATAACCTTAGCGAAAGCCTTTTGGAATTTGACGACTATATAAAAATGAAAGGCGGACTGAACGAATTTTCGACAGGCTCAAACAGTTTTTCGTTTACATTTGACGAAACGGACATGGCTATACTGACATCTGCCGATGCAAACACGTACAGCAGCGACAACGGACTTGCAGTATTGAATATTTCGGCTCAACCCGACGAAAAACTCAAACTAAACACTTACGGGCTTTTCAATATGTCGAAATTGAAAAATGCCGACGAAAGCCAATATACATACTTCAATGCAAACGGCGACGAACATTACAACAAATCTACCCGAAGAACAAAGCGCAATAAAACAGGCAGCGGATTTTTGAAACTGTCGTACAGTCCGGCTCAAACATTAACTTACGTGTATCAGGGAGTGATTACAGATGCGCTTGCAAAATCGGCAGCCGAAATCGACAATATTGAGTTGTTTACATCTTCGCTGAACAGAAGAGAATCGCTGAATACCACGCATAATTTTACGGCAATCAAAAAAATCAAAGAAAACGTTATCATCGCAAACGCAAATTTCGGTTACAAAAATACGCCCATCGAATATGACTTTCAGACCGATTCGCTTTTGCTTCCGCTTGCTGTCGGCGCTTACGGTGATTTGTTTTATGTGTTGCAGCAAACGAATACGCGGCAGAAAACGGCAAGCGCAGATTTGTCTTATCAGTACAAATTTAATTCTGCGTATTTCGTAAAAGTCGCGCTCGGAGCAAATTATGTGCGCAGTGATTTTGAGTCGTTTATCTGTGAAAACAGTCCTGTCGGCGGTAAATACCTGATTGCCGATGATTATTTTATGAATGATGCCTGCTTCAGATATTTCAACCAAACGTTAAATGCAAATATTACAAAAAATCAAGGCTTATTCAGGTTTAAAGCGGGTCTGACCATGCGAAACATGATTTTTTACCATAATATTACCGGAACGCTGGACGACAAAAACAAAATCATTGCCGAACCGGAATTGGAAATTTCCATAATTCCGAACAGTATGCGCCGGCTTTCGCTTTCGTATCGAAAAACAACAGCAATGACATCCGTAGCCGACCTTGCTTCCGGAATGTATATCAACAGCTTCGACAGTTATGCAGGCGGCAGCCGTTTTGAAAAGCTTTTTGCAACAGGTCATTCCGTTTCGGCAACTTTTTCCGATATGAATCAATTCTACAATACTCAGTTTCTTATTTTCGGACGCTACGACATAACAGGACTGACAGCGGCAAAAGACTATTACCGAACAGGATTGCTTAACGAATCGCATACCGTTTCATCTGATAATAAATACAGTATTTGGATAAATTCATCGTTTTCAAAAAAGTTTTTATTTGCTCCGGTTTCGTCAAATATCAGCGTAAATTACAGGCAGAATGAATATTCGTATTTCAATGCAGGCAGCGAAATAAAAAACAAAACATATTCGGCTGCTGTCGATTTGGGCGTTTCGAGCGCTTATAAGGAAGGATTCAATTTCGAACTTAAAGCCCGTTTTTCGCGAAACTATTACAGGGCAATCATTGCAAATAAGCAGGACATACAGCGATATTCGGGAAAAATATCGTTTCGTAAAAACAGTTTTTACATCTCAACATCCCTCGACAGCGAAAACAATGACGCCCGCAAAATAATGCAGCATTTTTACTACTGGAATGCCGATATTCGCTATTCTTTCGCCAATAAAAAATACGAACTGCAACTGCTCGGAAACGACATGCTTCATACTTCCGACAAGCGCTGGCGTGAAATTACATATACCGACAATGCTATGATAGAGAGTTTTATGAGACGTATTCCAGGAAGTATCATTTTGAAGTTAAACATAAAAATTTAATATTAAATATGATCAGGGCGAGACTCATCGATGGTTCTGTTTCTATCCGATGCAGTCTGATTGTTTTTATTAAAGCCTTCTTTTGCACGCTCTTTTTTTGCATCCCAAAATTCCACATCAACAAAATGACCTGTCAGGAAATCTATTGTTTTTCGGCGTAATGGACAAAAATGATGTTTTTTATTTTTCATACATTGTACGATTGATATCAAGTTACCGTACCTTTGCACAGTCAAACGGAAACGGAAACAAGCTCTGCAGGAGAGCAACCTGTCAGGGATACGTTTGATGTTCGACGAAAAAGTCAAGAAAAAGGATTATCCGTCCGGATGATCCTTTTGATATTTTCAGAGAACATTATGCCTTAAAAAACCATCAATAAACTTCATTTTCCGTTGTTTGAACAAACCGTTGATTGCGCAACTTATTCTTTAGATCGGAAAAACAGCCATCCAAAGCATTTGTGGTGGTGGGGATCATCAACTCCCCGTAATCATCAAAAGTGAACAGTACGGGCAGATTTCTTTTGAAACTCAAATATGCACTTCTCAATCGTTTACGCGTATAAAAACTTTTCCCTGCAGTTGACGATACGTTACGCTGATCAGGGTGATTCCTCCACTTCGGATGCCACGCTTCTAATTTCTCCGTAAATTCCGATTTGGAAAGTTTTGTAATCCTTAGCGTCAATGATTTAAGTTCTTTAGCCGAATCCGTCTGTAGTTTGCGAGTTAAATATCGAACCACTATACATACCTGATGAAACTGACACACTTGCATGGGAATATATCCAAATAACCCGAACAGTCCCTTTCGTCCGTCACATATAATTGACTGAATATGAATTCCTCTATGTCTGATTTCGGCTATGCCGGAAAAATATAAAGCATTCGTTTCGTATTTAACATACTGCCTGTACAAAATCTTATTGATCAGACTATCCCTGAACTCCATTACGCCGAACGACTGACCAAAATAAATGGTATCTATCAGTACATTGGCTACGCTGTTAAACGTCTTTTCGGTATCAATACGTACCCTGTCAATGCTGCGTTCAATGGTTTTGGCGGAACAGCAATAATGTCGTGCTAATTGTGCATATGTCTGCTTGTCTTCTGCATAGAACGTCCAAATCTCGACGGGATTCAATCGCCGATTGTCTATAAACTGAAGACCGCACAAATAACATTTGTAACGTTGAACTCCTTTATGATGTCCATTTTTCTTGATGATTTTTGACCCACAGAAAAGGCATTTTTTTTACCTGTTAGCATAAAATGTTACAAAACATATGTAATAGAGTTTATGTAAATTAGTTTTCGTAATTCCACGGATTGCTTTTAATTCTAAAGTTGTGTATGGCAGCACAAGTTCTAAAAATTCGTAGAACGAAATTATCGGTTCCCAGCCAGCACTCATCTTTGACGATTCTCATGTGTTTGACGCTTCCGATGGCATGCTCTACCCTTACTCCGAAAGAGGAAATTTTCCTGTTGTATTCTTTTTCTTCTGTGGTAAGCTCTTCGCCACGAGGTTTTTTTATCGGCTGAAAAATAACAATTCCTTCCGGTCTGTATCCCTGATACCCGGTATCCTAGGGGGAAGAAAAAGTATGGAAGGTATCGGTTATTTTTTTGTCATGCGTCTTCCCGCATACACTTGGACCGACATAAAGAATCAAACAGCAGTCCGTAATAATAACTGCATTTTTGACAGTGTGTTTCTTTTTCTTTTCGCTGTAATTTTCCTGCTGCTCATCCCGGTCGACCGGACGGGGAATCTCCCGTTCCGTCCCGTCGTGCAACAAAATCGGAAGTCCCTCTTCCGAAGGCATATCTTTGAGCAGGCTCGAAAATTCTTTCTGTGTTTCTGCCGGCATTACATCCGCATTGCAGAGGCATTGTTCAAGAATATGATGCAAACTGTTGTAATGTTTTTGATCCATGCCAAAGCTTGCGGCATGATATTCTTGAAGCGGATTGTTTTTTAAGTAAACCAATATGAAGAACAGGCGGTCTGCAACTGTAGGAAGCGGGCTGTTCCTGTATATGGTAAAACTTCGCCGTCCATGGCATAATCCGTCAAATAGCCGTTATGGGCTTCCTCAAAATAGGGAAGCAGCGCCCAGCCTCTGTTCGCGGGAAAAACCTGTCAGAGAGCGAAAATTCTTTTCGTTGTTTTGATAATCTGTATATTTCATACTGCAAAGGTACGCTCACGCACGTGAAATATAAAATTTAATTTACATTAATTCTAATAATTAACTGTTACAGGTTGTTTATTTTTAGTCTCTTAAGAGATCTTTTTTAAAATAAAAATGAGATTTTTTATACAGTATCTTCTAAAAATCATTACATTTGTTTTATAAAAGCATTTTAATGAAACTGGATTTGTCATTTTATACTCGCGATGATGTTGTACAGATAAGCAGGGAACTGCTTGGGAAGGCGCTTTGTACAAATATTGACGGAAAACACGCCGAAGCCATCATCGTGGAAACCGAAGCATACGCAGGCATTAACGATAAGGCATCGCACGCATACGGCGGACGCCGTACAAAACGCACGGAAGTTATGTTTTATGAAGGCGGACATGCTTACATTTACCTGTGCTACGGAATGTATTCGCTTTTCAATGTGGTTACAAACGTAAAAAATATTCCTCATGCGGTCTTGATCCGTGGCGCTGTTGCATTAAGCGGAACGGAAACGATGCTGAAACGTACAGGCAGGAAAAAACTTACAGACGGTTTGCTTGCCGGTCCCGGAATACTGTCGAAAGCGCTTGGCTTGCACTTTACGCTCACCGGCACTTCGCTTTTTGGCGACACGGTATGGATTGAAGACAGGGGAATAACCGTTTCGCCCGAAAATATTATTTCTGCACCTCGCATTGGCATCGACTATGCCGGAGAAGATGCTATGCTGCCTTATCGTTTTGTAGCAAAACAGGATTTTAATGAATATTTAGTCGTTTCTTAAAAGTATATTTTTCAGAGATAAAAGCATATAAGGCATTGCTAATTAAAAATACAAATGTATCATTGCAAACAAAATAATAGAGAAATGAATTGTCAGAAATGTATGTTTGATAAGAAAGTAAAGTCAAGCTTTACCAAAGGGAAACAACGATATAAATGCAAAGATTGCTGTTGACAGCTACGGGAAAAGATTCATCAATTTCGTTATTGGCGACAGAGGCAGTCAAGCAGCAGAAAAGTTCCGGGAAACAATAAGGCGACATGAAATGGAGTATATGGCAAGTGATTATTGGAAAGCATACGAAAGCATTATTCCGAAGGAAAAGCATATTCAAACGAAAGCGGAAACATTTACTGTTGAGGGATATAACAGCCTGTTCAGACACTTTTTGGCAAGAGTGCGAAGAAAGGCAAAATGCTAATCAAAGAAAGTAGAAATGTTGAAATTGTCCGTCCTTTTATTAATGCACTGTCGAAATAATACTTTATATATACTTAATTAGCAATGCCCGATTTTTTAATATTTTACCTTATTGCTTTACGGTTAAATAACAGGCTGTTTGCATAATTGACTTTGTTTTATAACAGTATCATATAAAAAACAAAAGATAAAAGAATATCCGGCTTATTTTATCCATCGCAGCCTCAGGCTGTTGCACACTACGCTTACGCTGCTCAATGCCATTGCGCCTCCGGCAATCATTGGACTAAGCAGGAAACCGTTAAAAGCGTAAAGTAATCCTGCGGCAACAGGAATACCTATAAGATTGTAAACAAATGCCCAAAATAAATTCTGCCTAATTACCGTTACCGTTTGCCTTGAAATATGTATCGCCACTGGAATTTTGGACAGGTCTGACGATACAATAGTCATTTTAGCAACATCCATAGCAATATCGCTGCCCTTTCCCATTGCAATACTTACGTCAGCTTGCGCAAGGGCGGCGCTGTCGTTGATTCCATCGCCCGCCATGGCAGTTACCTTGCCCTGATTTTGTAGCTGCCGTATAAAATCAGCTTTTTGCTGTGGCAGCGCTTCGGCTCGAAAATCGTCAATACCTGCTGCTGCGGCTATTTCTTTTGCCGTAGCGCTGTTGTCTCCTGTGAGCATGTAAACGACAATGCCTTCGTCATGCAATTTTTTAATGGCGCTACGTGAAGACTCTTTCATTTTATCGCTAATAACAATCAGCGCGAGTGCGTTTTTTTCATCGGCAAACCAAACCACTGTTTTCGCTTGCATGGCAAACGCCTTTGCGGCGGTAGCAAGCTGTTCGTCCGTATTGATATGATTTTCGGCAAGCAATCGGATATTTCCCGCAAAATATGTTCGCCCGTCAACCATTCCTTTGATTCCCTTGCCGTAAATGCTTTCAAAGCCGGTAACCTTACGCTCGTATTCGCCATCAAAATATTGCACGATAGCTTCTGCCAGCGGATGTTCGGACTGTATTTCAAGGCTGTGCAAAACAGACGATTGACGGTTATCGCCATTAGCCCACAACACGTCTGTTACTGCCGGCTTGCCTTCGGTCACAGTACCTGTCTTGTCGAGTACTACTGCATTTATTTTTTTTGCCGTTTCGAGGCTTTCGGCATCTTTTATCAAGATACCGTGTTCTGCGGCTTTGCCTATGCCTACCATGATTGCCGTTGGAGTTGCCAGTCCCAGCGCGCACGGACAAGCTATAATCAGCACGGTAACCAAAGCCAAAAGTCCATGTGTAATGCCATCTGTTCCTCCGAAAAGCAGCCACGCCGCAAAGGATGCAAAAGCAATGCTGATTACTACAGGCACAAAAATTCCCGCAATTTTATCCACGTGTTTCTGTATAGGAGCCTTACTGCCCTGCGCATCCTGCACCATACGGATAATACCGGCAAGCAGTGTTTCGGCACCTGTCTTTTCGGCTTTGAAGCGAAAACTTCCCTTTTGATTAATCGTTCCCGCATATACTTTGTCTTTCTCTTGCTTCGGCACGGGAACAGGTTCTCCGCTCAGCATGCTTTCATCAATATACGAATATCCTTCCGTTACCGTGCCGTCAACCGCTATTTTTTCACCGGGCTTTACCAAAACGATATCGCCGGCAACTACCTGCTCCACGCCGATTTGTACGGATCGTCCGTTTGACTGTACTAATGTAACCGTTTTGGGTTGCAAACCTGTAAGTTTCTTTATTGATGATGAAGCGCGCCCTTTCGCTTTTTCTTCCAGACAGCGTCCCAGTAATATGAATGCGATAATTACGCTTGCCGTTTCAAAATAAACATGCGGCTGAATGCCTCTGTCTAACCAGAAATCAGGAAACAGGATGTTGAAAACGCTGAACAGATAGGCAATGCCCGTACTTAATGCAACCAGCGTATCCATGCTTGCCAAGCCATGCCGCAACTGTTTTGCCGCACGGACAAAAAAGCCGCTTCCCAGCCAGAAGACAACAGGCGTTGCAAGAATCCACACAAGCATGCCGGATAAAGAAAAATTCATAAAAAACATGCTTATGATAACCGTCGGCAGCGACAATACAATCGCTCCGGCAGTACGTTTTTTGAGTTCACGGTATTCGTCTGCCTTTATTTTTTCGACCGTATCGGAACTGTCGCTTGCGTCCGTCAGTAAATCATAGCCTTTTGCACGCACAGCTTCACGAATATGCGACAAGGATACGGCTTCGGGCATGTATTCTATAATCGCAACAGACGATGCGATGTTTACGGCAACGCTCGTTACGCCCTGCAAGTTTCGGATGGTATCTTCTACCGATTTGGCGCACGCCGCACAGTGCAAATGAAGAACAGGAACGGATTTACGCATGATATTCATATTGTATCTTTTTATGTTTGCTTATGCAAATGTATGGAAATATATTTAATCGCTCGTTACGGATAAAGCTTGTTATAAGGATTATGTATACAACCTGCTCCCGCATCATGACAAGAGTGATGAAAAATCATCTCAGGACTTCGACTTTATTTGATTTGCATTTTATACATTAATGTGGCGCACGCTTGCCGCCGTGCCGGATTATTAAAGGCTTTCATCCTTTGGTTCAAGGCGCTGCTGAAAATTCTGCAATTCGCTGTCTGAAAAAACATAATATATTCATAACTGAACCGCATTAATGTTAAATCAGGTATGCCTGTTTCTTTCTTTTAATTTTAAAAAATCATTAATATTTGTGATATATATTTAAATCATTAATAATAACCCCTCGTATTATGGAAAAATCATTACATTTGTGCGATTTTAAAATATTAATAACTAAATTTTGTATTATGAAAAAATTTATTTTCTTATTACTGATACTGGCTGTTTCATTAGAAGCAAAGGCACAGTTCAAGCTCGGCATAAAAGGAGGCTGGGATTTTGAAAATTTTGACATAGGCGGCAGTATGGGAAGCCAATTGAAAAAAGATAAATCGACATCATGGAATTTAGGCGCAGTTGCACAGATGCACCTGGCCGGCAATCTGTATTTGCAGCCCGAAGTTCTTTATTCCACACAGAATAATACTATTAGTGGCTATAGCGTTAATAACCAGCAGAATTTGAAGAAAAAGCACAAGGTTTCCTATTTTCAGGTTCCGGTAAGTCTTCTGTATAAGTTTGATTTGCTTGTAGTCAATCCTTATGTGTCGTGCGGCGCATATTTCGGTTATGCCATCGACAGAAACAATGTTTCAAAGAATGAAATTAAAAAAACCGACTGGGGCGTACGTGTTGGCGCCGGTGTGGAATTTTTGGGATTTCAGGTAAGCGCAAATTATAACTGGGCGCTCAAAAATATTTCCGATGTTTCTGATATAAAATGGAAAAATAACAAATTCAATGTGTCGGTAGCATTTTTTATTCTGTAAATCAGATAACTATAATCAATAATCATACATGATAAACTTAAAAGAAAAAGTAGCTGTTGTTACGGGCGCATCAAGCGGTTTAGGCGCTGATGCTGCAAAATCCTATGCGCAGGCAGGCGCAAATGTAGCCATATTGGCAAGACGCAAGGAAAAACTGGATAAACTGGCAGAAGAATTAAGCGCGTTCGGAGTTGAAGTTTTGGCTGTGAGCTGCGATGTTACCTGTGAAGAGCAGGTTAAATCGGCAATAGAGCAGATTGCTTCAAAATTCGGCAGAATAGATATTTTGCTGAATAATGCCGGCGTGGCGGTACGCGGAGGCGTGCATCAATTATCCTGTGAAGACTGGGACAAGTCGTTCGATACAAATGTAAAAGGTATTTTCTTAATGTCGAAATATGTTGTTCCGCACATGATAAAGCAGAATTACGGGAAAATTGTAAATGTCAGTTCTATCAATTCACTCGTAGCCGACAAATCGGAGACATTCATACGTCACGGTTACAATTCGTCGAAAGCAGCCGTATTGGGACTAACGTTAGGCATGGCTTGTTCGTATGGAAAATACAACATTACGGTAAACACGATATGTCCGGGTCTTTTTGAGTCGGAAATGACTGAAAATTCGCTTTTCAAGTCAACCGAGTTTCTTGATTTTTACAATGCTGCGTGTCCTATGAGCCGACCGGGAAGGAAAGGAGAAGTTTCGGGAACGGTATTGTATCTGTCAAGCGACCTTTCAAGCTATGTAACAGGACAGCATATCGTAATCGACGGAGGAATGACTCTTATATAGTCATTCTCTGTGAGCGGTTTATTATAAGAATGATGATTATATTTGTTGCTTTTGTATTATTGTAAAAGTAACAAATGTAATCATTTTTTATTGTCGGGTTTAGCCGGATACAATATTCTCAGGTAACGGTTTAAATAGTTACTCCTTAAAAAGTATATTTTTCAGAGATAGAAGATAATAAAGATGTTTTTTCTGTTACTTTTGCCTTGAGGCAAAAGTAACAGAAAAGGAAAAACAGGCTTATAGGTCAACTTTCAGACTGTTTATGAGGATATGTGTCCAACATGTCAAAAATCAGGCTAAAAATTTTACTGATTTATTGCCGTTCAAAAGCAACGATATATCTTTATTCTGTCAAATTGAAATGGAAACGGGCAATGCTGAGGAACAACCCGTCAGGGATAAATTTGACTGACCGGTAGGTATGTCAAAGGAGGATTGTTATATGACAATCTTTTTTTGATATACCGTGAGGCAGTATATTCCTAAAAAACAACGTTTTAATAATATTAGTGATGATGATATCAAATCTTTTCAAATCAAAATTAACAAACGGACAAGGAAATTACTTAACTTTGACGCACCAATAGATAGGTTTTACAAAGCAGTTGCATTGGTTACTTGAATTTACAGAGAGGCTAAAAGCAAAACAAGATAAACTGTATTGCATCCTGTGTTTTATAAACTCGACGCAGCGAAAGACTCCGCACTGACAAAGTGCGGTTTCACAAAAGCTCGGGCGGGAGATACAACTGCAAATTTCCACAAAGCTGTAGAATGAGCACACCCTCTGCCTGATTCCAAACAGCTTGTTTGGCAGGTATTTGTTTGTCTGTAAATGGTATTTTCCAAAGATTTCGATTCTTAATAAGGTACATATCCACTTTCCGCTATAACTTCTTTGCCGGATTTTGACTGCAGCAGTTCATAAAGTTTATAAGCCATAGAATTTGAGTCCAAGTCGCTACGAATGGAAACGTAAACATTGGCAACAAATGGGTAAGTCTTATTTTTTATCGAATTTTTATTCGGCATAATTCCATTGACAGCAAGAGTTTTAACATAGTCTAATCCGATGTCGGGAACCATATATTCTTTATAATAATGTGGAGTAAAACATATTCCGTTGGTATGTGCCATAATTTCCAAATAAACTATATCCATAGAAAAAAGTGTTAATTCGTCGGAATACGACACCGTCCAATCGGGCATACCAACATTATTCATTACAATTTCGTTCATCATTTCCTGACTGCCCGAATTGGCATTTCTGATAAATGGTATTATTTCTTCATTTGTGCCGCCAACTTCATTCCAATTGGTAATATTTCCCAAATAAATATTTTGTAGTTGTTCAACTGACAAAGAATTAACCGAATTTCGAGAGTTAAGTATAAAGTCAAGCGCGTCAAGAGCAATGGGCGTTTCGATTAATGAGACATCCGCATTATTAGCGTATTGCTTTTCGTCTGCCGACATTTTTCTTGCAACAATAATTAAATCTGTCTGATTATCAATTAAATTAATAATCGCATTATGCGTTTGACTGCATTGAAATTTATTTCTAAAATCATCAGGAAGTTCAAAAGGATTTTTAAATCTTACCGTATTTATGATCCACTCATATTCCAATCCCAATAATTTGGCAGCAATAATATAATTCAGCGGCTCTGTTGAAGTCGAGCCATCAACACGTGGATAATTGTCCATCGTTAATCCTTGAATATAAGATAATTTTGTGATTTCCTCTTTGTCACAACCCGTACAAAGAAGAGTTGCAAACAAACCCCAAACTGTGATATTTAAAGCAATTTTTTTCATTTCTTCTTATTTTTAATTCTTATTATGTTTCAAATTTTCACTAACCTGCCCGCGAGCCGACACCCAGTCTGACGCCAAACCGTTCGTTGGATAATCGCATTGTCTTATTTTTCAGCACTTTGCCTATCTCGCTGTCGTACGCTTACGCAGAACGCTTAAACATGTGCAAAAATATAACAATTTTCTAAAAACAACAATTCTTGTGTGAAAATTCTTTACCGCTAAAGTAAGATCTTTATATCGTAAGTATCAACGAGTAACGAAATAAGATAAGATTTTGATATATTGTCATAAAATATTTCAAAAATGTATTTTCATATCTAACAGAATATTCATCGGAATATTTATTTTTAAAATTGTCTAAGTTTCTGAAGCAAAAATTATAGCAAACGCTATTTTATGTATTTAATTTTCAATATTTTATTTTACATTTTGCTATTTTTATGTTAAATTCATTTAAACTTTTAACAACATCAATGTGAACGCTAAATTATGCTAACTCAGCCACAATTCATCTAATTTGTCAAATCGGACTAAAAGCGTTCTAAAACTGTCCAACCGGGCAAAAGCTCGCTCATTGACAAATCTTCTTTTGTAAACCTCTTCATTGAAAAATCGCTTTCCGCCCAGGTAGCAGTTTGAAAAGCAATCGTAAAGCAGAAATTGTGCGCAAAGTAAAGGTGCGAATACGCATTCAACAGACATTAATCCAACATATCCAGCACATACAATATCTCGGCATTTTCGTCAAAATCATATTTGGCATAATCATTCCAATTCATGGGATAGTCGGGCATAAAAGTTTTTCCTTTGGCGGGATTGTCGGGAAAAAACACCTGCATAGAATTGGATATGCTGCCGGTAACATGAGTATTTGGCAACTCGAATTGCGTTGATTCCATAAAAGTGTTTCCTGCTTGTCGAGAGGGAACACCAACAACCAGGGCATCACCAATTTGCGTAAGGAAATAGATGAAATGGTAAGCTGCACTGAACGTCTTCGGCGAAGTCAAAACTACGACACGAGGCTCGTACAGCGGTTTGCCATTCAAGTTTTTTGTATATTCGGAACCGATATTGTTGAAATAACTGATAAGCGACATATCTTTGCGTTTTTCCTCTATAGAACGCGTATCATGTGACCCCAAAAAATATCCGAATGTAAAATCGCCCAAACGATAATGTGTGCTACTTCCTCTATTGTATTGAGCAATGGAATCCAATCCCCATTTTTGCAACATCAATGGGGATAATCTCCTGTTGTATTCAGCCTTCGATTCGAAATTCAGGTATTTGTCCCCATAAAGCATGTACAGCAGGGGACGGCACAAGGGCGTCATCCCGCCGCCGTTTTCGCGCAAATCAATAATCAGGTCTTCTGTTTTCTTGGATTTCATCGTTTTCAACAGATCAGTGAATGTGGCATATAATGATGGAACCTCCCGAATAGCCGTCTTATCATCTTTCGGACGCAGAGTTTTCAGGGTATAAGTGTACATGGCATTCAAATTCATTTCCAGATATTGAGGGTCAGGATTCTGCGCTACTTCCTCCAGCATTTCACGCGCCGACATCGAATTCCATGCGAAATATCCCACCGTTTTCTTTCCTTTCTCAATCAATTGCCCATGGAGCAAAGGATTCTCATTCTTGAATTTCAATTTTGAACGAAAAGCCGTCCATTCCGGGTTTTTCAACCAAGCCATATCTACCTCATGTAAACTGCCATCTACCGTTTGAAGCGAAAAACGGATACTTCTACCGAGAGAATCGAACAGCAAAGCGACACTTTTATTTTCAGTAATCAACCGGCATAAAGTTTGATATGCGCCATACTTGTTTTCTACCGGCGACACTTTTCCTGCTTTCTCCAGTATCTCATCCACGGATAAACCGTTGATGGCTATAACTTTTGCTCCTCTATATCGCCGGTATGCGGTTGTCGTTTGCGAAATAAAAAGACCATCGGCAGCCGTTTTCAATTGTACGGGTAAAAACCGCTTGGATCCTCCACGTTTTCCTTTTTATTATTTTCTAACGGGTTAATTGTGGTATGTCCGTCAGCCAAAACAACGGCAAAAGAGGACAGCAACCGATGGAATTGCTCAACAGTAGTCGTTTCCGCAATGCTGTTGCGCAAATCCTGTGCAGCGCGTTTAAACTCAATCAGCCCGCCAAAACGGGTATATGGATCAGGATGTGTTTCTTCAAGATATTGCAAGTATGTATTACAATCGTCAATCAATTGTTCCCGCGAAATTCTTTCTTGTGCATAACCGGTTATAATCATGAAAACAAACATGAGTAAAGTCATTTTTTTCATTATATCTGTGGAATTATGTTTATTTTTTAATGATACAAATATACATGAATTTATGTAAATTACACACAGGCAAGATAAAAATTCCATGAAATTTATAAAAGAAAAACACAATTTTTCCTGAATCAGGTATCTATATTGATTTTCAATAAGATATGGCGATAAAAAACAAAATGATTTCCTACTAAACGGTAAAAATAATTACTTTTTCGGATATTAACGATAAGAAAACAACATTTTTTTAGATTTTTTGTGTATAGTATCTCATTCTCCTATCTTTGCTCATATTATTCAGTATAGTACAATAGTATATATATGAGCATTTTAATAATATCGACAGTTGCATTGATAACCAACATTTTTTAGGTAAACGGAGAGCTAAGTGTCGAAAATTTACATTCTTATCACACATACATTTTGGACAATTCATATCTTTATTATTTTGTTTGCAAAGACACAAATGTATACTTAGTTAGCAGTGCCGCAAATTTGATTTATATTTTACCGGTTTTTATTGCCTGTACATTTTTTCCGCTGATTTTTTTGATGCTCTGTGAGTTGCCCATTCATCTAAGAATCCTGCTCCATAGCCGAAAAGCTGAATGTAAGCTGTCAATATTGCAAGCAAAGACACTGATATTTTTTTTGTTTTTATCATGGAGTCAGCGAAAATTGTGATTGCATAAGCCGCTATGGGAAGCAAAAACCATGCGCTGCAGAAGACAATACTTGCTACAACAAGAAAAATATTACCCAATGTAAAGAATGTCGGCAGCAGATGCAGTATTTTTAGCGAACCTTTATGCAGCCTGCCAAGAACAATGCGCGCACGACCAAAAGTATATGTCTGCCTGTAGAATTTTTTTAATGTCAGCCTGCGTTTATGATACACAAACGCCTCTTTTATCAGCTGCACCGAATAGCCGGCTTCTTTTATTCTCATACTCAAATCGACATCTTCGCCTATAATGTCATTATAGCCTCCGACTTTTTTATATACTTCTTTTGAAAATCCCATGTTAAAAGCTCGAGGAAGAAAATTTTTGCTTTTGCCAGTACTGCCTCTGATACCGCCTGTTGTGAAAAATGATGTCATCGAACAGTTTACCGCTTTTTGAAGCCTACTGAATGATTTGTCTGCATTGTCGGTGCCACCGAAGCAGTCGGCATAATTTTCACTGAGTTGCTTTCTTACGGTCCGGATATATTGCGGAGGCAAAATACAGTCGGAATCAAAAAGTATTACGTAGTTCCCCGATGCCGCTTCAATTCCCGAATTACGTCTGATACTGCGGCTTAATATTTGATTTTTAATGTGTTTTATATTAAGAGCTTTTGAATATTCTTTACAGATTTCATCGCATGGCTGTATTGAATCGCCTTCCATTATTATAACTTCAAAATCGCGATCAGTCTGTTGAGCCAGCGAGTCCAGAAATTCTTTGATTTCCTGAGGACGGTTCAAAACGGGAACTACGATTGAAAAGCGTATTTTATCTTGCATAAAACACTGTATTTTACGTGCTTATGTGTATTGTTATTTATTGTGAAATACTTTATACATTGCATTTATAACATCCGGTATTATTTTATCCTGACCGTTTTTGGGCGAGCTTCCGTTTGTTATCATTACAACGCCGAATTTTTCAGCAGGATTAAAAAACATCGCGCTTGTAAGTCCGTAAGCGCTGCCTGTGTGCCCTGTAAGCGTATCGCCTTCAATCAGGTCTTTGGAAACCATAATCCCCAATCCGTACGAACTTGTTCCGTTGGTCGGCTCGACAGGCGTAAACATCAGTTTTGATGTTTCTTCATCTATGATTTTCACGTTATTAAGACTTCCGTAATTCATTCTGCAAAGCATCCACTTTGCCAGATTTACTGCGGATATTTTCATTCCTCCGGTTGGCGAAAACAGTACTGTATTTTTGCCGAGCGTGTAATTTTCCATTTCAGCGGAACGGCTTTTATAGGCATCTGCCGATTCAATCCAAACAGAATCCTGACGAGTATATATTTTTACAAATTTGGAGTTTTCCAGTGAATCAATGTTGAAACCCGCATCTGTTATTCCAAGCGGAATGAGCAGGTTTTGACGAATATATACGTCAAACCTTAATCCCGAATGAATTTCAACAAGCGCGCCGAGCAAATTAAATCCGAGATTGCAGTAATTGTATTTTTCGCCCGGAGCGTAATTCCAGTAAGCGTTTTCATAGTTCGGATTCGTTTCGGGCTTGAGAATGTCATAATCAAAATAGCCTTCGGCGTCGCTTAAACTTGATGTGTGCGAAAGCAACATTCCGTATGTGATTTTTACATTCGGAAAATTCGGATTGCGAACGCTGTAGCCGAGAGCATCGCCAATGTCGTCATTGAGATTAAATTTTCCCTGTTCGCACAGTTGCATTATTGCTGCAGATGTGAATGTTTTTGAGATTGATGCGATACGAAACAAATCGTCTTTGCTGATTTTTTCCCGTGTTTCGATATTTTTCAATCCAAATTCATTTGAATATGCAATTTTGTTTTCGCTGACAACAGCAACGGCAAGTCCGACACAGTTGTAACTGTCGAGAACCTGGTTTATTGCCGTGTCGGCCTGTTTGCTTAATTTTTCGACTTTGCTATTGCACGCCATAAATTGCAGGCAGGTTAAAGCAATGATAATCAATACTGTTTTTTTCATTTTCTTTGTTTTTTTGGAGTTAATATTATATTTGTTTATTGTCCGATTCCGTAGTATGCGAATCCCATTTCTGTAAGCTGTTTACGGTTGTAAATATTTCGCCCATCGATAATTACGCGTGTTTTCATTTGCGATTTTATTTGTTCCCAGTCGGGAAGGCGAAACTCTTTCCACTCGGTTATGAGCAAAAGGGCATCTGCATTTTTTGTTGCATCAATCATATTTGAAGCATAATTTATTTTGTCGCCAAAAATACATTTAACTTCTTGCATGGCAACAGAATCATATACATTGACTTTGCATTTTGCTCCAATTAGCATCCCGATGGTTTGCAATGATGGAGCTTCTCTTATATCGTCGGTTTGAGGCTTGAACGATAATCCCCAAACAGCAATCGTTTTTCCTTCCAAATTGCCGTTAAAATGTTTTTCGAGTTTTTTAAATACTATTTTCTTTTGTTCACTGTTTACAGACTCAACCGCATTTAATATCTGCATGTCATGTCCTTTTTCTTTTGCCGTTTGTATGAGCGCTTTTATATCTTTCGGGAAACAGGAGCCTCCGTATCCGCAACCTGAATACAGAAATTTTGAACCGATGCGTACATCGGCGCCGATGCCCTGCCGAACCATATTTACATTTGCGCCGAGCAAATCGCAAAGATTTGCAATGTCGTTCATAAAGCTTATACGTGTCGCAAGCATTGAATTTGCCGCATATTTTGTCATTTCTGCCGATGCTACGTCCATGAAGATCATGCGGAAATTATTTATCATGAACGGATTGTACAGTTCAGTCATAATTTTTTTTGCACGTTCGGAGTTTATACCAACCACAATTCTGTCGGGTTTTAAAAAATCGTTAACCGCATCGCCTTCTTTCAGAAATTCGGGATTGGATGCAACGTCAAATTCAATATTTTTATTGCGAAACTTCAGTTCGGCAGCAATTGTCTGCTGTACTTTTTGCGATGTTCCCACAGGAACGGTGCTTTTAGTTACAACCAGAATATATTTTTCTATATTCTGTCCCGTTATTTTTGCAACGTCCAGAACATATTGCAAATCAGCGCTTCCATCTTCGTTCGGCGGCGTGCCGACAGCAATAAACAGCGCGTCGACGTCGTTTATGCAGTCAGCAAGCGATGTGCCGAAATGTAATCGTCCCGCGCTGATGTTTCGTTCGACAATCTCGTCCAGTCCGGGTTCAAATATCGGAGTAATGCCCTTTTTGAGATTTTCTATCTTTTTGCTGTTCAAATCGATACATGTAACATCTATTCCCATTTCGGCAAAACAGCTTCCGGTAACCAGCCCCACATAACCTGTTCCTGCTATCGCTATCTTCATGATGTTTTATTGGGTTTCACAATAATTTTTATCTTTATATTTTATATATTTTTGCAAAGTTAAGAAAATATATAATATTTCCGTGAAAATTTTTGTTTCTCAAAAATATTGCACAGATTTTTCATTATTGTCAAATAATGTTATAACTTTGCAGTTGATAATGTAAATATTGTATGCTTATGGAGTGAAATAATGCAAACAGTACGCACATTGTAGTATTTATTGGAAAAAGCGTTTAGCTGAATCTTGGGCTTATTGAAACTTAGACAATTTCAAAAAACTGCCATGGGTAATGCTAGTCGCTCACGTCGTTTCCGGCGTGGGCATTTACTCATATTATTATTTGGCAGTTTAGGTAGTCTAAGACCTCAATAAGCAGATAAATTTAGAGTTTGTCCGCGCTTTTTTTATGTGCGTATTTCAAATAGAATTTGAGTTTAGGGCAATCGATGGCAGCGATATTCCTGCAAAGCCACTTTAAACAAAAGAGCGGGACGGGTATTCGAAAACCGAAAAGAGTAGAAATTATTTAATTCTTAAAAATAAAAATATGAAGAAAAAATATTTATTTGCTTTTTTAAGCATGATATTATTGAGTTT
>JAISDB010000141.1 GCA_031265155.1 Prevotellaceae bacterium | reverse complement strand
CTGTGACATCGAATATACCTATGCTGATAGAAATTTTACGGCAACAGGTTCGTATACAGATACGGAAAGCGGCAACAAGTTTGTATATAATGCGTTTCTTGTAAGAGGCTGGAATATTTTATATGTGATTGCAACCGAAAAAGATGGTGTTCGTACATATACGCTTACAACGTCCAATCCCGGCGGGTTGAGCTGGTCTTTTGAGTGATAACCACGAATTGCACGAATTATTACGAATTGCACGAATTATTTTTGGTGCAATTCGTGCAATTCGTGGTTTTGTTTCAATTCGCGGATCAACCGGTTAGTCGATTCTTTCTTCCAGTACCGTACCGTCGGATTTTATCAGCAATTTTACTTCGGCATCTCGAAGTTCCATTTCTATTTCGTAAAAGACTTCCGTGCCTCGACGAATCCTGTCAATATCCTCAAAGCTGTATTTGGGATATTTTGTTTCGGCAGCATTTTTGACGATGGCAGGCAATTCCGAACGGTAAATTTCTTCTTCCGTCATCAGCAAATTACCTTTGGCGTCATAGTAAGCCGTATAATCCCTGAATTT
This sequence comes from Prevotellaceae bacterium, assembly GCA_031265155.1. GTDB lineage: Bacteria > Bacteroidota > Bacteroidia > Bacteroidales > UBA932 > JAIRKV01. Next base: position 2,505 of record JAISDB010000141.1, on the reverse strand, counting down.
TATGTCGAACTCCACTTCATAAATACCGTCGGCAACTTCCCATTCCACTTTATACGCCCTGGGAAAATCGGCTTTGAATTTTGCGGCAAGTTCCGCCGGCGGTATCACATCGTGAGAATGGGACATTTTGTACTTCCGAATCAGGCTTGCAATGGCTTCATTGGAATATTCCGCCGAGATTGCCGGACTTGACTGGGCAGTTGCAGCTTGTGTAAAGAAAAAACAGCCTGCAACTATGCTTAACAACTTTAATAATTTCATTTTACCCTCCATTTTTAAAATAATAAATAATTTATGCAGCAAAGATCGATGGCGATTCTGGAAAGATTCTGGAAAAAGCAGCATCAGGTCAATTTTATTTCAAAAATATGCAAGCCGTTTTCAAACCGGTACGAAATGTCAATACCGTATAGCTCAACAATTGATTTTACAATGGAAAGCCCCAACCCCGACGATTTTTCACTTTGATAGCGGTTGAATACATCTTTTATGGTTTCATTTCCGCTGTTGGATATCGTGATGGAACCGGATGCATAGCCGATGATAATTTTCCCGTTCTGTTTATTGTGTGTAATGGCATTCTTCACGAGGTTGGTAAAAAGGATGTGCGCCAGGTCTTCATCCATTTGCACAACCGGCGAGTCGCTGCCTTTTTTTTCTACCGTAATTTGCCTGTACGCTGCAATATCTTCAAAATCGAGAAAAACAGCATCCAGTACATCCCGCAGATTGACAGCCGCCGTTTTCGCAAATTGCCTGTTTTTTATTTTGGAGAGCAGCAAAAGGTTCGTGTTTAATCGCTTCATTCGATTCAAAATACCCAGCAGGCCTGCCATTTCTTCCGCATATTCCCGGTTGTCCTGATGTTTTTCGAGCAGCATTTCCATTTTGGCAATTACAGTTGCGAGCGGAGTTTGCAGTTCATGCGCACTGTTTTCGATAAACTGTTTTTGTTCGGTAAATACGGTAATGTTCCTTTCAAGCAATTCTTTCACGGATTTATTCAGTTGAACATATTCCTTAATCCGGGTAGGAGGCAGATCGATCATCCGGCTGCTGTCCAGGCGAAACTTCCTTAATTCGTCCAGCAGTTGATAAAATGGCCTGTTCGCCCTTGAAACCGTAATTTTGTTCACAATGACAAGTGTTAACGAGAGCGCCACCCAAAGCCCAAGCAAAAGATAAAGCATGTTTTTTATCAAATCATCGCTTTCGACGGTAGAGGTAAAACACTGCAACTGATAGTATTTTCCGTCCTGTTCGCAACGAAAGGCGGTGGTAAGCATCCGCACCTCCTCCTTTTCCAGTTCGGTGGCGAAATAGATTTTTGTGGTCGTAAAGCTTTCAATAACGCCCTCGGCTTCTTCCTGCATCATTTCCCTGATGATAAGATTAAGCGGTGCATTGTCTTTCAGGTTTTCCACAAATCCGGGCGTTGTATTGGCTTTGGCAATAAATTCCTGCTTGAGGTTGGTAAGTCCTTCGTCGTTGCCGTCGTGTATCTCTTTCATTTGCAAAAGGAAATACAGTATCGACCATAGCAGCATTACGCCTGTGAAAAACAGCGTTATTCTTGATATGAGGTAATTGATCAGCTTCATGCCGTCAATTTATAACCGATTCCGTAAACATTTTCAATGGCAACATCCGAGCCGCTTTCCTTTAATTTTTTACGCAGGTTCTTCACTTGCGAGTAAACGAAATCAAAACTATCGGCCGAATCTATATGATCGCCCCAAACGTATTCGGCCAGGTTTTCTTTGGTAATCAGCCGGTTTTTGTTTGTGGCGAAAACCGAAATGATGTCAAATTCTTTGCGGTTTAGGTTTAAAACCTGCTCTTTTACCGTAATTTGCCGGTTGTCGAAATCAATCTTTGTGTTACCGATGTTCAGGACATTCTGCCCGCCCCGGTTTTTTCGCCGCAACACCGCTTTGATTCTCGCCTGCAGTTCCGGTAAATGGAATGGTTTGGCGAGGTAATCGTCCGCACCCAGGTCTAATCCGACTATCTTGTCTTCGAGCGAGTTTTTGGCCGAGATAATAATGATATTACCCGTTTTACCTTCTTTTTTCATTTCATCAAGAATTTGCAGCCCACTGCCGCCCGGCAGCGAAATATCCAGCAGAATACAGTCATAATCATAAATCATAGCCTTTTCTCTCGCAGAATAATAGTCGGTTGCCTTTTCCACAATATATTTTTCCGCCAACAAAAAATCTTCGATCGCTTTCAGGAGCGCATACTCGTCTTCTATAATCAGAATCTTCATTTTTGCTGAATTTTACGCCGCAAAGGTACAGCATTTGTAAACAAAAAAATCCGCTGCGAATGATTTTATGTCATTTATATAACATCACGCCAATTCCTTACTTTTATTGCCGGTAATCCGCAATATTTATAACTTTGCACCTCGAAAAATCAAAAAAATCACATGTACGATGTAACCATCATCGGCGGAGGCATTGTCGGGCTTGCCACTGCCATGCAATTGAAAAAGAGTAA
>JAISDB010000204.1 GCA_031265155.1 Prevotellaceae bacterium | reverse complement strand
CATCCATGACTAACTAATTAAAAATCCTGTTCAAAGATAGTATTAATTTTATTATACGAAACACGGAAATAAAAATTATAACTGTTTTAAATGTGTTAATCCTGTATATTAGACTGTTATAATTTCGTATTTGTGATACTTTTTTCGTAAGAATGAAAAAGGATATTCATCTTTTTTGAGAAAAAACGCTATTTTGAATCGCAATCCGTTCGGATTTAGGCAATGTCTTGTCGAAACAAATTCAGTCGAATGATTTCCCCGTGCCAATTGAGCGATGCATGATTTTTATTTCACGTGCTTGGAAATTCTCAATTTTCATGTAATTTTGCCAATTATTTGTACGTTTGTTACCTGTAATATATAAGTATGTTTATGAAAAGAATATTGTTATTTATTTGTTTATCTATATTGAGTATAGAAGTTTACGCCCAAGCGGTAAATCTTGGATTGCGTGGAGGCTTGTCCATTCCAAATATAATTGCCGGAGGCGGAAACCCCTTGAGCGAAGGCTATTCGTCGCGTCTCGCCGGCTCTGGAGGAATATTTACCGAAATAGGATTGAATGAAATATATTCTGTGCGTTTCGGCGTAGAATATACCGGTCAGGGAGGAAAACGAAACGGTATCCAGGCAATGTCGTCAAACCAGATGATAACGGATATCGCAACACGCATGGGAGCCGGTATAACAGAAGATATTGCCGCAACACTCGGACAGGTGGCGCAACATATACCGCCGGTTTTCTATGCAGATGTTAAAAATCTGGTAAAGTTCGACTATGTAATGATTCCGGTATCTCTGCAGGCAGGGAAAAATCTCGGCAACAGTCGCTACCGGATTTATGCAAATGCCGGTCCGTTTGTTTCGTTCCTGATGTCGGGCGAACAGGTTTCCAAAGGCGCAAGCAAAATATATTCCGATGCTGCTAAATCCCAAACACTGTGGGAAATCATCCCGTCCGAAACGCAATCGCTCATCAATAATACCGTCCCCGAACTCGCCGGAATTCTCGAAGCCGAAACGGAATTCGGCACATCGGTAATTACCGGCGAACTGCGCTCTGTAAACTTTGGCGTTCAGGGTAATTTAGGATTGTCATACCAATATAATAAACGTAACCGGTTTTTTGTAGAAGTCGGAGGAAATTATGGCTTTATACGGATACAAAAGAATGAATCAAACGGCTCAAACCGATTAGGCTCGGCAAATGTAATGATCGGATATTCTTTTGAAATCAATCATAAATTGTAAATTATAAAATATTTCATGTACATTTGCATCGTAAATAGTAATTGATAGAATGATGAAATTCAATACGCTCACAGCAATCACGCCCATAGATGGCAGATATTATTCGAAAGTCGAGGAGTTATCGGAGTATTTTTCGGAATATGCATTGATAAAATACAGGGTATTTGTAGAAGTCGAGTATTTTATCGCATTATGTGAATTTCCCATGCCGGCTTTGCATGGTTTTCAGACAAAATACTTTGAAGTAATTCGGAAGATATACCTTGATTTTACGGAAGAAGAAGCTCAAAAAATAAAAGACATTGAAACCATTACAAACCACGACGTCAAAGCGGTGGAATACTATGTCAAGGACAGGTTGAAAGCTTTGAATCTGGATAAATATCTCGAATTTGTTCATTTCGGACTGACTTCGCAGGATATAAACAACACTGCCATCCCGTGCAGTTTGAAAGACGCCATGAAGGATGTTTATTATCCGAATATGAAGAAACTTACGACGCTGTTATCCGGATATTCGCAAAAATGGAAGGACATTCCCATGCTGGCGCGCACTCACGGACAGCCCGCCTCTCCGACACGGCTGGGAAAAGAGATAAACGTCTTCATCGAAAGGCTTGACAAGCAGATAGCACAGTTAAAAACAGTACCGTTTTCGGCAAAGTTCGGAGGCGCAACCGGCAATCTCAATGCGCATAAAGTCGCCTATCCGAATATCGACTGGATAGAGTTCGCAGAATATTTCGTGAATAAAGTCCTGTTATTAGACAGGTCTCAAACTACTACACAGATAGATCACTACGACAATCTTGCCGCCCTGTTCGACAATCTCAAAAGGATAAATACCATATTGATAGACCTGTGTCGGGACATGTGGACATATATTTCCATGGAATATTTCAAGCAGAAAATAAAAGAGGGGGAAGTAGGCTCGTCGGCTATGCCGCACAAGGTTAATCCTATTGATTTCGAGAATGCCGAAGGCAATCTGGGAATTGCAAACGCCATTTTCGAGCATCTTTCGGCAAAGCTTCCAATCTCGCGACTGCAAAGGGATTTGACCGATTCCACCGTACTGCGAAATGTCGGCGTTCCGATAGCGCATTCGCTGCTGGCAATCAAGTCTCTGATTAAGGGACTGGAGAAATTGCAGCTGAATGTCGGCGCTCTCGAGAGAGATCTGGACAATAACTGGGCTGTGGTTGCCGAAGCCATTCAAACGATTTTGAGACGCGAAGGCTACAAAAATCCTTACGAAGAATTGAAAAAACTGACAAGAGGCAACGCCGGAATCACCAGAGAAAAGATTTCCGCATTTATCGACGGGCTGGATGTTTCCGAAAGCATTAAAAACGAACTGAAAACAGTTACACCATACAATTATACGGGAATATAACATTAAAAATATAAGAAATATGTATATAGCAAATCCGATATACGATGTAGTCTTCAAGTTTATGATGGAAGATGAAAAGGTGGCGAAATCCTTTTTATCTGCGATAATCGAGGAAGAAGTGCTGGAACTGGATTTTTCATCTCAGGAACGCACTGTTCATAAGCCTGTGAAGGACGAAAAAAAAGAAAATGAAGAAGACAAACAGCTGTTTCTAACCGTATGCCGTTTTGATTTTTCAGCAAAGATATCTCTTCCCGGCGGGAGGTTCAAGACAGTAGCGGTAGAATTGCAGAAAGCCAAAATGCCGTCGGACATAATGCGTTTCCG
>JAISDB010000025.1 GCA_031265155.1 Prevotellaceae bacterium | reverse complement strand
CCGTTCGGAAGTTTTGAAGTATCTATTTTTATCTGTTTCTCTGCCGAAGAATACGTTTTGTTGTAAACCAGCTGTGTGGTACTGTGGCTGTACAGCAATACACGTATTTCTGATGTTTTGATTTTTGCACTTTGTAAACTTGCAGTTGTTTCTGTTCCGTTTTCTTCAATCCTGTCAATAGTCAGTTCGCTGCTTGTAGGGTTTGGGTAGGCAGCGGAGTAGGAACTAAGACCAATACCAGGTTGAAGGTTTCCTCTTTCTACGTTGAATTGGTACGGTAACGACTCTTTGGTTCTTCCGCATGAAGTGTTTAATGATACTTTTGCATAACAGGTTGTCGGAGTAGTTGATACATTGGTAAAAGTATAACTGCCTTCGGGAAAACTGCTGCTAAACTCTATTGATGATAATAATCCAGACACTTTCCATTCACTACTATATGGTGTATGACCACTTGTTAAATTTCCCGCTAAAAAAGAATAGGTGGCACTAGAACCATTAGTAGTGGTGTGACGTATATCGGTAATTTCAGGAATTGCCGGTTCGCCTAACCATATATTATATGTTGCTACGACTGTATTACCAACATGGATGCTAACACTTGATTGACCACTGCCAAGAGCTGTAAATGTTTTACTGTTGCCCGATGTTGCTCCTGCAACTAAATTATTACCTGCAACCCATGTATATGAAGCCGGCGGATTTGTAACCGTATATGTGCCGGAAGAATTTACACACAGATTGGAAGGCCCGGAAATGGCGGGAGTAGCAAGTAAACAACTTGAATTTGCCACACTGTTTCTAATTACGTTCCCCGGTTGTTGCCCAAATCCGAGATTAAAATTTACTCCGGGCATTCCTGAATGATCGCAATAACTCATTATAGTTCCACTTGATGGTATACTCGGAGTAGTACACCCTCCCTCTGTTCCTCCTGCACATCCATCAATTGCTGTATTTTTTCCATTCCATACACAAGCATGGGTATGTCTAGAGCCAAATAAATGACCGAATTCATGCGTAATAACTTTCACAGCACGACTATATGTTGGAACAGTGGAATAAGTAGTGTGTATTCCAGCAATTGCTAACTTATTACTTGTGTTTGCATTGCATAGTCCTGAAAATCCTGCAGCCACGCCACCATCGGAAAATCTGAATGTTAACAACATACCCAAATCTCCATTGATAGATGTACGCGTATTTTGAAACTGTGTCAATAAATTATCCGCGTTGGTTGCGTTATACGGGTCTGTTGTTGTCCAAATAAAAATTTGATGAAGTGTTGTAATAATATTTTCGTTTTGATACAAAACTTTCACTTGATTCATTAATCCTGCTATATATGCTTCAACATTTGCGGTACTGCTAGAAAAGTGCTGATAAATATCATATTCCGTTTCAATATAGAATCGAATATATTTTCCCAAACTATTGGCTATTTCTGTTTCCATATCCGTATTTGCAGAAACAATTTGAGATACCGAAAATGGTTTTAACAATATTTCTTTATCATACGCATCCAGATGCTCACCACTGCCATCATAATGAGCAGAAATTCCGCAATTAAACATAGACTTATCTTTCAGATTGTTCTCTGAAAATACAAGATGTTGACCTGACAATTTTTCTTTATAAATATTGTAATTTCCTTCATCCGTTGCAATGATGCCCATAATTTCATCCCTATAAATGGTTAGGGCTGCTATGCTGTTAGGTGCTCCCTTTACAATCCCTTTATAATGTTTTATTTCGTTGTTAGCGGAATAGCGATGACCGTCAGATGTGACTACTTCGTACGAAAAAGGAGATTCTATCAATTCCAATACCACATCCACCGTTTTCAATGGAATTGTAAGAGTCAAGGCACTACCCAACCTTTTAGGTATGTACTGAACAAAATTTACTTCCTGTTCATTTGTGAAATGTTTCAGTACATTTTTATCACCATCTGACTTTATAAATGATGCCGAAATATCCTGAAATACCACATTCAACTGCTTTGCTTTTTGCAAATCGTAATACAGAAAACTTTCCTGTGCTATTGCAACATAAGATGTAAAAACGAATAATAAAACAAGATTACATAAGTACTTTTTCATGGCCGTTTTATTTAATTGATTTTACAAAATATTCTTTCCATTTCCCCACGATTGATTCCATTTTCTCCAACATAATTAACAGCAAATGTCGTTAACCATGTATCAGCTACTTGACAAAAAGATTTATTTGTGCCAATTACCAAATTAGGGAGAGGATTGACTACATCGCAAAGAGGACAAAACGGGTCAGTATAGTAAGCATATTCAAATTGTCCGCTTTGTATTTCTTTTACATTGCTCTTTATCGTTACTATACCGTTTGCATTGAAAATATAAATGATGGATTCACAGGAATAATCAATAGTATCATTTTTGCTGCAATCCATCAATAACATCCATGTACCTATAATATCACCTTTCAGACTAAATGTTTCTGATGTCCACTCATGCCAGTCTTTGTCATATACTAAAATTTGTGCATCCATGCATTTCAAAGATTGAAGAGCAGATATGTATCCTATCGCATTGCTCCATTCAGGCATTTTGAATTCTTCTTTTCTTTGTAGGTTTTCTTTCCCGCAGGCAATCATCACTCCTGCTAGCAGCAATATTGCTGCAAATTTTAATGTGCTTAATGTCTTTTTCATAATTTTTTATTTTTAATTGTTAATATTGTCTGTTTTTTTCATAACTCACAGGAATTAATATATTTCAAAATCAATCTTAAATGTAATTGTCCCAAAATAGATTAGATTGTTTTCATTAATAAACTGGTCTTTATTGAGCAGAAATTCAAATGTGTGGATAATCTTTGCAGTATATTTCCCTTTGGGTAACATTATTTGTGTATTTCCTGAATGAGCATCAGACGGAATAAATTGATATTCTTTATTCAGTGGGAACGGATAATATCCCATAGACAATAAGCATGGTACTCCAAAATCAATTACAAGCCGATTGTCTCCAGAATGGAATATATCACCCAATCCATGATTAGTAAGGTCGCAAGGTAAGCCTACAAAAAAGATTAAACTATCATTGCTACAATTTTTCATAGCAAAATATATCGTAAATGGCTCGCCCTCTTTAAAATGGGTAGACGGATTTTGAGTTGAATCCATCAAGCAAAAAGTAAATTCTATACCATCAACGGAATTTACTATACTTGTGGTTGGACTGTTTGGAGATATATTCCAAAAGTAGTTATCTTCATTAGCGTTATTTTCTTTCCCGCAGGAAATCATCACTCCTGCTAAAAGCAGCATCATTGCTGCAAATTTAAAATTTTTTGTTATCTTTTTCATTTTGTTTAAATTTTAATTGTTAATATTTTATTTTTCTATATTAGGCAAGGCAGAGCCTTGCTTTTATATTCGACGTAGCGAAAGACGCTACGCCGAACGAGGGGATTATTGTATGAAACTTCTTTATAATAATCTTTTACACTACCAATAGCGTTTCCAACATTATAACCTGTTTGATTCATTAAATTATTAAATTCTGCTTGTGTTTTTGAAAAAGACAAATCTGTGAATCCTATTAAAATACAAAGTATTTTCTTTGTTCCTGTTACACTTGAAACACTTGTTACCTGCACAATTTCACTTTGTGCAACTTGCAATACCTGTTCTTGATTACTTTTCAATAATTGAAAAATCTGTTCTTTTGATAGTGTTTGCAAATACTGGATTTCCGCATCGGCTCGTTGATTAGGGTTATGCACTTTGACATTAGCTGGTACTAAATGTCCATTACTTATCTCTGCATATTCAAACATACCAGCATTATTGCGTACAATAACATACCCATCTTCAGTTTCAGTCCAATGAAAAAATTCATCTCCTTTAAGCAATATGGTTAAGTTACTACCATCTTGTTGTACTACGTTTATCGAATATGGAAATGCAGGTATTCCCCATATATTATTTATTGTACACAACAATAAAAAACTACCTATGAATATTTTTCTCATGTTATAGTATTTTTTTGATTATACATTATTCTTTATTTATAGCCCAAATCAGTCCAATATTTTCATTGATTTCAAAAAACTGAGCCCAATCTGGTGTATCAGGGGAAATATTTTCATCGTCAACGAATATTTCTCCCTGCATTATAACATTGCCTGAACAATCTTTTAATACAAACTGATTGTATGGATATGCCGATACTCTTTGTGCTTCTTGAGAACGATACATAAAAGGTTTTGTTACTGTTAAAACAGTATTAATATTATTTATATCATTATATAAATAAATTTCTATTGTGAATTTTGATTTATTGTGTTCTTCACAAAATTGTTTCAACCAATCAATATTCACAAGCGTGTCATCGACATTACAAGCTGAAATTTCATGATTTTCATAAATTTCAGGTTTCTGTCCTTTTTCTTCCTTCCCACACGAGAAAAAACTTCCTGCCAAAAGTAGCAATATTGCTGAAAATTTTAATGTATTTATTGTCTTTTTCATAATTTTTATTTTTAATTGCTAATTTATAAGTTTTATTGTGTAATTGGATAATATTAATGACTTACTATTATAGTCTGCTCTTTTATTTTTTCTCCGTTTTCAATTATGTTAAGATGATAAATTCCATTCGGAAGTTTTGAGGTATCTATCTTTATCTGCTTCTCTGCCGAAGAATACGTTTTGTTGTAAACCAACTGTGTGGTACTGTGGCTGTACAGCAATACGCGTATTTCGGATGTTTTGCCTTTTGCGCTTTGTGTATTTATTGCAGTTTTTTCCGTACCGTTTTCTTCAATCCTGTCAATAATCAGTTCGCTGCTTGCAGGGTTCGGGTAAGCGGCGGAGTAAACAATAGGCATTTCCAAAGGGCCTTTTTGCACTTTAAATTGTTGAGCTAACGACTCTCTGCTATGTCCGCAGGATGTATTCAATACTACTGTAACATAATGAGTTAGAGCAGGTTCATGTATCCCATCGGGTGCATTTGTAAAAGCATAACTGCCTTGAGGAAAACTGCTTGTGAACTGTACCGGTGATGATAATAAAGGACCTGTTATGCGCCATACGCAACCGGAAGGTGTGTTTGTTCCTGTATGTGTTGCCGTAAAAGTATATGTTCCGTTATAATGTGTACGCTCTGTACTGTAAACATAAGGAATTGTCGGTTCGCCTAACCATATATTATATGTTGCTACGACTGTATTACCAACACGGATGCTAACACTTGATTGACCACTGCCAAGAGCTGTAAATGTTTTACTGTTGCCCGATGTTGCTCCTGCAACTAAATTATTACCTGTTACCCATGTGTATGAAGCAGGCGGATTTGATACAGTATATGTTCCGGAAGAATTTACACACAGATTGGAAGGCCCGGTAATAGTAGAAGGATATCCATATAATTCCCATATTGCCTGCTTGTCATCAATGTCCAAGTATCTCCTAACTCCAGAATAGTACGGATACATAAGAGCAGAAGAAACACTGGAATGTTCTATTCCTAATAAATGCCCTATTTCATGGGCTGCAACTGTAATCAAATCAATACCAGAACCATCTAAAGACCATGATTCATCATCGTCAAAATGCAGTTCGCCGGCATAAGAGCCTCCTGCCGGAGGAGGATAATAAGCATGCGCAAGAACTCCTGAATTTCCATCAAATGGATGATTATCCCCATGATTTCCTGCTGCCCATTTTATTTTTAAATCTGCTTGGCTAGAATTAGATACTTTTACAAAATTGAGAACGGAATTATCACTCCATAATTTAAAAGCTTCTGTAATTGCAAGTTCTCTTTGGGTAGAAGTTAAATGAGATGATGTATTGTAAATATAATAGTTTAATGTAGATTTATTCCACTTGCCCCCTTGCAAGATATAGTTTCCATCACCTGTAAGTGCCCCGTTATCATACAATCTTTGTGAGTAAACGGAACTAGATACAAACAGATTTACAATGAATAATATTAAAATTTTTTTCATGATTTGTTATTTTTAAGGTAAACTAGACATAGACGAAATTTCGATACAAGCATAATCATTTCCCGCAGGAGCAGTTATTTTTGTAGTTAAATCAAAAATAATTCCAGAAAGCAATACTTTTTTATTTGCTTCTTTATATGAATTTTCAATATTGCAAGGTAAGAACAATTTTACTGCATCATACGTACCTTCGTCATAAACGGCAATATACCATTTCTGAATACTTTCATTAAAATTAACGACTCCTTCCATGTTTACCATTTCAACAGGATTTGTTTTACTGTTACAATCACAAATCGTATTATTTTCTTTATCCTTTCCGCAGCCAATCATTCCTGCCAAAAGCAGCATTATTGCTGCAAATTTTAAACTTTTTATTATTTTTGTTGTCATTTTTTTTGTAATTTAATAATTGTGTTATTTTGATTAGAATAAGATTTTTCCTGCTCTCGAAACGTTAATTCGAGAGCCTGTGTTTTATGCAATCTCTGGCGAGATTTTTATTGGCTTTCATAACTTTTTTGCTGTTTTAGTTTTAATATTGCGTAAATATATAAAATATTTATTTGATTACAAAAGAAATTTTAATTTTTTCTAATTTGAAATGGTTTTTTTGAACCTATTTTTTCACCAAGCTGAGTTGAATGCAATAATTAGTCAGTTTTTTCAAATCCTGCTCGTTTTTGAAATTCGGCTTATTGGATTCAACGTATCTGTTTATTTCTTCTTTGTATTTTGGAAAGGCTTTTACAAACGATTTTGCATTGCTTACTTTAATGAATTTTCCGTTATTCTCTAACAAAAATTCATCCGTAATATTAAATGTTAAATTATGATATACTGCCAATTGATTTCTTTTAAAAGCGTATGTTGTATTAACATTTGTAATAGCAGATGTTACATTACTTTGACCGTAAGCGCCCTGTGCTTTTGTTTCTGTATATTATGTGCGGCGTTTTGAACATAATTTGACATTATCGCTATTCACTAAAAGTTCTGCAAATGCTTTATCAGTCACATAATAAAATACTTTTTTATCAATTGTGATATAAGTAACATCTTGTGGATTTGCAAGCGATAAAATATTACCATCTTTATCTAAAAACTGCATTTCGCCCAATAATGTATTATAGTTTAATTCGGCAGTGCTTGTTGCTCCGTTGTCGAAAAAAACTTTTCCTTTAATAAAGTCAGGAAATATATATACAGCATTACGAGGTAAAGCATCTAAAATATCTTCCTCATTTATATTTACATTTTCCACTTTCACTTTTTCCTGTGCAGTACAAATACTGCAAATCAACAGCAATAAAACTGCCGGTAAAATAATTTTTTTCATGTTGCTTTGTTTTTAATATTAAAAATTTAGAATTATCTTTGCAAAGATAAATAAATATATTAAAATGAAGCAATTATTTATAATATTTTTAACACTTGTTTTGAATGCTGCATTTGCCAACGCGCAAGATAACAACAATGTAAAATACGCTGTCTGCCATAAGATTTCAGAAAAAATTGCCGTAGATGGACATTTTGATGAACCCGCATGGCAGCAAACCGAATGGATTGACGATTTTGAAGATATTCGCGGAAGCGGATTTCCTGAATACAAAACGCAGGCTAAAATGTTGTGGGATAATGACTTTTTGTACATTGCAATTAAATTTGAAGAACCGCATATTTGTGCCGGCATTACCGAAAATGAACAGCAAATTTATCTTGATAATGCGTTTGAGTTATTTATCGATCCCGATGGAGATGCCTGTAATTATTATGAATTTGAAATAAATGCAGCCGGAGCAACATGGGATTTGCAAATGGACAAGCCTTACAGCGAAGGCGGAAATTTTAACAGTAACTGGAATATCGAAAATTTGGAAAAGGCAATATTTTTGAATGGAACTTTAAATGATGCAACAGATATCGACAGTTTTTGGACAGTTGAGCTTGCCATTCCATTTTCCGCATTTGATGAATACTCGGATGGAAAACGTCCTTCTATCGGAACAAAGTGGAAATTAAATCTTTTGCGGGTACAGTGGAATTTTGATATTGTCGATGGAAAATACATTAAAAAAACCGATAAAAACGGAAAATCATTTAGGTCGAATTTTTGGGTTTGGTCGCCTCAAAAACAGATAAACATGCATATCCCCGAACGCTGGGGAATTATAGAATTTAAAAATTGATAATTATACCTTAAATAAAACAAAACATGATAAATCAAAAACTTTTAAATCCGCAAAGTATTGCCATTATTGGAGCATCGAGCGATATACACAAACCGGGCGGGAAATTGCTTAAAAATCTGCTCGAAAGCAATTTTAAGGGGAATATATATCCTGTAAATCCGAAAGAAAAGGAAATACAGAAAATTAAATGCTTCGAAAAAGTTGAAGATCTGCCCGAAACAGATTGTGCAATATTGGCAATAGCTGCAAAATACTGCGTTGCGGCAGTTGAAACGCTTGCTCGTAAAAAAAGCACGCGAGGATTCATTATTATCTCTGCCGGATTTTCCGAAGAAAATGAAGAAGGCGGCAAAATTGAAAGCCATATTGTAAAGACAATAGACGAAGTTGGCGGAAGCCTTATAGGTCCTAACTGTACGGGATTTTTGAATATAAATTACACGGGAGCTTTTGATACGCCTGTTCCCGTTTTAAATCCTCATGGAGTAGATTTTGTTACAGGTTCGGGAGCTACAGCCGTATTTATAAAAGAATACGGCATTTCAAACGGATTGTCGTTCAACAGCGTGTGGGCTGTCGGAAATTCTGCTCAAATCGGTATCGAAGACGTGCTGGAATATTGGGACGAAACATTTACCGACAAAAGTTCCCGCGTAAAAATGATTTATATGGAAAAGGTCGGAAATCCGCATAAGCTGTTGAAGCACGCTTCATCGCTCGTTCGTAAGGGCTGTAAAATTGCAGCAATAAAGTCGGGAAATTCAAAAGCCGGCAGCCGCGCCGCATCTTCTCATACCGGAGCTTTGGCTACATCGGACGTTGCTGTTGATGCTTTGTTTCGCAAGGCGGGCATTGTGCGCTGTTACAGTCGGGAAGAACTTGCCACTGTTTGCGCCGTGTTCATGCATCCCGATGTTAAAGGGAAAAACATTGCGATAATAACGCATGCCGGCGGACCTGCGGTGATGCTCGCGGATGTCCTGTCAAACAACGGATTGGAAGTTCCGCAAATAAGCGGCAGCGCCGCCGAAGAACTGTTATCGCAGCTGTATGCAGGCTCGTCGGTTGCAAATCCTGTTGATTTTTTGGCAACAGGAACAGCCGAACAGCTTGGAAAAATAATAGACTGTTGCGAAACAGAATTCAATAATATAGATGCAATGTGCGTAATTTTCGGAAGTCCCGGGCTTTTTCCCAACTGGGATGTTTACAGAGTTTTGGACGAAAAAATGAATACATGCACTAAACCCGTTTTTCCTGTTCTTCCATCAATTATAAATGTAAAAGATGAAATAAACGATTTTGTTTACAATAAAAAGCGAATCAATTTTCCCGAAGAGTGCGTATTTGGAAATGCTTTGGCAAAGGCTGTAAATGCGCCGAAGCCGCAATCAGAAAGTACGGAACTGCCCGAAATTGATTTTAGCGCAGTTCGCAATGTTATCGAAAACAGTAGAAACGGATATTTAGGCTTGGAAGAAATTCGCAAATTGCTTGATGCGGCAGGTATTCAACGCAAGCATGAAACGGAAGTTAACACCTGTAGCGATGCAATAAACTTTGCACGCAACACAGGTTATCCGCTTGTGATGAAAGTTGTAGGACCTGTTCACAAATCGGATGTCGGTGGCGTAGTTCTCAGCGTCAAAGATGAAGAAACCGTTGCTCGCGAATTTAACCGCCTTATAAAAATTCCGGAAACACATGCAGTCGAAATGTACAGAATGCTGTCGGGAACTGAAATATTTATCGGCGCAAGCCGCGAAGCAAACTTCGGTCATTTGATACTGTGCGGACTTGGCGGTATCTTTGTCGAAATATTGAAAGATGTAAGCTCATCGCTGTCGCCTGTCGGTATTGGAGAAGCGCATGAAATGATTCGGCGTTTGCGCGGATATAAAATCATACAGGGCGTTCGTGGACGGGAACCTGTAAACGAAAAATTATTTGCCCAAACCATATCAAGAGTATCGGCGCTGGTACAGGCTGCTCCCGAAATTGCCGAAATGGATTTGAATCCATTGCTTGGCACGGCTGCAAATATTGTTGCTGTTGATGCTCGCATACGTATTGAAAAACAGTTGTGATATTGAAAATACAAAATTACCGTTATGAAATTTTCGGAACGCTCGAATATGGAAAAGGCATTCATTATTATAATAATCATTGCTGTTATTGGAATAATTTTGCGGTGGAAAACCATAAAATCAGAAGCCGAAAGGTCGTTTAAATACTTCGACAGCAACAAAACGGAGCAGACAACAGACAAAAAAAGTGTTGAAAATTAAAATTTTAACAAAACACCAAATATTAACAGTCTAATTGATTATGATTCTAAATATCACAAAATCAATATTTTATTAACATATTCCATGCTGATTTTTAATTTAATGTTTTTATTTATTCGATTAGTTTTTAAAAAATATCTATATTTGCAAAAAACTCATGAGTATTATGAAAAGATATTTCAACGGCATTTTATCCTCACGGATGAATCCGCTCGCTTTCGAGTATGAGTCATTCGTTCTTATATACAAATGTTTGGAATATAATTATAAACTTGATATTAATAAATTAAAAATCAGTATAAAATAAAAGTAAAATATCGCAAAAAGTATTAAAAAAATAAATTATGATTACAAATTACACTAATAAGAACGAAATTTATGTCGAATTTATAGAAAAGACAAAAAACAAGGTAATTGACTTGCCTGAAAAATCTCAAATACGGCTTGCCTTTTTACGAAAAGGCTCCTGTTTTATTTCATTTGCACAAAACTTTCATGTTCCGCTTGAGGTCGGAAAATTAATTCTAATTCCTCCGCACAACAAATGCCTCATAAACGTAACAAACAGCATGCAGCTGATGATTTTTTATCTGACGGTTGATTTGAACTTATGCAACTCTCTTCCTCTTGAAACGCTTACGGAAGTTAAGCGTAAAATGGATGACACATCCAGAGAAAAGGGAAGCATTGTGCTGAAAGCAAATGAAATAATTTCGGATTATTTCAAGTTGATAAGACACTGTTTAATGGAAAAAGTAAAAAGCGCTGAATTTTTTCAAATGAAACAGCATGAATTACTTTATTATTTGGGGCAATTTTACAGTAAGGAGGAACTGTATTATTTTTTCAAGCCGGTGCTGACAAATGATATTGCTTTTTCAAAGGCTTGCTATGCATTGTGTGAAAAAGCCATCACCATAAGCGATATGGCAAAGGAACTTAATTACAGTTTGTCGGGATTTAAAAAACGCTTCAAAGACGTTTTCGGAATACCCGTTTACAGATGGATATGTCAGGAAAAATCGAAAAAGCTTTTTCATGAAATAACCTGCGGTCATAAAACACTGACTCAATTGTCCCGCGATTTCAGTTTTTCATCTCCTGCGCACCTGACTAACTTTTGTACGAAAATGTTCGGAGACACGCCGAGTAATTTGCGTGGAAGAAAAAAGAAGACATCTGTTTCTTTGGAAAATTTGTATCTTGGTTAGTCAGTTGCTTATTATGCATAAATTTATTCGCAGAAAACAACTATATACACTATGAATTTGGTTATTTAGTCGTCCCTTAAAAGTATATTTTTCAGAAAAGAAGGATAATAAAGATATTTTTTGTGTTACTTTTGTCTTGACACAAAAGTAACCAA
This sequence comes from Prevotellaceae bacterium, assembly GCA_031265155.1. Taxonomy (GTDB): domain Bacteria; phylum Bacteroidota; class Bacteroidia; order Bacteroidales; family UBA932; genus JAIRKV01. Next base: position 267 of record JAISDB010000025.1, on the reverse strand, counting down.
AAGGTCAAGAGCAGCCGACGCTATACGGTAGCTCCGATTTACGACAGTGACTTGTGGGAACGCCGCCTGCTCAACGTGCTATTAATTTTTCTGCATGTTGATCAGTTGAAAAATTTACTGACATGCGAGAACAGAAGTTGATTAGCAAATAAAACCGGCATAGACTTCGCAGGCGGGGAACCCGCTCGGCGCAGAGGGCGTTAAAACGGAATTCCGTCAAGCGAAGCGAGACATTAATTCCGTTAGCCGTCGAGACGTTAGCGGGTC
>JAISDB010000128.1 GCA_031265155.1 Prevotellaceae bacterium | reverse complement strand
ATTTCGGCAATACGCTCCCGAAACGTACCGTATAGTCTGTTGACAGTTGGGCGAAATACGCCTGTTAATTCCGACGCTTTTTTAGCCTCAATATCGTGGCTAAAATACTTAATTATTTCACGAGTTTTGCGCTCTGAAATGTGCGTACCATAAATGTATTTGTTTTTCATTGATCCTAAATAACTTACAAAGATAATCAAATCTTAAAGTTATCTTGAACCTTAATCAATATCATTACTGTTCAAATCCTTTACAAAAAACCTGATGCGTTTGGTATTTCCGGCATCATCAACCAAAATGAGCCGGTGCTCGCCTGCGCCCGGCTTTACGGCAAGCTGATGATAAATTTTCGTTGTGCCTGCGTATTCATTATCAATATGCCAAAAAACAGTGGCATCCGCATTTCTATGCACAGCCTGAAATACGACATTGCCAATGTTTCCGTCTATCTGTTTTGTCATTACTATTTCGCTGTCGGGTGCGGGATAAATCAAATCTATGGGCGATGATTCCTCATCTTCGCAACCGTGCATAAATGGCGGCAATTGTCTATAGTCGTGATGTCTTGCCTTATAGTACCATTCCTGCACAGGCGGCAGTACAAACCACGATTTGTTTACCATTTCGCTTAAAGTCGCACAGTCGGAATTTACCTGAAATGTTTCGTCCATGTTCAAATGTACAAGTTTATGATAAGGACATACGGGTGACATTTGAGCAGAATTTACCAGCCAAACGCTGTCAATGTTTTCGCATATAGCTGATGCCCGATATCCGCTTTTGCTGCATACAGCCATCTTGGTCATTTCGTCGTAAGGCTGTTCGAACCAGGGCTGCGATTTTGGTAAAATATCAAAAAGTTCAAATAATATCGGAGCTGCATAACTTACGCCTGTAAGCAAATGGCGCCCTTCTCCGCTTGCATTTCCGACCCAAACACCAATAGCAAAATCGGGAGTAACGCCAACAGCCCATGCATCACGATTACCGAAGCTCGTTCCCGTTTTCCATGCTACTTTCCGACTCGACGAAAACGATTTCCACGAAGATTCTTCTTCGGGACGATTCAGGTTTGATAATGAATTCAACGTTTGCCAGATTGCTGCCGCGCCTATTATTTCCTCATTCTGCAAAATACCCTTTTCTTTTTTATTTTTCACTGTAAATTCGGCTTTTTGCCTGTCGGCAGAATTATACTTGCCGTTATTATCGCCGAAATTATTTAATGTCCTCGCAAAATATGCATAAATATTTGTGATATCCCAAAGGCTTACTTCGGCGCCACCGAGTATAAGCGATAATCCATAATGATTTGCCGGTTTTTTCAATGTTGATATTCCAAGATACCGCAATAAATAATGGAATTTTTCGATATTGTAATTATACAACATTCTTACCGAAGGCACGTTCAGCGAGCGTTCCAAAGCTCTGTGAGCAGATACGACTCCATCAAAAGTTTTGTTGTAATTTTGAGGCGAAAATCCCAAAATATGTATGGGTATGTCATCAACAAGCATGTCGGGCAGCAGTGAACCTTCGTCAAGCATTGCTGCAAAAAGAAAAGGCTTAAGAATACTTCCGGAGCTTCGCGGAGCAGTAATTATATTGACATGTTCTCCGTTTTCTTTTTTATTCATATCGCCTACATTACCTACATAAGCCAATACTGTATTGTTGCGTACATCAATTACCAGTGCAGCTGCATTGTTCACGCTGTTTGCCCTGTATTCACCGGCATGACGGTTCAGTATTTCAGTTGCCCTGCTTTGATATTCGAGATTTACGGTAGCAGTGATTTTTCTGCCTCCATTCTTTTTGGCAATTTCATCAAACAAGTGCATTGCCTCCATCGGCAGAGGCAGAGGCTCTTCAGGAATATTTTCAGCTTTTGCCAAGCGCAAATCCTCGTCCGACAGGTAATTCCTTTTATATAACCTGTCTAAAAGACTGTTTCGTTTTTTTAGCAGCTGTTCTCTGTTTTTTGATACATGTATCAGCGATGGCGAATTTGGCAATACAGCAAGCATTGCAGCTTCAGCCCACGACAGTTCGTACGCCGAACGTCCGAAATATCTCCATGCGGCAGCTTCAATGCCAACAACATTTCCTCCAAACGGAGCATGAGATGCATACAGTGCAAGTATTTCATTTTTTGTGTATTTCATTTCCAAACGTATTGCCAGTACCGTTTCGATTAATTTTTCCCTGACTGTGCGATTTTTACCTTTTCTGACAAGGCGAACCACTTGCATTGTAATTGTGCTGCCGCCTTCGCGTATTTTCCCATGTTTAAGATTGTGCAGCAAAGCGCGTCCTGTTGAAATAATATCAAAGCCTGTATGGGCATAAAACCGATGATCTTCAAATTCTATCAGGGCAATTTTATATTTTGCAGGCAGGCTGTCGACTTCAGGAAATCGCCACTGTCCGTCGGCGGCAACTTTCGCGCCAATCAGTCTGCCGTTTTTGTCGCTGACGGTTGTCGAATAAACATTATCAAACAACGTTGCAGGAATGCAAAAATAAAACCATGCTGAAATTAAAAATGCCGATATAATCTTATAATGTCTTTTTATAAAACAGAATACACGATTAAGCAATATTTTATTTTTGATTGATATTTTCATTCGAAATTTATTTATGCAAAGGTAATAAATAGTCACTACCTAAAAATAAATTTCTTTAATGAATGCGTATATTTACCTAATTAGCTCATGAACAAAGGTGCAGCAAGCAGGATGTACAAAAAATAGATTTTTATTGCCTTTGGGAAAATGGACTTAACGAATATACTAATGGACTTGCGAAACATGATGATGTCAAATCTTTTCAAATCAAAATTAACAAAAATCCAAGAAAATTACTTAACTTTTATACGTCGATAAACAGCTTTTTTGAAAAAGTTGCATTTACTGATTGAATCTGTCCTGTGTTTCTGTATTCAATATCTGTTGACAATATCGCTTCAGTTTTTCAAAACTCACTTTGCGTTCAGGATATCGATGCTTCATAGTCAACTCTCCGTTTTCATTCATTTTCAAGCGATGTACGAATACGGCTTTGTCCAAATCGGCAACGCCGTCAAAGTCAAAGCTTGCAAATCGCAAATCGTAAAAAATTATTTCATCATCTTCTCCTCTCGAAAGGCAGTAAAATCCTTTGGAAAAACGCACAAGCCGCATAAATTCCGCATTTTTATTAAATTTTTCGGATAAATAATGATTTTTAGGAAAATATTTTTCATATTTAATTTGCCTGTTTACCACGTTGTAATTAGTCGAAAAAAATCCATCTTCATCTTCGACAATTACAATCCACACAAAGTTTGTAAGCGGTAATGGCGATGTAAGTATTCTGTCGTAATTTATGCTCATGCCGGCAAGATGTGATTTTATTTTCTGTTCAAGATTTATTTTATTGACAACAGCAAAACCAAGATACAGTATGGAAAGCAACATTGACAGCAATGCAACGGTTTTTCGCAGCCCTGTTCTTTTTATGAAAATAAACAGCAACAGAGCAACTGCAAACGGGAAAATTAAAAGTACATCAACTATTCCCATACAGTCGAAAGCTACTCTGAAATTGCTGAACGGATAAAATATTGCCGTGCCGTATGAATTAAAACAGTCAATAAATATATGCGAAAACAGACACCACGAAACGAGCCTTATCCAGTCGATGCGGTTTTTTTTCGTTTTTTTATGAATGATCGTCATCAATTTTACAATCAGCGGAATTATCAAAACGCAAAAGAGGATGGAATGTGAAGGTCCGCGATGAAAAAGTAATGATTGCGCAGGCTTGAGAAAAGGCTGCGCAATTACATCCAAATCGGGCAGATTTGCAATTGCAGTACCCCAGAGTACAGCCTTTTTTCCCAATTTGCCGCCTGCAACAATTTCACCTGTAACAGCGCCAATTAATGCGTGAGAGATTGTATCCATAAACGTTGAAAATTACAGCAGTTTTTTATCGAATATTTCATTTTTAATTACTTTTGCACAAAAGTAAGAAAAAGTGAGCAAAAAGAAGCAAAATATTATTTTAAATAATGTTGAAATTATTGATATTGCCGCCGAAGGCAAGGCTGTTGCACGAACAGATGGAAAAGTGGTTTTTGTTCCATATGCAATTCCCGGCAGTATTGTAGATGTGCAGATTGTGCGCAGGCAGCGCAATTTTATGGAAGGAAAAATTATAAATGTTGTGAAACAGTCCGATAAATTTGTTAACGCTTTTTGCGAGCATTTTGGGGTTTGCGGCGGTTGCAAGTGGCAAAATTTACCGTACAGCGAGCAGCTTTTTTATAAACAGAAACAGGTTGCCGACCAGCTTCAGCGAATAGCAAAAATCAATTTTTCTCAAATCGAGAATATTATTGCCTCGCCCAAAACTGTTGAATATCGCAATAAGCTTGAATTTACCTTTTCGAATAAGCGCTGGATTACGCAGAACGAAGTCATCGAAAATGCGCATATCGAAAATCGCAATGCCTTGGGATTTCATATTCCAAATCTGTTTGATAAGGTTTTGAATATAAACCATTGTCATCTTCAACCCGAACCGTCAAATGCAATACGCGCGGCAATTTACGAATTTGCAAATAAAAACAGTTATTCATTTTTCGATATTCGCGAAAAAAACGGTTTTTTGCGCAATCTGATAATTCGCAATACCAAATGCGGCGAGGTAATGGTGATTGTTGTTTTTGGTCATGATGATGAGAAAAAACGTAACGCTTTGCTTGATTATCTGTCAGTAAAATTTCCACAAGTCGTTTCATTGCAATACGTTACCAATAACAAACTCAACGACAGCATCAGCGATTTGAATGTAGTATGCTATCGGGGAAGCGGTTTTCTGGTGGAAGAAATGAACGGATTAAAATTCAAAATTGCCGCAAAATCATTTTATCAAACAAATCCCGAACAGGTTTTAAATCTTTATCAAAAAGTATTTGAATTTGCAAATATCAACAGTTCTCAAACAGTTTACGATCTTTACACGGGAACGGGAACAATAGCCCTGTTTCTTGCCCGACATGCAAAAAAAGTGATTGGAATAGAGTATATTGCAGAAGCGATTGAAGATGCAAGGCATAATGCGGAAATAAATAACGTCAGTAATGTTGACTTTTACGTTGGCGATATGAAAGATATTCTTACCGAAGATTTTATAAATGAAAACGGCAAGGCGGATGTTGTGATTCTCGACCCGCCGCGAGCCGGAATTCATCCTCGCGTAGGCGAAGTAATTTTAAATGCAAATCCTGAAAAGATTGTTTACGTAAGCTGTAATCCTGCTACTCAGGCTCGTGATTTGCTTGCTTTTGCCGGGCAGTACGAAATCGAAAAAGTACAGCCTGTCGATATGTTCCCGCATACGCATCACGTCGAAAATATTGTATTGCTTGGCAGTCGCAAATCCTGTCGGCAATGATTTTGAGTTTATTGTATCAACAGAGGCAATAATAAGAAAAGATACTTGAAATTCAAGTATCTTTCCCCTTTTAAAATCATTGAATTATGAAAAACTTTATTATTCTTGTACTTGTTCGTCAGCTGTTTTTTCTTCTTTTTTGCAACATTTGTCGTCTTTTGCAGGACATTCAACTTCTTCAATCTTCGATACTGTTACCGTATAAAGTTTATCACCGGCTTTTGGCGCGCTGCAGCATGATTTTTCTTCTTTCTTTGCGCAGCAGCTTTTAGCTTCGGCAGATTCGTCGGGTACAACTTTCTCTCCTTCTTTTGCTTTTTCGCAGGATGCCTTGCACTCGGCAAGTTTTGCTTCAAGAGCGGCAACCGCAGCAGAGTCAAGAACTTCAACCGCAAGCTTGCCTGTAGCAGCAACAGCTTTACCAAACAAAAGCGTATCAACAACAAATCCTTCTGCAGGAACAACTTTTACAAGTGCACCTTTTCCTGCTAAAACTACATCTTCTTTGGAAACAGGACACAATCCCAATTTTCCAACAAGCGTTACTTCATCGAGCGCAACAAGCGAATCTGCGCTTTCTGCCAAAACTTCAATGCTGACGCATTTTGGCGCTTCGGTGTTGTCTTTCTTTTTGTCTCCGCAAGCAATAACAACAGTTGCAAGCGTAATTACGACTAGTAATTTTTTAATCATTTTTTTATTTATTTAGGTTAAAATATAAAATTCGATTTTAACATGCAAAAATAGGTATATTTTTTCTATTTAAATCAATTTAATCTAATTTAACGCATATTTTAACATTATTTTTATTAAAAAGCGCTTTAAGGTTATTTTTTTATCGAAAAATCGCCAAGCAATTGCTTGAAAACAAATTCATCTGTTTTGTCCAGTATTATTATTATTTCACAATTACCCTTCTTCTTTTTGTACATTGATGACGTTTCCTTGTTGTCTTTGGATACAACTAACAGTTCGTAATCGCCGCTTTCTGTAATTTTTATTGCTTCTGCACGCAATTTTGCCGTCGCTTCGCCGGTATTTGACGTCAGAATTGTAATTGTTTTTATTCTTTTGGGGTCGATATCCGGCGACAGCAGCTGTTTGAGATTATCGCCCATAAATCCCGACATTCCACATCCCGTACAGCCTGTGAGTTTGTCTATATCTGCAATGTAGAAACTTTTTACACCCTTGATTTTCGAACATTCCGAATACAGTGATGTCTGTGCCGATATGCTGCCTGCGCATGCAAGCAATATTATTATTGATATTAAGCTTTTCATTTTCATGTTTTTAATATTCACTTTCAATTCATAAGCTATTTAAGACTTCGTTTATTTCGCATACCTGCTCGCCCGTAACATCAAGCAAAACAATGGCATCGTCCACTACATTCGATATTTTCGAAAACGAATGTTCGAGCATTTCCATCATCTCCGTTTCATTTATATTGACGTTGGCAATAAATTTGGGTTGCTCGCTGTTGCTGTTTATAACGGCTGCCGTTATTGAAATCAGTAAGGCAATGCTGGCGGCTATGCCTGTCATTCGTAATTTAATTGCCGGTCGATATTTGCGTATGTTTTTGATTTCGGCATCAATTTTTGCACTGATTTTTTCCGTCAAATCGACAGGAACTTCTATGTTTTCCGCAAGATTGAGATTTGCAAACAAATATTTTTCCGCCTTATGGTTTTCAATATTTTCGTTATTTCGGGCAAAATATTCCTGCAAAAGTTTTTCTTCTTCCAAAGCCGTTTCGCCTTCGTAGAATTTTTTCAGTAATGAATTAATTTCCGTTATATTCATAATTATCTAATTTTTCAAACAGTTCTCGTAATAATTTTCGCGTTCTCGACAGCGTTGTGCGTACGTTTGCTTCGCTCAATCCTGTTTGCTGCGCTATTTCTGCCATTGTATATTCTTTCACATGCCGCAATATAATCAGTTGCTGTTGCTGCTGAGGAAGTTGCTTGATTAGTTTTTGCATTTGAATCCAGTCGTAATGTATTTCTACCTGTTTATTGACTGCCTTTTCGATTGCAATTTGCTCAATACCCGACAACATCTCGCTTTTGCGACGTTTGCGCAATACATCCAAACAGATATTTTTTACAAGAGTTACACAAAACGCTTCGGTATTTTGTATTTCCAGCTCATTGCGTTTGTTCCAAAGTTTCAGAAACGTATCCTGCACGGCATCCGATGCTTCATCTTTACTGTTAAGCAATCGAAAAGCCAGTGCATAAAGTTTTTCAGCATGCGGTAGAAATTGTTGTTTGAAACTTTCCGAAGTCATATTTATTTTCAGCTCTTTTCACAATAGCGTTTTTGTATAAGACGTATGCGCGGCATAAATGTTACAAAAAGTATTGAATTATTTAAATTTATTTAAATGATATTTAAAATTGTCCGGTAAAATTACAGTCTCAACAAAAACCGGAGCGGAAAAACATCCGCGTCCAGCTTCGCTGCAACTCGCTTCAGGCTTTATATTGCCAAAACAAGATTTTAATTCAAAATTTATCAAAACAATTATTATTTTCAACAAATGTAATAATTTTCATTGAGATTTGATTCAAATTATAATTCCATCTTTTATTTGTCTGAATTATCTGTTGTGCATTTAGAAAATGGTTCAAGACAACTTTAGAGGTTTTTTTCTGCAATTTTCGAGTAAAGTTATGTATGAATTTTTGTTTCCATGGTTATACCTAAACTCACACTCTTTTATCGGTTTTACCTCGTATAATCGGCATCAGTTCCTGGATAGAACAGTTTTTAACTACATGCGTGTATACCTTGTATCCGCGCTTGGCATGCCAAAAACGGGTATTTTCTCTCGTGCGCCACGCCCTTTGATGCCGCGAACATGTCGCGTTCCAAAGTAGTTTTCGTCCGGTTCCGCTTCGGCTGGGGTCAGTCGGCAAGCGGCGAACAGCGCAGTGATACACTGAAAATAAAATAAGAAAAACAAAGAATGATACTAAAAATTTCATAATTTTGCACAATGAAAAAAACAGCAATTATATTTTTAATCTTGTTTCCCTTCTTAGGAAATGCACAAAAGCCCATTGATGTCAGTATTGAATTGCCAGCCGATTATCCGAGAGATATGTTAGCGGATTTTCAAAATATGCTGTCAGTAGACTGGTGCGATTTCTATCAAGACGAAAAAACACACAACTATTATTTGCGAAAAGCAGATATTCATGTAGGTGTGGATAATTACAATGATTGTTGGCAGGACAGCACGGTATCTGTCTATTCCATTCCGAACAGCTTATTTTTGATAAATGGACTGAAACCACGAAAACAACCTGTAAAGACAGTCTTTTTGCCTGAGGAAAACATTTTGGCAGGCAAAAAACAGTCATTCGATTTTGGCGGAAAAACTTACACTTTTCGAGCCGAAGCCATTATGCCAAACGGCGAAACATTCGATTACTGGAACGATATAAAGGATTATAAACTTTATTTTTCCGAAGAAAAATCCTCAAGAGAACAGTTGCTTATCACCATTCCTCAATTTAACAACACCATGCTGAAAATACTTTGGATTGGCGATTTGGACAGAGACGGAAAACCCGATTTTCTGTTGGATATTTCTGATTTTTACGAAACTACCAAAGTGGCATTATTTCTGTCTTCAACTGCCGACAGGAGAGAATTAGTCAAGTTGGCAGCAGAGGCAATGTATAGCTATGATTGTTAAAAATGAATAATAGCGAAAAAGACCTTGACCGCTATCATTTTGAAGTAATAGATATAAAAACAGAAGATAAAATTTCGTGCAGTATTGATTTGACAAATGAATGGAATAATCCTTAAATAGATTTAGGCAGTACAACGAATAACAGCGAGACAGACAAATAATTATGTATGAAGCTCAATCTTTTGGATATAGAAGGAATGATGTGATAAAAGTGAATGAAAAAGACGCGATATTGGATAAGCTTTTTCTCCCGCTCGGTGTATTTTGCTTATCTTTGCGCCGATAAAAATTTTAGAAATATGATACAAAATACGGACAAAAGACGCGCGGGCGATGTTCCCGCAACGGCGGAAGGAACGGCGGCGACGGCTGCCGGGACATTCGGAATGGAAGTTAAAATGTTTAAAATAAATGGTGAAAATTATGAAATTGAACAGGCATATATGGACGCTCTTCTTGATGATGAAGAGGAAGAAAAATTAATGTTCGGAGTGGTAATTGAAGGAAAACAGGCGGATGATAAAACATTACCTTCAATCACTTCGGATACATTATTAAAAACAGGAAAACATGAAATAAAAAGATGGCAGGATATTGCCGGGAGAGTTGTGGAATGGGAAAAATATTCTAAAAATATATGGAAGCCGCACGCAAAGTTTTGTAATTGTTATAAAAATACATTTAGAGAAAATTTTATTTATAATGCTAAAATAGAATTTAAAACTGT
>JAISDB010000122.1 GCA_031265155.1 Prevotellaceae bacterium | reverse complement strand
TGGAAATAATCAAAGAATGTTATGACCTGGAGCCGGATAATAATGATGTAAAAGATTTATATTTAGAACTTATGATTGATAAAATAGATTTCAATATGCATGAATGGCCGCCTTATATATTATTTGGAAATAGTGTTGCAACAAAAGATGAGTGTAAAATATTATTGGAAGGGATAGGATTTATGAACAAATTGGACAGGAATAAAAAATATTCTAAATATTTGTGTGACTGTGAGGATAAAATAAAAGAATACATGGAAAGGGAAAAATAATGGAGTACGCCGCCACTGCGCATAATAGACGGAACATCATCTGCAATTTGAGAAAGCATATAAATTTGAAAAATAAAATAATAACAAAATGAAGAAAATTAGTTTATTCGCGATAGGCATTATATCGTTTCTGATCACATTTGCTCAAAATGAAAAGATTGACTGGAACGCCGATTTAGACTGTTTGGCGAAGGAATTGCCAGAGAAGCACTACAATTTATTTATCGTAAAAAGCAAAAATGATTTTTTGTCGGGCATAAATGCAATCAAGCAGGAAAGTGAAAACCTGAGTGATTTCCAGCTTGCTCTAAAAATACAACAATTAATTGCGCAATTTGGAGATTCTCATACAAATTTGAATTTTAATCAGCTGTTAAATGCGAATCAAATACTTCCAATCCGGTTATTTTGGATGAGTGATGGCTTTTACATATTGCATACGATGCCGGAAAATGAAAAAATATTGGGCAGTCAGATATTATCAATCAATAATGTTCCGATAACCACTGTAACAGACAGTTTGAGGACATTGTTTGCCATTGATAATCAGGCAACGGTAAAATCATTGATACCACAAACTATTCCTTCTCTCCAAATTTTGGAGTATTTTGGCTTTGCAAATACAGAACAGGTTGAACTTGGCTTGAAAACAGGAACAGACCAAAATCAAACTTATACGCTAAAACCCTCGCCAATGAATCGGAATAACAGAGTCTCCGTTAAGCCCGATTCTGTTTCATTCAGTATAAAAAATGAAAATCAGATTTTTACCGATTGCTATTATCCCGATGAAAAAATATATTACATCCTGTACAATAAATGCTTGAGTAAAGAGGTCGCGTTAGAATATGAAGATACGGAAATGGCAAACAGTCTGCCTTCGTTCAAAGAATTTGAGGAAAAGATATTTAATACATTAACCAGTGAACCTGTTGCAAAGATTATATTCGATATGAGATACAATGGCGGAGGAAGTTCGGCTCAAGGTACAAGGTTTATAGAAAATTTGTCCAGGTTTTTAGAAGCAAATCCGACAATAAAAACGTATGTGGTTTTAGGCAGGGCGACATTTTCTTCCGCCATATTGAATGCAATGGATTTCAAACGATTGACCAATGCTGTATTTGTTGGCGAAGAAACCGCCGGAAAGCCCAATCATTTTGGCGAAGTGAAAAGTTTTCAACTCCCGACATCCAAATTATCGGTAAATTATTCCACCAAATATTTTAAGGTGACAGACGAAGATGTGAATACGATTACGCCCGATATTAAAATAGAAACGAGCTTTTCCGATTTTATGAAAGGTATTGACCCTGTTTACGAATGGATAAAACAGCAATAAACTGTCGGCACGCACGTTAAGTACAATCGACGACAACGCGACTTTGTCTTCTCGAAGACAGTCAAATAAAGACGATTGTTGTAGCTGTTCATGGAACAGGTACTAATACATATCTTACGAAAAGGCAGGGATTACAGTAACATTTAAACTTTCCGAAGGACAAATGCACAATACTCCGCAGGGACGGAAATTATTGGCAACTGCCGACTTCAGCTCTTTGATGACGGACGGGTATAAAATCAAACAGTATGCCACCCTGCGCCCTGTCTGTCCGGGCGACTATCTTTGTGCTCATCTGCATACATTTGCGCATATTCATCACTGTACCAAAAGATTACATCCGCGAATATCGCTTGCCGTCAAGCGACCAAGAATTTCAAAACTGTCATCGCCGTATATTTTTCCCAAATCATGAGTTGCAACAAACGAACACGAATTGCGATTTGCCAAATCAATAATATTTATCGCTCCGCCTGCATTCCTTACCGAAATTTTAAACGGATTATGAATATCACGCACAAGGACTTTCATCCACGGCGGACACAAAAACTTTCCATCGCCTTTTGAATATGCCTGTGACAAAAGTTCTGCCATTCCATATTCGGAGTGAATACGTTTAACGCCAAAACCGCAACAAAGTTTTTTATGCAGCCCGGCTTTTGAAATTTCTTCTCGCCTGCCCTTCATTCCGCCTGTTTCCATAACAGTCAATTCGGGAAAATCAATCGAATATTTCTCAACAAAATCAAGCAATGCATAGGTTACGCCAATAAGAACAGCCGGCACTTTTTCATCACGTAAAGTACAGAGCAAAGCGTACAGTTCGCCATGATTGTGAAGAAAAAATCCGCTGCGATCATTATTGCTTTGTTTTATCAGATTCTCAACCATATACACAAGCGACGATCCTTTTCGTTCAAGATATGAAGGCAACAAGCCCAGAATTGCATAATTATCGGGAGCACCGTAAAACAGGCGAAATGCAGAAGTAAAACTTTTTTCATACAGTTCAACATCTGCCACATAATGAAAACTTTGACCAGTGCCGGTTGTGCTACTGCTCGAAAAAACAATCTGTTCTTCCTTATCGAAACAGTAAACTTTTTCCGACTTGAATAATTCAATCGGCAAGAAAGGAATTTCTTCAATTTTTTTTATGTTTTTAATGTTGATATTAAGTAAATTAATCCATTTACAATAAGGTTTACAATTTCTTGCCTGATGAAGAAAAGTATCAATACAAGCATGTAAAAAATCGTCTTCGCTTTTTATTGACAATATACCATAATTCATTTACGTCAATTTTATATTTGATTTAATTTCATCTGTTTCAAAAACCACATAATATTCTGTTATTTAGGCATTTGTATACAAAACACATTGCAAATATACAAATAAAAAATAAAACAAGGCAAATGCTGTTCCGTTTTTTGCAAATAATTTACAAAACACTATCTTCGGTGCAGGCTGCGCCCAATGTCATCAAGTTAATGAAAAAACCGTTTTTCGTCATTGCGAGGCGGAACGCCGAAGCAATCTATAAAATTACAGATAAAACTCTTTATGGATTGCTTCCTGCTTCGTACCTCGCAGTTCGCAATGACGGACTTTTGCAAACCCAGCCCAACCTAACAGGTTTTCGAAACCTGTTAGGCTGGGTTTGCTTTGCTGCCTGTGCTGTTGCGAAACGCTACGCCGAACAAAAAAGATTATGACATTTTTATGTTTTATTCATATTCTTCAATACATTTTTTGATAAAGTCTTTTTCATATTCACTGTATTTCCCGAATTTTTTATATCCCTTTTCTTTATCTCCCTTGTGAATAGAAAAATTTCCTGCAATAATATTTTCTTTGTGTATTCCATTGCCATATTTTTCATATAGAAAAT
>JAISDB010000118.1 GCA_031265155.1 Prevotellaceae bacterium | reverse complement strand
AAACTCAATAATATCATGCTTAAAAAAGCAAATAAATATTTTTTCTTCATATTTTTATTTTTAAGAATTAAATAATTTCTACTCTTTTCGGTTTTCGAATACCCGTCCCGCTCTTTTGTGTAAGGTGGCTTTGCAGGAATATCACTGCCATCGATTGCCCTAAACTCAAATTCTATTTGAAATACGCACATAAAAAAAGCGCGGACAAACTCTAAATATATCCGTACTTGAGGTTCTAGACTACCAATTCGCCAAATAAAAAATGAGTAAATGCCCACGCCGAAAACGACGTGAGCGGTTAGCACTACTCATGGCGAATGATGAAATTGTCTAGATTCCAAGTACCCAAAGTGTTCAGCTAAACGCTTTTTCCAATAAATACTACAATGTGCGTACTGTTTGCATTATTTCATTCCATAAGCATACAATATTTACATTATCAACCGCAAAGTTAGAACATTATTTGATATCAAATGCAGCATCAGCGATTTTTTTTGCATCTTTGTAAATATTATTCAATTTTTACGATTATGACTGTTTTTCCAAATGCAAAAATAAATATAGGGCTTAACGTTACAGAAAAACGCAGCGATGGCTTTCACAATATCGAAACCGTATTTTATCCGATAAGGTTATGCGATGTCCTTGAAATTGTAAAATCAAAAAATAAAGTTTCAGCATTTTTCAATTCGGGAATAACAATAGATTGTGATACGAATAATAATCTTTGCATAAGAGCATTACAGCTTATAAAAAAGGATTTTTTTCTGCCCGAAGTCGATATTTTTTTGCACAAGTCGATTCCTGTGGGCGCGGGCTTGGGCGGCGGCTCGTCTGATGCGGCAAATGTTTTGACTGTTCTCAATAAAATGTTTGATTTGAACATAAGCAATAAAAGATTAATGCAATATGCTGCCGAACTTGGCAGCGATTGTGCCTTTTTCATTAAAAACACGCCGCAGCTGGCAGGCGGAAGAGGCGAAGTTATGCGCGATATTGACATTGATTTGAGCGGATATTATTTTGTGCTGATAAAGCCGGACATATTTATTGCTACAGCTCATGCCTATTCGGGCATAAAGCCGCAAAAGCCCGAAATTCGCATTTCCGAAATCGTATCTAAACCCGTTGAGGAATGGAAATATTTCTTGAAAAATGATTTTGAAGCAACTGTTTTCGAGCAGTTTCCTCAAATAAAAACCATAAAGGAAGCGCTTTATTTGCGTGGCGCGATTTATGCCTCGATGTCCGGTTCGGGTTCAAGCGTATATGGAATCTTTGACCGGGCGGTTGATACAGGCGATTTTGAACAGAACTGCTTTGTCTTCTCCTGTTATTTTACAGATAAATCAACCGATTGAATAATCGCCGGTATGTTTAATATGATTTTTTGCAATTGTACGTATGCTTATATACAAAAGATCAATCGCTTAAAGCGTATTTATTTTGTAATTTATATAATTGTTTTTCAGGTATTCAAGCAACTCGTTAGAAATATTCACTCGATATTTGCGCGATATCTGTTCAATTTTCACATTAGCTTCTTCTTCAATTAATATGAATGATAACTTCTTGTTTCCCTGACTTTTAGATATTTGTCTTTTTAAGGCTTTGGTAAAGTCATCATTTATTTTGCCAATGGGCAAAATAATTTCCAGTGATGATATCAAGTCATCACGAACATTATGGAGCATCATTACTTTTTCAATCCGCAGGTCGAATATGGGAAGATCGTTGTTTTCAATTTCCTTTCCGCTTTCGTCTCTGCGTATGAATTTCCTGCGTTCGGTAACGTTTCCGCGAACCAGCAAAAAATAATTGAGCGTGAAATAATTCTTATAGTCAATCCATTCCCTGTCAAAAAGCGAGAATGAATACGATCCCGAATAATCTTCGACTGTTATGCGACCAAAAGGCTTTCCCTTTTTTGTAACCAGTTCCTTAGATTCGGTTACAACTCCTGCAAAGCATATTTTTTTGTTTTTGTACTGCGACAAATCCGACAGTTCGCTTGCCTGCACATTGCACATTAAATTAATTTCCAGCTCGTACGGATCAAGCGGATGCGACGACAGATAAATTCCTATCAAATCTTTTTCGCGCGCAAGAGTTTCCAAATCCGACCAGTCTTCGGTAAAGGGAATCAACGGTTTAACTATGGTTGCTTTTTGTTCGCCAAACAGAGATAATGCTCCGCTGGCGCTATCGGTCTGTACGAGGTTTCCGTGTCGAATCAGGACATCTATAAATATTTCATCCTTTTCGGTTTTTGCATAAAATTGCGGACGCCGTATTTCGGTAAATTCGTCGAAGCCGCCCGAAAGAATGAGACTTTCTATAGTTCTGCGATTCACCGTTGTGAGGCTTATTCGCGAAATAAAGTCAAAAATATCCGAGAATGGCGATGTTTCGCGGGTTTTTATAATGTTTTCCGCCGCACCTGCGCCGATTCCCTTCACAGCGGCAAGTCCGAAGCGAATATTGCCATCCTTGTTTACGGTAAATGTCATATCGCTTTCGTTTACGCTTGGCGGCAAAACTTTTATTCCCAGCGCTTTACATTCTTCCATAAATTTTGTAACTTCCTTTATGTCGGAAATATTGTTGGTAAGCACGGCTGCCATAAATTCCGCAGGGTAATGCGCTTTTAGATAAGCTGTTTGATATGCTATCTTTGAATAACATGTAGCATGAGACTTATTGAAAGCGTATTTTGCAAATTCAGCCCAGTCGTCCCAGATTTTTTCTAACTTTTCTTTTGGACTGAAGCCGTTTTTTTCTGCGCCTGCAAGAAATTTTTCGCGGAACGAAGCCATTTTTTCCATAAGCTTTTTGCCCATAGCCTTGCGCAGTTCATCCGACTCGCCGCGTGTAAATCCTGCAATATCGCGGCTCAAAAGCATGACCTGCTCCTGATAAACGGTGATTCCGTAAGTATCGTTCAACCTTTTTTCCATTACCGGAAAATCGTATTCTATTCGCTCGCGTCCGTGTTTCCTGTTTATGAAACTCGGAATATACTGCATTGGACCCGGACGGTACAGGGCATTCATGGCAATTAAATCTTCAAATTTTGTCGGTTTCAATTCGCGAAGATATTTTTGCATTCCGGGCGATTCAAACTGAAACGTGCCTATCGTCTGTCCATTGCTGAAAAGTTTATATGTATCACTGTCATCAAGCGGAATGTTTTCTATATCAATATCTATGCCCTTTGTCTTTTTTATATTTGACAGTGCATCACGGATTATTGATAATGTTTTCAGTCCGAGAAAGTCCATTTTTATCAAACCTATGCTTTCTATAACCGAACCTTCGTACTGGGTAACAATAACATTCTCTCCCGAACTTTTATCCTTTGCGGTAGAAAGCGGAACAAATTTTGTGAGGTCGGCGGCGCCAATGATAACTCCGCAGGCGTGAACTCCCGTTTGGCGAATCGTTCCTTCCAGCTTTTCTGCAAATTGCAGAACTCTTGCTACATCGCCGTTTCCCGATTCCGCTTTTTTTCTAAATTCGGGGACAAAAGCCATGCAGTTTTTGATGGTTATTTTCGGCGTTTCTCCGTTTTTGTCTTCGGCAAAACGGTCGGGAATCATTTTCGTAAGCTGTTCTGCCTGTTCCAAAGGCAGCTGCTGCACGCGAGCGACATCCTTTATGCTCGATTTTGTCGCCATGCTTCCGTAAGTTATGATATGCGCAACTTTGTCCCTGCCGTATTTTTCGGTTACCCATTTTAAAACTTTTGCACGCCCTTCATCATCAAAGTCAATATCAATATCGGGAAGCGAAATCCTGTCGGGATTTAAAAAACGCTCAAAAAGCAAATCGTAATCCAAAGGGTTTATATCGGTGATTTTCAGGCAGTACGAAACAACGGAACCTGCTGCCGAACCGCGTCCCGGACCAACGGATACATCCATGTCGCGAGCCGCCTGTATGAAATCCTGCACAATGAGAAAGTATCCGGGAAATCCCATTGTCTTTATTACGTTAAGTTCGTAATCTATGCGGCTCATAATATCATCGCCGATATCGTCGCCATAGCGCTCGCTTGCTCCTTCAAGCGTCAACTTGCGAAGATAGTCTGACTCGAGCTTTATTCGATAAGCCTTGTCGAAGCCGCCAAGCTTTTCAATTCGTCCTGCGCTAGATTCTTCCGATTCAAATTCGGCAATCAGATCTTCACCTGTGTATTTTTTTTTGTAGCTTTCTTCAGTGCCAAATTCTTCGGGAATGGGAAAAACAGGCATTATTGCATCCGAATCAATACTGTACGATTCTATTTTATCAACTATTTCGCGGGTATTGAACAGGGCTTCGGGAATATCATAAAACAGCCGGTTCATTTCTTCGGGCGATTTCAGCCATTCCTGCTTTGTATATCTCATTCGGTTAACATCCGACAGCGCCGAGTTCGTATTCAGGCAAATCAGATATTCGTGGGCATCGGCATCGTCTTCGTTTATGAAGTGAACGTCGTTTGTTGCAATAATTTTCACATTGCATTTTTCTGCAAGTTTCAATATCTCGGCGTTTACCGTTTTCTGCTTTTCGTATGTAGTTGTATCGGCGTTTGTTCGGTCTGTTTTATGACGTTGAAGTTCAAGATAATAATCATCTCCAAAGATATTTTTAAACCACATTATCGAGTTTTCGGCGGCAGCAGTATCGCCGCTCATAATAAGCTGCGGAATTTCGCCTCCGAGGCAGGCAGAACAAACTATCAGTCCTTCGTGATATTCTTCGAGAATATTTTTGTCAATGCGCGGGCGGTAATATTCGCCATCAATCCACGAGATCGAAACAAGCTTGCAAAGATTTTCGTATCCCTGCTTGTTTTTTGCCAGCAAAACCAGATGATAACCGCTTTGGTCGACTATATGCTCTTTTCCCGTTCTCGGATTTATCCGTTTAAAGTTCTTGTCCTTATCGTAAAGCGTACGGCGGGCGCAATAAGCCTCAACGCCGATAATGGCTTTAAAACCGCTGTCAGCCGGTAAGCTTTTGTTTTTCTTTTTTACATAATCTACAAATTCCTTTATGCCGAACATGTTTCCGTGGTCGGTTATGGCAACGGCATTCATTCCATCCCGGATTGCCTTTTCTACCAAAGCAGGAATTTTCGACATGCCATCGAGTATTGAATATTCCGTATGAACGTGTAAATGCGTAAAATCTGTCATTTGCCTGTATATTGTAAATATTTAATCCGCTTGTTTTAAATTGCGGATTGGGACTGCGAATATACGAATAAAATGCTGCCGGAGATTTAAATTTGCTCATTAGTTTTCAACATTATATTATAAGTATTTGTATTTTTTTGACTTTCTAATGTTTATGCTGTTATAATAATTAGAGAACAGGTTGTTTAAGGTTTGATGATAATTAGTTGTTCTTTAAAAAGAGTACAAATCATTTATTAACTGATGTTACGCACAATCGGTCAGAATCACACAGTCCTGAAAGGACGTAATTTTCATAACCGATGGTCGATGACCATCGGCAAGGAAACTGCAATATTATATTGTCTGAAAGGCAAGACTTTCGTACGCTGCGTTTGTCCTGCCTTTCAGACAATATAATATTGCAGTTTCCTTGCCGGCTATGTCAAAAGCACGTTTCACCGTCATTGCTGTAAAAGTCAAATAATTCGTTACATGTTTAACATTTTAATTGGTGTTATATTTCCGATAGCCGAGTGTGGTCTGTGCTCGTTGTAGTAGACCAAGAACCCCAGCAGTTCATTTCGCAAGTCATCGAGGTTTTCATATAGCGCGCCCTCGATGAAATCCTCGTTTAGCGTTCTCCAGAAACGTTCGACCTTCCCGTTAGTTTGCGGTCGATATGGTCTTGTATACCGGTGCTTGATGCTCATTTCCAGCAGCAGTCGCTCAAAAGGATGCTCCTTTTTGTTCCTGGTTGCCGGACCGCTACCGAACTCCGCGCCGTTGTCAGTAAGCACGGCATCAACCTCCAGGTTGTACTGCCGCTTGAGGATGTTCAGCGCCTTCAGCATGGCAAACATGACGGTAAGAGCCTTTTTGTCCTCGAGTACTTCCACCCATGCCACGCGACTGTAACCATCTACCAGCCCAAGCAGATGATAAGT
>JAISDB010000176.1 GCA_031265155.1 Prevotellaceae bacterium | reverse complement strand
TTGTTACTTTTGCATACTTGTTATTCATCATTTAAGCACTATTTGTTAACACTTAAATATATGGCTTTTAAGTGGAATAACAAGTATTTTATTTTTTTAGAAAAAGTTTAAATCAGTTTATTAACAGTATCGCACAAAATGAAAAACGAATATTATGCACTTGGCTTGATGTCGGGAACTTCGCTCGATGGCTTGGATTTGGCTTTATGCCATTTCGTAAAAGAGCAAAAATGGAATTATAAAGTTGTTGCTGCAGCAACAGTAGAATACCCTGAAAGTTTGCGTGCAAAACTTGACAGATCAATAGAACTTTCGGCATACGAATTTGTGAAACTTGATGCCGATTTGGGTAAATTTATCGGAGAAAAAATAAATGCCTTTTTAACAGAGCAAAGCATCAAGCCCGATTTTATAGCTTCGCACGGACATACGACTTTTCACCAGCCGCAAAAAGGAATTACTTCGCAAATCGGAAACGGAGCAGCCATTGCAGCCATTACAGGCATTACAACCGTTTGCGATTTCCGCACAACCGATGTCGCTCTTGGCGGGCAGGGCGCTCCGCTGGTACCTGTCGGCGATGAGTTGCTTTTTGAACAGTACGGCGCCTGTCTTAACCTTGGCGGAATTTCTAATATTTCGTTTCGCCTGCACGGAATACGAACAGCCTTTGACATTTCGCCCTGTAATATGGCGCTGAATTATCTGGCAAATAAAATAAACATGCCTTACGACAGAAACGGCGAAAACGCACGTAAAGGCAATGTAAATGACGGTCTTTTGAATGTGCTTGACAATATTGACTTTTATAAAAAAACCGGAGCAAAATCGCTGGGAAAAGAATGGTTTGATACTGTTTTTAAACCTTGCATGGATGTTGCCGAAATTTCGATTTACGATAAGCTTCGCACCGTTACCGAGCATATAGCCGCGCAGATTGAAACCGTTTTACACAAACAGGATATTGAAACAGTGCTTGTAACAGGCGGCGGCGCGCGTAATGTTTTTTTGACAGAACGCTTAAGCGTTGCGAAAAATCGAAAAATAATCATTCCCGATTCACAAACCGTAGATTTCAAGGAAGCCATAATTTTTGCATTTTTGGGAGTTCTGCGCATGCGTGGCGAAATAAACTGCCTGCGAGCAGTTACAGGCGCAAAAACAGACAGTTGCGGAGGATGTGTATATTTGGGAAAATGAAGTTATATATAAAAATAAACAATCGGTTTTACAAAATATCAAAAAAATGAAAAAAATCATTTGTGTGTTCATTTGCTGTGTAATCATATTTCAAACGTTTGCGCAGTCATCGATAAACGCCGTTTCAAAAATCGTATCCGAAACAGACTGGAATACCAGGCAAATATCGGAAAATACGGTATTCAAACAGGCTCAAATTGAGATTTTTGATTCCAGGCAGAGTATCAGTATTTTGGAAATTACGCCGTCTTCGACTGTCAGGCTTGGAATAAATGACGTCAGCGATACGCTCGTGCATACCGGTCAGCTGTGTAAACAGGTTGATGCCATTGCAGGCGTCAATGCATCGTTTTTTGACATGAAAAATGGCGGTTCTGTTGATTTTGTACGTGTAAACGGCGAAATTCTTCATAACAAAACGAAAATATCGCAACGAAACAATGCTGCTCTTATCATTGATAAACAGAATGTTAAAATCCTCGAACGCGATACTGCCGACCATGACTGGGAAGATAATCTGAATTACGAAAACGTAATCGTAGCAGGACCATTGATTATGAAAAACGGAATGCCTGCAGCGCTTCAAAAAAGCGCGTTCAATGAAAACCGGCATCCCCGCACGTTTGCAGCAACAAAAACAAACGGAAATGTGATGCTTGTTGTTGTTGATGGCAGAAATGCAAAAGCCGCAGGAATGAGCATTAACGAGCTTTATATTTTTGCGAAAGCTTTAGGTTGCAGCGATGCGATGAATTTCGACGGCGGCGGCTCGTCGGCAATGTATATCAGCGGTGAAAATGAAAACGGAATTGTGAATTATCCGAGCGATAACGGGCTGTTTGACCACCACGGCGAAAGGCGGGTTGCAAATGCTGTTTACGTAAAAAAGTTTGAACCGTTCAAATTTGCTTTTTTTACCGATATACACACAGGTACTGTAACATCCGAAGAAGATTTGATGCGCTGCATCGAAGATGTAAATTCACAAAACGATATTGATTTTGTAATTGTAAACGGCGATGTTACCGAAAACGGATTAAATTCGGAACTCGAAACAGTAAAAAGCAGACTTGACAGGCTCAACAAAAAGTATTATGCAATTGCAGGAAATCATGAAACAAAATGGACGGAATCCGGACATACATATTTTGCACAAATGTTCGGCGACACAAAAGTTGCATTTAAGCATAAGGGAATCCAATTTACAGGATTTTCGTCGGGACCTGTTTTGCGTATGGGCGATGCGCATGTTTCGCCGCGGGAAATAAGCTGGTTGAAAAGCACCTTGCAGTCGATGGAAAATGACAGGCAGCCTGTTATTATATTTACGCATGTTCCGCTAATCGAACCTGCCGACCAAATAGACAACGGACACGAGATTGCGGATATTATTCGTAAATATAATACGCGAGTAATCCTCAACGGACATTATCATCACAATCGAGCTATTGACGCCGATGGCATTCCCGCAATAATCTGCCGTTCCACATTAAGAGATAAACAACCTGTAGGCGGTTACAGCATTTTTACAATTGATGCCGATTCGTTGAAAGTTTTTGAAAGAAATCCGGTAGAAAAAACGGAAAAGCACTGGCATTCGCTGTCGATGACAAAAGAATATTACTCAAAATCAACAGAAAATCATGACTTGGGTAATGATTCGATAAACTCGTTATATCCCGATGTAAAAATTAAATGGAAGCTCGAAACAGGCGGAATTATTACAAATACGGCTGCCGTTGACGGCAACAGGGTAATAGCAGGTAACGAAACAGGAGAAGTATACTGCATAAATTTACAGGACGGTAAAATAATATGGAAATATAAAGCTCGCAATGCAGTTTACTCAACGCCGGCAATAGAAGGAAACAATGTGGTTTTCGGTTCGTGCGACAGCAGTATTTATTGTTTAAATGTTGAAAACGGCGAAAAAATTTGGAAAGTTAAAACAAATCATACGGTCATTGGAAGCCCTGCAATAGAAAACGGAATTGTATACATCGGCGGCAGCGATGGAAATTTCAGGGCAATAAGCATCGACAGCGGCAAACCTGTTTGGACATTCGCCGGAATAAAAGGATATGTCGAAAGCAAACCGCTGCTGTACGACAGCAAAATAATATTCGGAGCATGGGATACAAATCTTTACGCATTAAATAAAGAAGATGGAACGCTTGCGTGGATATGGAATAACGATCATCCGCGATTGCACTTTTCGCCTGCGGCATGTATTCCCGTTGCAAACGATGGCAAAATTTTTATTGTTGCGCCCGATCGCTATATGACAGCCATAGATGCAAAAACAGGAAAAACGGTGTGGAGAACAAACAGACATAAAGTACGCGAAACAATAGGCATTTCGGAAGATAAAAGCAAAGCGTATGCTCGATGTTTTACAGATACGGTATTCAGCATTTCGACTACAGCAAACGATTTTAAGGAATTATGGTTTACAAAAACAGGTTATGCTTATGATATTAATCCATCGATGCCTGTCGAAAAAGATGGTGTAGTGTTTTTTGTAACCAAAAACGGAATGTTTGTCGCATTAAAATCCGAAGATGGCGCAATACTCTGGAAACATAAATTCAACAATACAATTATAGCAACGGTAACTCCGCTAAACAGTCGCGAACTGATATTTACAAGCCATGACGGCATTATAGGAAAACTTTCAAATGAAGAATAAATACAGGATAATAAATTTAAAACCGGGAAATAAATAAAATATTGCAGATAATAAATTATTGTTACCTTTGCACTTCAAAAACGACTTCGTAGCTCAGCTGGTAGAGCAAATGACTCTTAATCATTGGGTCGAGGGTTCGATCCCCTCCGAGGTCACAAGGTATGAAAATGGATGAAGTCAGATTGAAAACACTTAGCGGTGTTTTCCTGTTTTTCAGGCGATTATGATAAAAAACTTCAATCTGTTTTCAAATATTCTCAGTCATTCTCAAAGTTGTGCAGAATTTAATCCTGTTTAACGGCTGATATTTTTATTCGATATCTGTTATCGAATTTTGTCTTTAATCCCAATTTAAAAAAAAGTATTAATTTAGCCGAAAATTTTGGCATGATATATAAAAAAATAACATCAATAATAACCTTTATACTTTTAGGGATGAATTTATCGGCGCAAAACGAAATCGAACTGAACAAAAAATTCGGGTTCAGAGACTTTTGTTTTGATCCCAATATACGAACAGTAATGGCATACAAAACAGGAAACGAGATGTCCGAGCCATATATGGAACTCAATAGCAATGAAACTGTTACATTTACGTTTGACGACTTGTCGGAAAATCCGCGCGATTTTTATTATGTTGTCAGGCATTGTAATGCCGACTGGGAAGAAGACAATCTGTTCGTTGGCGATTATATGACAGGATTTGCCGAAAATAATCTGTTCAGGTTTAATTCGGCGATAAATACGACCATATTTTATAAAAATTATAATTTCACAATTCCAAACGAAGATATAAAAATCACAGCATCCGGAAACTATCTTCTCAAAGTTTACGACAGGTACGATAACAGGGAAGTATTTCAAAAAGGATTCAAAATTTTTGAAAATAAAGTTGCACTGACACTGAAATATCGACACATAGTGAACTACGGAAACGATGGTAAACAGCAACTCGAATTTTCGGTTAATCGCGGAAGCCTGCCTGTGCAAAACCCGTACAGCGAACTTAAACCGCGTATCGAACAAAATTCACAGCGCATGCCGGCACAGGCGCTGCCATCTGTTTCGTTTCAAAACAGCTTAATCATTGATTATTCAAATGCAACAAAAAACATATTCAAAGGCGAAAACGAATATCGCATGTTCGACACGCGCAGCCTTGCCTATAACGCCGAAGGTGTAAGCAAAATCGTAAATCAAAACCGGGAATATCACGTTTTGCTCAATATCGACCGACCGACCGACAGGGAAACATATCAGTATAAACGCGACATAAACGGCAAATACTACATCGAAGCCGATCGCATGGCTAAAAACAGCAGCGACAAAAATCTTGAAGCCGACTATGTAAATGTTTATTTTACAATAGAAGACACAAATCCTCAATCGGATATCACGATTTATGTGTACGGAGCATTGAGCGACTGGGGATTAAAGCCAGAATGTCGCATGGAATACAACGAAAGCCGGCAGGCTTACGAAACAACATTGCTGCTGAAACAGGGTTATTATAATTACAAATACGTCGCAGTTGATAATAAAATGAACTTCCTTTCCGACTTTTTTGACGAAAGTTTTGCACAAACCGAAAACGAATACACCGTCAACGTTTATTATAAGGGAATACACGACAGATGGGACAGGCTTGTTGCAATAGAAAGTATAAACACTGCAAAATAATTATCAGAATACAAATTAATTTTATACCTTTATACCATAAATCAAACACAAATAAAATATGAAAAAATATCTTGATACTTTCAGAAACAAATGGGTGAAATTCGGAACAGTTTCGGTTCTGTACATCCTTTTTGTAATATGGCTTCGCAGTCCGTTATGGTTTTTGGGATTAGCCGTAATTTACGATATTTACATCAGCAAAAAAGTAAAATGGGCATTTTGGAAAGATAAAAAAGGCGAAGCGAAAGGATTGCGCGGCTGGGCAGATGCGATAATTTTTGCGGTTGTAGCCGTAACTTTCATAAGAATATTTTTTATCGAAGCATATACAATTCCGACAGGGTCGATGGAAAAATCACTGTTGATAGGCGATTATCTGTTTGTTGATAAAATAACCTACGGACCGAGGATTCCCAATACTCCGCTTTCGTTTCCGCTGGTTCACAATATACTGCCGTTTACTCAAATCACAAAATCGTATCTCGAATGGATAAAGTGGGATTACAAACGCCTTGCCGGTTTGCGAAAAATAAAACGCGATGATATAGTAGTTTTCAACTTTCCGCATGGCGATACGGTTCTGATTGCCGATCCTACTGGTGATTTTTATGAATGGCGGCGCAATGCAGGAAAAAATTATACGCTTAAAAAAAGCGACTATGTCGTTCGTCCTGTCGATAAAAAAGATCATTATGTAAAGCGCTGCATTGCAATTCCCGGCGATACCATGCAGATAATTGACGGCGATGTTTACGTGAATGGGAAAAAACAGAAAGATATTACTCAAAAACAGTACAGATACAAAATACAGACAGATGGAAGAGCAATAACCAATAAGGCATGGAACGATATGGATATTTCGATGAGCGATCGCAGAAATGCCTTTGCCGGAATTACGCTTACATACGAAAATTTTGAAAAAATCAGGAAAATGCCTAATGTTATAAGTATCGAGCGGATTAAAAACTATCCTGATCCGTCATTATTTCCATTTGATAAGCAGTACGGCTGGGATGTCGATAATTACGGACCGATATGGATTCCTCAGAAAGGAGTTGAAATTGAACTCACTCTTGACAATCTTTCTCTTTACAGGCGAATTATAGACATTTATGAAAACAATGACTTGACTGTAAAAGACGGCGAAATTTTTATCAACGGCGAAAAAACAGACCGCTATACATTCAAAATGGATTACTACTGGATGATGGGCGACAATCGGCACAATTCGCTTGACTCTCGCTATTGGGGATACGTTCCCGAAGATCACGTTACGGGCAAGCCTGTCATTATATGGTTTTCATCCGATACCGAAAAATCGTTTCCCAAAAATATACGCTGGGGCAGGCTATTCAGCGGAATAAAATAATGAAATTAAATAACTAAAAAGATAAATTATATGAAGCATATTCTGATAATTGCAATGATCATATCCATAGCGTGCGCCCAAAAGTCTGTTGCATGTACATCGGCAATAATTACAGGCAGGGCAACACAGGACGGTCGCCCTTTAATGTGGAAGCATCGCGATACGGGAACGGAAAACAGCAGAATAATTTACGCTTGGGGATTGAAATATTCGTACATCGGAATAACTAACAGCAGCGATTTGAAAGATGAAGAAATATGGGCAGGTACAAACAGCGCGGGATTTTGTATTATGAATACCGCATCCTACAATCTTAAAGATTTGAACGATGACACAAAAATACAGGATCGCGAAGGAATAATCATGCGGATGGCTCTCGAATGTTGCGCTACGCTTAACGATTTTGAACATTTTCTTGATACGGTGGCAAAGCCAATGGGAATTGAGGCGAATTTCGGAGTAATAGATGCCAAAGGCGGCGCAGCATATTATGAAGCCAGTAATTTTACTTACAAAAAATATGATGCCAACGATCCTGCAACAGCACCGAATAATTATATCATAAGAACAAACTATTCGTATTCGGGATACGAAGATAAGGGAATGGGCTATATCAGACATGAAAATGCAAAGTATCTTTTTGAAAACCGCCAAAACGACAAATTTACATCCGAATGGCTGCTGTCGTCTGCTTCGCGTTCGTATTATCATTCGCTTTTAAATTGCGACCTGCAAACCACAATGCCTCAATACGCAATCGATCAGGATTATATTCCGCGCAACAGTTCGGCATCAGCTACTGTTTTTCAGGGTGTACGGCAGGATGAGCCGGCAGAACGTACAGCAATGTGGACTGTAATAGGATTTCCTCCATGTTCTATTGCTGTTCCTCTTTGGGTAAAAGGCGGCGAGCAGTTACCCGAAATAATGATCAAATCGGGCGATGACGGTAATTCGCCATTATGCGATAAGGCGGTTGCCCTCAAGCACAGGGTATTTCACATCGAGCGCGGAAACGGCGAAAAATACATGCATTTTTCATTACTTTACAATAAGGATGGTGACGGCATAATTCAAAAAATAAGACCTTACGAAAAAGAAATATTTGCCGAAACGTATACAAAAGTCAACGAATGGAATGTAACTTCGTGGTACACAAAAGAAATACAGGATTACTATAAATACTTAAATGCAAAAATAATAAAAATATATAAGGAACTGTTTGACTTATGACAGCGCTTTTACAAATTAAAAATTTTCCTCCGTTCGGCATAGCGAGACCTTACACCAAAGATAAAAGAACGGTTTTGCTTTGAGTAAAGATTAAATTAAAACAGGAGCATATTATGAAGTACCCATTGCGGATAAAATTACATCCGTATCTGAGTAAATTTACATCCGTATCCGTGTAAAATTACATACTGATGCAAATTTACTCCGATACGGATGTAAATCTTATGCCTTCTCGAAGCATATCCCGTATATCTGCTTTTTCAATTCCACACTCGGCGTAAAGATGATTTTTACGCCCGTAATCATTGACGTATTGAAGTCTGCGGCGCTTGAAACGCCCTCGCTTGAAAACGAGATGCGCAGAGTGCCGAGCTCGCCAAGGCTTACGCTCTTGCCCATGAGCAGATATTTTGGCACAGTGTCTATAAGGCAGTCTATAACGTTTGCAACATCGCCGCGTGCAAGCGACGACAAGCCTACAATATCTGCCGCAATATCCTTTTGCGACACCTTGCCTTCGTTTACAGGCGCGGCATACAGCTTTGATGCTGCCTGAGGATTTTGCGGATTCCTCCGCTCTGTAAGTTTGTACTTCATAATTGTACTCTTTTTTTAATTTGTTAATTTATACATTAATTTTATTCTTTCCCTGCACAAGACATAGCCTTGTTTTTATCTTTGATGCAGTAAAAAACTTTACCTAATAATGTTAAAATATTAACGATATGTTGGAAATGGAAAAAACTTAAATACATATTGTAATCCTTTTTTGCGTTCTAAAGATAAAGGTACGGCTGAGTTATCTTTAAAATATATATCTATTTTCTGAATATCTGATTATTTTATATTCTGATATTCAGAGAAATAAAAATATGTAGTAGCCGTATCATTATTTATTCTGTAGTCATTTTGGGCTTTTATTAAAAAATCAGTTAAATCTTTTGAATAATCAACAAACTCATTTAAACTTTTAACAAGATCAATGTGAACGTAAGATAATGCCAATTCAACCACGATTCATCTAATTTGTCGAATCGGACTAAAAGCTCGCTCATTGACAAACCTTCTTTTGTAAACATCTTTATTGAAAAATCTCTTTCTGCCCCGTTTTGCTTTCTTTCTGTTTCGGTTGTTTTCCTTTATATTAGGTTCAATATTCCGCCATCTGCACGCTCTGCGTAAATTCCGGCTGTCGAATCCCTTATCGGCATTCACGATGCTGTTTTCCACTATAATTCCGCAATGATTTAACGATTTTATCATTCTCGAAAATTCAGGGATAATTTTATACAAGTCATGATGATTGCCGCTTTGTATGCTTCCGATAGATATTGGAATGCCACGACCGTCGGTCATTATCAAAACATTGCTCGTTTTGCCCTTTTTGCGGTGCTGATATCCGACCGATTCACAAGATTTTTTCGCATAACTGTGCGTGCCGTCGAGGTTCAAATTTTCCGTGTCCAATTTATCTTTTTGCAACGACAGGCACAATTCAAACAGTTCTTTGAAAACTCCGCTTTTGCTCCATTTTCGATAGTAATAATAAACCAACTGCCAGGAAAATGG
>JAISDB010000098.1 GCA_031265155.1 Prevotellaceae bacterium | reverse complement strand
TTCGATAGACAAAAACCAACAGGACAGTTGGATCTTTTTTATTGATCGCCCATGCCTGTTTTCTTTTCTTAACCATAACTTGATACCGACAAATTGGCGGATGGCATATAATTATTTTTTGGTATAGGCGTTTAGTCCGCCCATATTAATAGATTATTATTTAATCTTTTAGGCTCATTGCAGACCATCTTTTTCGGGCATAAATCGAAGATTGACCCCACTATAGCCCCTTCCATTGTCTCTAAAATGGTACTCGTAGAGATAGCCTTGCAACCGCTCTTTTGAACAATGATGGTATATTCCACGCAATCAACACTGAATGTTCATTATATGTATGTGTAGTTGTGGAAGGTTTTTACCTTTACTTGCCTGAAAATATCTATTAAATTCTATTGAGTTCACTCTTATATGTTTTTCTCTTGTATTCATTTCTCAAAGGTACAAAAATCTTCGGGCGGTCTAAACGCCTATACCAATTTATTTTTATCCTATTCCCTTTTTATTATAACCAATTATCCCGAACTCAGGTTTATAGAGTTTGCATGTATCAATAATCAGTTGACAAGTTTGGATGTAAGCAACCATACTGGCTGTACGGCGTTAGTTGAATTGAATTGCGGCAACAATCAGCTGACAAGTTTGAATGCAAGCACTAATACTGCCTTAACACGACTGCACTGTTACACGAATCAATTAGCAAGTTTGGACGTAAGCGGCTGTACAGCGTTAGTCTATTTGGATTGCGGCATAAACCGGCTGACAGGCTTGGATGTAAGCGCTAATACTGCAATAAAGCAATTGTATTGCGAAGAAAATCAATTTAGCGCAACAGCCTTGAATAGTGTATTTACGGCATTGCCAAGCCGTGTTCCAAGTGATTATGCGAAGATTTATATTGCAGAAAACCCCGGCATATTTTGCATAAAGTATAACAGTTATTTTTCTAAAAAATAACAACATTATGATATGTTTTTTCACTGCATGTTGATTTGCTGTTCGCCTTTTGCCGGTGGCTGCTGCATCCTATAAACGTAAAAAACATTATATATAGATATATGTATTTCATAAATATTATACTTAAAAATATAAAATATTTTATATTTTTAAACTTATAAATTATTCTTCTGAAATTAACACAAAATCAATCTGCTTGCGTTCGAGGTCGCTACGCACAACTTTTATGCGGACTTTGTCGCCGAGCGTATATTTTTTATTGTGCATCCTGCCTGTAATGCAATAATTTTCCTCATCAAAATAATAACAGTCATCGTTCATACCTCGTATCGAAATCATTCCTTCTATTTTATTTTCGCAAATTTCAACATAAATTCCCCATTCTGTTACTCCGGTTATTATTCCTTCGTACTGACAACCTGTTTTATCCTGCATAAATTCAACCATTTTATATTTTATCGAAGCGCGTTCGGCATCTGTTGCACGCTGTTCCATCATCGATGAATGTTTGCACATTTCCTGATAATAATTTTTTTCGGCGCTTTTCGCTCCTGCAAGGTATTTAGCCAAAAGTCTGTGAACCAGCATATCCGGATAGCGACGAATAGGCGATGTGAAATGTGTATAATAAGGGAAAGCCAATCCGTAATGACCAATATTGTCAATCGAATACGTTGCCTTTGCCATCGAGCGCAGAGCAAGCGTTTCGACGAGATTGGCTTCGGGCTTGTTTTTTACGTCAGCCATTAATTTATTCAATTCGCGTGAAATATCTTTTTCTGAGGCAGGTTCGACTGTGTAGCCAAAACGTTTTACAAATTCTTTGAGTTTGTTGAATTTCGTTTCGTCGGGAGTGTCGTGTACGCGATAAACAAATGTTTTAGGCTTTTGGTTTTTTTGCGGCTTCCCTATAAATTCCGCTACCTTGCGGTTGGCAAGCAACATAAATTCTTCTATCAGATTATTGGAATCCCTGCTCTCTTTGAAATACAAGTTTACAGGCTTTCCTTTTTCGTCGAGAACAAATTTAGCCTCCTCGCGTTCAAAATTCATTGCTCCGGCTTTAAATCGTTTTGCGCGTAATTTTTTTGCAAGTTTGTCAAGTATCAAAATTTCATCGCACAAATCGCCCTGCCTGTTTTCTATTATTTGCTGAGCTTCGTCGTAAGTAAAGCGGCGATTTGAATATATCACCGTGCGACCAAACCATTCGTCGATTATGTTTGCTTTTTCGTCTAATTGAAAGACTGCCGAAAAACAAAGTTTTTCTTCGTCAGGGCGCAACGAACAAATAAAATTTGACAGGCGTTCGGGCAACATCGGCACAGTTCTGTCAACAAGATATACGGATGTTGCGCGTTCGGCTGCTTCCCTGTCGATTTGCATATCGGGCAAAACATAATGAGTTACATCCGCAATATGAACGCCTACTTCATATTTTCCGTTTTCAAGTTTGCGAAACGACAGGGCATCATCAAAATCCTTTGCATCGGCGGGGTCGATTGTAAACGTTGTAACTTCTCTGAAATCTCGCCGTTCGGCATAATCCGCATCTGTAACCTTTTCACTTATATGTTTTGCAAGTTCATCGAGTTCTGTCGGGAAACGGTACGGCAAATCGTATTCGGCAAGAATTGCGTGCATTTCGGTATCATTTTCTCCGTAATTGCCAAGTACATCAATAATTTCACCGATAGGACTGCGCATGTTTTTTGCCCAGTCGGTAATTCTTCCAACAACTTTCTGTCCGTTTTGGGCATTGTTTAATTTATCGGCAGGAATAAAAATATCGTGAGGCATTTGACGGCTGTCGGGAATTAAAAATCCGTTCCTGCCCGATAATTCTACCTTGCCTACAAAATTTTGCTTTGAACGTTCCAACACTTCAATTACTTCGCCTTCATAGCGGCTGGTTCTTTTCGTATTGTAAATATTTATCTTCACCTTATCGTTGTGCAAAGCATGATTAAGATTGTGCTGCGAAACAAAAACATCCTTTTCGATTTCGTCTGAAATAATAAAAGCATAACCGTTAGCTGTCATGTCAACACGTCCGATAATTACTCTTTTTATACGTCTCTGTTGAGTTTTTCTTTGAACATTTAGTTTGAATTTACCTTTAGATGTGCGCTTAAGCGTTTTTTGCCGTGTAAATTCTTTCAATATTTCCTGTACCTGCCTGCGTTCTTCATCTGTTTTTACGCCTGCAATTCGCGATATTTGCTTATAATTAAAATTCTTATTGGGGTTTGATTTAAATATCTCAAAAATAGCATTTATTTCATTGTTTGACTGAATTTTATCATTATCTTCCATATTCATTAATTTTCACAAAGATACTATAAAGTTTGTAATGTTGTAAAATTGAAAATATCGAACAGTAATAATGCAAAAACTGTCTGATTTATTTTAATGATTTCCATTTATATATTCTTTCAAAATCTTCATCTCCCCAATCGTAAAATTTTTCATTATCTTTTTCCGCTTTTTACATAATAAGTGCTGTCACATTTTTTACATATTATTTCTTGTATATTTTTTGCCCCAAAGATAATATAAATATATTTATTATTAACCACTGTCAATTTTGGATATGTATAAACGCGATAGCATATTTTTTAAATCACCAACTATTTTTTATCGTATGTTTAAACCTTTTGATGTAAATATAATCAAATAAAAAATGTAATTTTGTTTAAATTTTTGTGCGCTATGAATAAGATAAAGAAAAGAATAATTATTATTCCTGTTTGTTTGATTGCCTTTTGGGGTATTTATAAAATACTGTCGATAAGTATCGGTGAAAAAGATAATAACGGTAATGTTGTTACTCAGAGAATGTTAGACGGAGGGAAACCTTTGAATATTAACGGACTTATAATTAAGGAACAGTCGTTGAGCGATGACATATATATCAACGGACGGCTTATTCCCGATGAAGAAGTTAGCCTGTCGTTTGAAACTTCCGGTAAAATTGTTAAGATTCATTTTATCGAAGGTTCTTCGGTCATAAAAGGTCAACTGCTTGCAAAGGTGAACGACGAACCGCTTCAGGCGCAGCTGAAAAAGCTCGAAGCGCAGGTGCAGCTTGCCGAAGATCGCGTGTCGAGGCAAAGCGCGCTGCTTGAAAAAGACGCCGTAAGCAAGGAAGCGCTCGAACAGGTAAAAACCGAGCTTGCCACACTAAATGCGGATATAGAACTTGTAATGGCAAATATTAGGCAAACCGAACTCCGCGCTCCGTTTGACGGTATTATCGGACTGCGGCAAATAAGCGAAGGTTCTTATGCATCGCCAAGCACTGTGATTGCAAAATTAACCAAACTGTCGCCGCTAAAAATTGAATTTTCGGTAAACGAACGATATGCTTCCGATATACATAAAGGAGCCCGGCTTAATTTTACCGTAGATGGAAGCATGGAAATGTACAATGCTTCGATTTATGCAACCGAATCACAGGTTGATGCGGAAACATTTTCGCTCAAGGCGCGCGCGCTTTATCCCAACCTGCGACACGAACTGTCGCCCGGACGATTTGTCAGAATACAGCTGCAACAGAAAGAAATTCAAAATGCAATAGTCATTCCTACGGAATCAATAGTTCCTGAAATGGGAGTTGATAAGGTATTTTTATATAAATCGGGAAAATCTCAGCCCGTAGAAGTGCAAAAAGGTTTGCGTACTGATGCAAACGTACAGATATTAAGCGGATTAAGTATAGGAGACACGCTCATTATATCAGGAACGTTACAGTTGCGTACGGGACTGTCTGTGAAGCTCGACAATATCGATTCGTTGAAAACAGATAACAGACTCGGAAAATTTATAAATTAACAATAAAATTCACTATTGATTTTTATATCCAAACAACACTATGAACATATCAGAACTCAGCATACGTCGTCCTGTACTGTCAACAGTATTAACGCTTGCTATTATT
Organism: Prevotellaceae bacterium; assembly: GCA_031265155.1. Lineage (GTDB taxonomy): Bacteria > Bacteroidota > Bacteroidia > Bacteroidales > UBA932 > JAIRKV01. The sequence goes on along the minus strand of JAISDB010000098.1, from coordinate 20,307 downwards.
CTTTTTGGCGTCATTGGCTACACTTACTTGGGAGTACGCGAATATCCTTCGGTTGACAATCCGATTATTTCGGTATCGGCATCATATCCCGGAGCAAATGCCGATGTTATTGAAAATCAAATTACCGAACCGCTTGAACAGAACATCAACGGCATTCCCGGAATACGTTCGCTTTCGAGCGTTAGCAGTCAGGGATTCAGCAATATTACCGTAGAATTTGAACTGTCGGTAGATTTGGAAACTGCGGCTAATGATGTACGAGACAAGGTTTCGCGCGCTCAGCGTTTTCTTCCTCGCGACTGCGACCCGCCGATTGTTACCAAAGCCGATGCCGATGCCATGCCCATTTTGATGATTGCACTCAAAAGCGATAAGCGTTCGCTGCTCGAACTGAGTGAAATAGCCGACCTTACGGTTAAAGAACAGTTGCAGACTATTTCGGATGTAAGCAGCGTTTCGATTTGGGGCGAAAAACGCTATTCGATGCGCCTTTGGCTTGACCCTATAAAAATGTCGGGATATGGCATTACGCCTCTTGATGTGCGGAGCGCAATAGAGCGCGAAAATGTGGAATTGCCTTCGGGAAGTATCGAAGGAAATACAACCGAACTTACTATTCGCACGCTGGGTTTAATGCATACGGCAGAAGAATTTAACAATCTGATTGTAAAAGAAGACAAGTCGAACATTGTAAGGTTTCGCGACATCGGTCGCGCCGAACTCGGACCTCAGGATATTCGCAGTTACATGAAAATGGATGGCATTCCTATGGTTGGCGTTGCCGTTACGCCTCAACCCGGAGCAAATCATATCGAAATAGCAGATGCCGTTTACGACAGGATGAAGATGATGGAAAAAGATCTTCCCGAAGATATTACCTATACTTACGGATTCGACAGTACAAGATTTATCAGAGCTTCAATATCAGGAGTAGAAGAAACAATATATATTGCATTTATTCTGGTAATATGCATAATATTTGCTTTCCTTCGCGACTGGCGCGTAACCTTAATACCATGCGTGGTAATACCTGTATCGCTTGTAGGAGCTTTTTTCGTGATGTATCTTGCAGGGTTTTCGATAAACGTATTATCGATGCTTGCTATTGTGCTTGCAATAGGACTTGTTGTTGATGATGCCATAGTTATGACTGAAAACATATATATACGCGTTGAGAAAGGAATGACGCCGCTTGAAGCGGGAATACAGGGAGCGAAAGAAATATTTTTTGCCATTGTTTCAACAACAATAACCCTTGTGTCGGTATTTTTTCCCATTGTATTTATGGAAGGCATGACAGGGCGACTGTTCCGCGAATTCAGTATAGTAGTTTCAGGATCGGTTATCATATCGGCATTTGTTGCTTTGACGTTTACGCCCATGATAGCAACAAAGCTTCTTGTAAGGCGCGAAAAGAAAAACTGGCTGTATGTAAAAACAGAGCCGTTTTTTGAAGGAATGAACAGCATTTACAGGAAATCGCTTACATCGTTTCTGAAAAACCGCTTAATATCCGTTTCAATAGTTGTTCTGACGATGTTTGTCATAATATTTTTATGGAATAAAATCCCTGCAGAAATGGCGCCAATGGAAGACCGTTCGCAAATAAGCGTAAATACGCGCGGCGCTGAAGGCATAACATACGAATATATTCGCGACTATACCGAAGATATTGCCGCTTTGATCGATTCCGTTTTTCCTCAGGCAAGTTCTGTTCAGGCGCGGGTAAACAGCGGAAGCGGAAATGTGAGAATCGTTTTGGACGATATAAAAAAACGCAGTTATACGCAAATGGAAATAGCCGAAAAACTTTCACAGGCAGTAAGAACAAAAACCAAAGCGCGTTCGTTTGTTCAACAGCAGACAACATTCGGCGGAAGAAGAGGTGCAATGCCGATTCAATATGTTATTCAGGCAACAAATATCGATAAATTACAAAGCGTTATCCCCGAACTTTTGGCAAAAATTCAGGATAATCCAATATTTCAAATGGCAGATGTCAATCTGAAATTCAATAAACCCGAGACACGCATAAGTATTAATCGGGAAAAAGCAAGCGTTATGGGAGTAAGTACCCGAAATATAGCGCAAACACTGCAATATGCGCTCAGCGGACAGCGCATGGGATATTTTTATATGAACGGCAAGCAATATGAGATTCTCGGCGAAATCAACCGCCAGCAGCGCAACAAGCCGGCAGACTTGAAGTCAATATACGTCCGCAGTGATAAGGGCGAAATGATTCAACTCGACAACCTTGTTGAACTTTCGGAAGGAATTGCGCCGCCGCGTCTGTTCAGATATAACCGTTTTGTGTCGGCAACAATTTCGTCGGGACTTGCGCCCGGACGCACAATAGGAGAAGGTCTCGACGAAATGGATCAAATAGCAAAAGAAACTCTTGACGATACTTTCCGTACGGCATTATCAGGCGATTCAAAAGATTTCAAGGAAAGTTCTTCGAGCCTGATGTTTGCATTTCTTCTTGCCATAATTTTCATTTACCTTGTTCTTGCTGCTCAGTTCGAAAGTTTCAAAGACCCGCTGATAATTATGTTTACAGTTCCTTTGGCTGTTGCAGGCGCATTGGCATTCATGTATTTCAACAATATAACAATGAACATATACAGCCAGATAGGAATAATAATGCTGATAGGGCTGGTTGCCAAAAACGGCATTCTCATTGTTGAGTTTGCCAATCAAAAGCAGGAAGCGGGAATCGACAAGGCAACAGCCATTCGAGATGCTTCGCTGCAGCGTTTGCGTCCTATTCTTATGACAAGCGCATCTACTATTCTGGGGCTTATTCCATTAGCATTTGCAACAGGCGAAGGCTGTAACGGTCAGATTGCAATGGGAGTTTCGGTTGTGGGCGGAATGCTGGTGTCAACATTGCTTACAATGTACATAGTTCCCGTGATGTACAGCTATATTTCTACTAATCGAAATAGGGTAAAAAATAAAGAAAATGAACAATAGGCTAAAATTGAATATCAAAATTTCTATTTCATTTTGCAGTAAAATGACATTCAGTAAAAAAATATTATCAACAACGGCGCTTTTCATAATGTCATGTGCATTGCACGCTCAGGGCATTTATACGTTAAAATCATGTCTGGAACTGGGTTTGGAAAATAATTATTCGGTTCGCATTTCGAAAAACGAACAGCAAATAAGTAAAAATAATGCTACAAAGGCAAATGCAGGATATTATCCATCAGTAGATTTGTCGGGCAGGTATTCGGGAACTCTGAACGATACGAAGTCAACCATCAGAACAACAAACGAAATAGAAAAAAGCACAGGCGTACTGGACAATACCTTTAATGTGGGATTATCGCTAAACTGGACAATATTCGATGGATTTAACATCACAACAAACTATAAACGATTGAAAGAACTTGAAGCGGCAGGCGAAGTGAATACGCGCATTGCAATCGAAGATTTTATCGCAGACTTTACAGCCGAATATTACAATTACATTCAGCAGCAAATACGCTTAAATAATTTTTTTTATGCCGTTTCGCTTTCGAAGGAACGATTGCGCATTGTCGAAGCGCGCTACCTGATAGGCAACATGTCGCGGCTTGATTTGCAACAGGCTCGCGTGGATTTCAACGCCGACAGTTCAAAATATGTAAAACAGCACGAACTGTTGAATACTTCCCGTATCCGCATAAACGAACTGATGGCAAATGACAATGTTGATCAGAAGATAGAAATTGTTGATTCTGTGATAGATGTTGATGAATTATTGATTTTTGACGACTTGTTGGAATCTACACTGCACACAAATGCAGAACTGTTGAAATCCGAACGAATCGTAACGCTTGCACAGCTAAACCTGAAATCCGTAAATTCGCGCAAATATCCGTATTTACGGTTAAGTTCGGGTTATGGATACACGCTCAATACCTACGAAACAAATGCTTATCGTCGGCGTCAGGTTGCAGGCTTGGATTTCGGACTTGCCCTGGGAATAAATATTTTTGACGGCACGCGCAGAAGCCAGCAGAAAAATGCGCGTATCGAAATAGAAAACGCGCGTTTACAACGCATGCAGATTGAACAGTCGTTGCTTGCCGATATTGCCAATTTGTGGCAGGCATACGTAAACAACATTAAAATGTTGAAGCTCGAACGCGAAAATCTTGTTGCAGCAAAGCAAAATCACGAAATAGCGATGGACAGATACATGCTTGGCGACCTTTCTGGAATTGAAATGCGCGAAGCTCAGAAAAATCTTCTCGATGCCGAAGAGCGCATACTGTCGGCGCAATATGATACAAAACTTTGCGAAATATCGCTTTTGCAAATAAGCGGAAAAGTATTGAAATACATGGAAAAATAATTAGTCATTCCTTAAAAAGTATATCTTCAGAGATAAAAGATAATAAAAGATGTTTTTCCTGTTACTTTTGCGTCAAGACAAAAGTAACATAAAAAGAAAAACATTATTTATTTTGCAGGGTTTTATGTCTGTATTGATTAAAATCCTGCAATTTTTACCTCTGATTTTCATTCATAATTATTTATTAATAAATGATTTGTTCCCTTTTAAGGGACGACTAAATAAAAAAGAAGCTGTCTCAAAAGTAGACAGCCTCTTTTTTATGGTAATAATGTTATTATCAATAGTTGTTTTGCTCAGCCAGCCTGTTGTAATTCATTTCTTTGGATGGAATAAACCATGTCCATTTATTTTTATCCTGGGGTCCGAATGAGACAGCCAAATCCGAGATAAAACTGCCTCCGCCGGCAAACGATTTCCTTGACATTGAATCACCCCAGCGTTTCATATCAAACCAGTCAAAGCCTTCGCCCCATAATTCAAGTCCTCTGTACGTTTTTATTTCATCGAGCAGGTCGGTTCCTGTTTTTGTACAGGTATAACTGCTGTCGCGTCCGCTGGTTTTATTCAGTTCTGTCAAAGCATTTTGGGCGCCTATCGCGTTGTTCTGAAAATATTTTGCTTCGGCTTCGATTAAATACATTTCCGATGACCTGAATATATTCAGGTGTCCAACGCCGGGCTGGTCGTTGCATTTAATTTTGAATTGCATATACGCATAAACGGATGCTGTTGGATCCGTTCCTTTTGCACGTATTGCAGCCACTACTGCCGCATCTGCATATTGACCCGTATTGGCATTATATGCCGGCGTATAGTCTGCAGGATTAACAAACAGACTTTTTCTAATATCCGTATCGGGAATTTTTTCGAACAGCTCCTTGCTGATACATTTCGGATAGGCTCTTACCGCGCTTGCCGAAGAATTGTAGGCAATATCGGCAAAATACGAAAGGTAATAAAGCGATTCGTTTGCCGAACCCCATACGCTCCATATCCACTCCGAATTTGGATTGCAAAATCCTGCCCTGTAATCGGTTACGCTCATTAATGAATATCCGCTTCTTGCTTTTACTGCCATTTCTTCGGCTTTGGGATAATCCTGACGGTTTAAGGCTGCACGCGCATAAGCAGCACAGGCAGCTTCAATATCTATGACATAATTAAGAGTATTGCCTCTGTGTATGCCCGATTCTGTGAACAGTGCGATTGCTTCGTCCAAATCATCGTATATTTTTTTATATGTTTCCGCCAAAGTAGAACGTTTCATATCTCCATCGCTTGCATCTGTCCTTAAAATTAATCCCGGCGAAGCGCCGTTATCCGAATCAGACCAACGCAGGCAGTACAGTTGGGCAAGCATCATAAAAGCGTATGACCTGTACGATAAAGCCTGCGCCCTGATGTATTTTTTTTCACTGTCGGGTCCTGATGCCTTGTCTATGTTAAGAATTACCGTATTGGCATTACCTATAATACGATAATAGTAGTACCATGGATAATAATCGTAAACTGCATCCAAATTGCGAAAATAGTCACAGTTGATAATTACAGCCCAGCCCGGCAAATTTACCGTAAAATGCGCGCCGGAATAATTGCCGTAATACATTTTAACGGTGCCTTCTCCATTGAAACCTCGAGATCCAAGATATTGAATAGACATTAATTTTGCCAGTCCGTTAATTGCCAATTTGGCTTTGGATGTGGTTTTAAACAACGTTTCGGTACCTGTAGAACTTGTTGGCGCCGTATTAAGATAATCTTTGCTGCAACCTGTTGCAATCAGACATATAGCTGTTACGCTTACTATTAATATTTTTCTTTTCATAACGATTTGTATTTAATTTGATTAAAATTTAACATTGATACCTAAACTTACCGTACGGTTGTAATTCATAATGTTTTCCGCTATACCATCCAAATGCTGCTGCGGATTTAAACCTTTCATCGAAGTAAAAGTATAAAGGTTTTCAGCCGAAAGACTTACGGTTACTTCCGATAGGTCTAAATTTCTAATCCAGGTTCGCGGCAGTTTGTATGCGATATTTATATTTCTGAAACTGAAATATGAAGAATTGTGCAGAAAATTTGAAGCAGAAGAACTTATGTAATTACTTTGACGATACCAGTCGATTGCAGGAATACCGTTTTTATCAAGCCTGTCCGGAGATGTTTCGGTCATTCCTGCAGGCGCTCCATTCCATGCTTTCAGCGCATCTTTGTGTATGGCGCCGGGAGAAGAGGTTACCGATCTTAACGAGTTATACGAACCATCGAGCATTTTACCGCCCAATGAATATGTACAGAGAATGGAAAAGCTAAAATCTTTCCACGAAAGCGAGGTTCCTATGCTTCCAAAGAATGAAGGCAGAGAAGTGCCGCTCCAGTCTTTTTTTGCATAAGTATAACTGTCTGCATAATTTTTCCCATTGATTGCTGTAATTCTTTCATCGGGTATTTTCGATTTGCCATCTACAGGAGTGGCGCCAACGTAATATTTTGCATCATCTATAATATAAAGCGCATTGCCGTTCATTTGGTCAACGCCTGCAAACTGATATACCCAGAAAGAATATCTTGAATGTCCTTCCATTAATTTTTGCGCACCGCTTACTATTCCTTCCTTTCTGTTTTGCTCGGGAAGCGTCAATATTTTATTTTTCTGGAAAGAGCCTGTAAAAGATGCTTTCCACAACAGATCACGCTTTTTTATTAGGTCAACATTAGTGCTTATTTCAAAGCCGTGATTCAACATATCGCCTATATTTTTTAACTGGGTTGATTCGGCATACGATGTAGAAGTAGCGCCTGCCGATAACGGATTATATACGCTGAATATCAAATCGTGAGACTGTTTACGATAATATTCAAGCGTAAAATCAAAACGGTTAAACAAATATCCTTCAAGCGCTATGTTTATTGAATTTGTTGATTCCCATTTAATATTACTCGCTTCGTTCTGAACTTTGTAAGCCGAGCCAACATTAGCATTTTGTCCCAACGAATAAAGTCCCATATAAGCGTATCTGCCTGCGCTTGCATCGTTTCCTACTTCGCCGTAAGAAGCTCTTAACTTTAATGAATTAACAAATTCCAGCTCCGACATAAATGCTTCTTTATGTATTGCCCAGCTTGCTCCAACCGACCAGAAATTTCCCCATCTGTTGTTCGGATGGAAACGTGATACGCCATCTCTGCGATACGAGATTTCCGCATAATATTTTGCGTTGTAGTTATAGCGAACTCTGGAAAGGTAACTTTCGCCGCGCAGATTACTGTCATAACCGTTGAGTCGTATCATTTCCGTAAAATTTATCAATTCGTATGCACCGGCAAAAGTTTCCGAAGTTTTATACAGGTCTGTATAAACATAATTATTGGAATAGTTTTCGTGTCCGATAAGAGCATCCACATGATGTCTTTCAAATTTTTTTTCCCATGTTAGCTGCTGCATGGCTGTATAGTCCAGATGTCTGTATACTGTTCTTCCGGCTCTTCCCTTATTACCCGAACCGTCTCCTATTACGGCATTATTGTATGTGCGGTTTTCGCTGTTTCTGATGCTTGCATTACCTGTTATAATGAAGTGAAAATCGTTCAAAAACTTAATATCGGCATAGGCGGTAGTTCCAATTGTGCTTCTAATTGTTTCGTTTTTATCAAGGTCAAGTTCCCATATTACATGGCGGCTCAAGTTTTGCGGACGCCCCAAATCACTGCCGTTGTCGTATATTTTGTCACCATTTGCATTCAGCACAAAATCTCCATTTGCATCATGCCGATAAACAGGATATATAGGAGACATATAACGGGCATAATATATGGGATTTGAATAGCCTGCATTGCTTTCGCTGACATTATTGTATATTTGGTAGCTGCCGTTTGCAGATATGCCTAATTTCAGCCATTTTTTAGGCATAAGGTTAACATTTACTCTTCCTGTGAAGCGTTGATAATCCGACCATTTGATATTTGACTTTTCGTCTAACAGTGATAACGAAAAATAAAAGTCACTCCTGTCTGTTGCCGCATCTCCGCTTACAGAATAATCCTGCCGCAAGCCTGTTCGTTCTACGGCTTTCCACCAGTCCAAATCGTTGTATTTGGGATTTATGCCGGCAATAAGTTTACCGTTTGCATCAAACAGCTCATCACTTGGCTTGTCGAATATGTTATACTTTAAATATGAAGGCACAAGATTAGCCGTAGCTATCGGATTGGCTGTTGCAACAGTATATCGGTTTCCCGAGCCGTCTTTCATATCGGGATTTGATATTAAAGAATTACGATAGCCTGTCCACATGAGTTCCATAAATTCGGATGCATTGACAATATCGTATTCGGGAATGCCTCTTGAATATATGCCGACAAACGCATTAGCCCGCAGCGATAATGTTTTGCTTTTTCCCTTTTTGGTAGTTATCAGTATTACGCCGTTAGCGGCACGGCTTCCATAAAGAGCGGCAGAAGTTGCATCTTTAAGTATTGAAATGGTTTCAATATCCTGCGGATTTATGTCGGTTTCATTGCCCGACATTGCTACACCATCAACTACATACAGAGGTCTTCCATTGTCCGCGCCATTTATGGTAGAAATACCACGGATTCGTATAGTGGGACTTGAACCGGGAGTACCCGAATTGTTTAACAGAACACCGGTAACCTGTCCATCAAGGGCGCTGGTAACACTGGTTAAAGCTCGCGTTTCGATATTGCGAGCCGACACGGTTGAAACCGCTCCCGTAACAGCTTCTTTCTTTGATGTACCATAAGCCACGACTATGGCTTCATCCAGTGTTGTCGTACCGACTTCCATGATTACATCAATCACATTATCATCACCTGCTGCAACTGACTGTTCCAAATAACCAATTGCTGAAAATTGCAGCGTTTGACCTTTAGTAACCGGAATAGAATAGTTACCGTTATCATCTGTTGCCACACCGATACCGGTTTCTTTTACCAATACCGTAGCTCCCGGAACGCCTTGAGCATCGTCTCCGGTTACCTTGCCTGTTACTGTTTTTGTTTGAGTAAACGCCGAAACACTTACAAACAGACAGGCTGTAATAATCATTAAAACTTTCTTCATACTAATATTTGTTTATAATAAATAAATCTGTCTTATAATTTATATTACATTATAAACGTAAATAAATCAGATAATTATTTTTCTCCAGATTTATAAATTATACCAAATTTTGTAATATTCTAAAACTAAATTACTTTTATTTTGAATTACAAATATAAATGTAGATTATATCGCAAAATTATATCCTGAGAATGTTAAAAGATTCGGATAAACCAAAATAATAAGAGCGGGAATACGCACATAAACACAATTTTAATATGTACGATGAACATCGAACTATACCTGTAAAGTGTATTAAATTGATTATTTCATGCAATTATGTCTTTTTTATGCATAAAGCTAACCCATGACATAACGTAATAAAATAATTTTAAGGTTATGACTCCATAACAATTTAATATCATCATACTTCATTTACAGGTATAATATTCGACATCCCTTTCAATTTTTTTAATGGTTTCTTTACTCTTTTAAACTATATCTACATAGTAATCAAATAACTATCCTTACTATTCGTTTAAAATGTCATGCAAACATACAAATACATTTTAAATCATAAAATTATTTTGTATTATTTTTTGTTATTTTTCTTTATTGTGTAAAAAATGTATCAATATTAAAATAACTGCAAGAAAATTATGAAAGAATAAAAGAAATAACAATAACTGTTTCATGGCATTTTACAAGGCTGAGAATGTAAATTTCTGTTCAGCCGGCAATATCAGCGGTAAAAATTAAAAAAACCTGATGAAGTTTTTAGCTTTTTCAGGTTCTAATTTGACTGCAGAATGAAGTTTACCCTTCCGGCTGTTTTATGTTTTTATCGTATTCTTTATTTTTTATCCCCAATAGTCTAAATATTCACCTGTCTCTATACCATTTTCTCTGACTATTGCCTCACAGTGCCATTATATGTCTTAATTGACCTGTTGTATTGTCAAAATTGGTCATTTTGCCAAATAAAATCGTTTTTAACCAATTATCGTCTTTTCTCTCAAACCATTTTTCCGCTGTTTCTTTTGTCTCATTTAATCATTGTTGATAAAGTTCCAAAAAAATTGCTGAAATTGTGGGAAAGAATAGCTAATAAAATACTTCGGCTTTTTATTGTTATCCAACCCCAAATATACCCGGCAAAGCCTGTTTGAAAGAAATATGCAGCATCAAAATCAATGGAGAAATTTCTGTCAAGTGTTAAGGCGTGCATAAATCCGAAAAGAATTGCAGTTAATAAAATACCTGGATTTCCTAAAAATGACACTTTGTCTTTTACTGAAGTTGCTAAAAGTCCTAACAAAATTCCACGAAACATTATTTCTTCATCAATTCCCGGAAGGGAAATTTGAAATGCCAAAGTTTCAAGATTAAATTCTGACTTTCCCAATAAAAACCAGACTATTGTTGATAATAAAACAATTACTGTCGCTCCAATTAACGCCGGTTTGAAATTTTTCTTATTTTGTTTTAATGTAAAGAAATCATTTTCGCGAAAATATTTTTTGAAAAGCAGGCAGGAAATAATCCCAAAAATAATTCCCAAAATTTTACCATCCCAATTCCAACTACTTTTTATGAAGTCAAAAGCTGAGTTTATTTTCGGAAGAACAAGAAATATTTGATAAACCACATAGCAGAAAACAAAAATTAATAATCTTAGAAAGTTAACTTTAGTTTTTTCTTTTAAAAAGATAACAGCAAAAGGAATTAAGACTAAAATTTGTAAAAGTGCTTCTAATAAAATCTTTGTCATAATCTAATTTTATTCTTGTTGTTTACGAGGCTGGGTACCTTGCAAATTTACGCTACGTGTAATTTACCTGCGGTTAACTTACGGGTTTTTTCTTCTGCATATTTCAGTGTAATACGTAATTTTTTAACCTGTTTTGATGGAGATTCAAACATGGCATCCATCATTATGCTTTCGCATATCGAACGTAAACCTCGTGCGCCGAGTTTAAATTCTATAGCTTTATCAACAATATAATCAAGAGCTTCATCGGCAAATTCCAATTTTATATTGTCTATTGCAAACAGTTTTTGATACTGTTTTATTATTGCATTTTTGGGTTCGGTAAGAATACGGCGCAATGCAGCGCGGTCGAGAGACTGCAGGCATGTAAGCACAGGCAGGCGACCGATAATTTCGGGTATAAGCCCGTACGATTTCAAATCAATATGCGAAACATACTGCATCAGATTGTTTTTGTCGATATTGTTTTTGTCATTTATCGTTCCGTAGCCTATAGCGCGCGTATTAAGTCGATTTGCTATGTTCTTTTCGATTCCATCGAATGCTCCTCCGCAAATGAACAGTATGTTTTTTGTATTGACCTGTATAAATTTCTGTTCCGGGTGCTTTCGCCCTCCTTGCGGCGGAACGTTTACTACCGTGCCTTCCAAAAGTTTCAGCATTGCCTGCTGTACGCCTTCGCCCGACACGTCTCGCGTTATTGAAGGATTGTCGCTTTTACGTGCAATTTTATCAAGTTCGTCAATAAATACAATTCCAAGTTCGGCTGATGCTACATTGTAATCGGCAGCTTGAAGCAGGCGCGAAAGAATACTTTCAACATCTTCGCCTACATATCCTGCTTCGGTAAGCACTGTAGCATCTACAATCGTAAACGGAACCTTCAGTACTTTTGCTATTGTCTGAGCCAAAAGCGTTTTGCCTGTTCCTGTTTCTCCAACCATGATTATGTTGGATTTGTCTATTTCAATATCATCGTCGCCGGATGGATGCAATATGCGTTTGTAGTGATTGTAAACCGCAACCGACAAATGTTTCTTGGCATCATCCTGTCCTATGACGTACTTGTCGAGAACCGATTTTATCTGGTCGGGTCTCATAATGCTTGCAAAAGAAAGATTGTGTTTGCTTTTTACTTTGGAACCGTAATCAAAAGCGCTTTGTAAAGCTTCGTAAGTCTCAGTTACGCAGTCGCTGCAAATAAATGCACTGCCTACTATGCCGTGAATAAGCAAACTTGCTTCATTATCTGTTCTTCCGCAAAAGGAACATTTAGCTTGTTTCATCTGTCTTTTTCTGTTTTTGTAAAACTTCGTCTATCATTCCGTAGGCAAGCGCTTCGGCAGATGTCATCCAATAATCGCGGTCGGCATCTTTTTCTATTTTTGCAATCTTATTGTTAGAATGTTTTGCAATAATTTCGTAAAGTTCACGTTTCAGCTTTACAATTTCACGCGCTGTAATTTCAATATCCGACGCCTGACCTTCGGCGCCTCCAAGCGGCTGGTGAATCATTATTCGCGAATGAGTAAGAGCCGAGCGCTTTCCTGCTGTTCCTGCCGTAAGTAAAACTGCCGCCATTGATGCTGCCATTCCAGTACAGGTAGTACGAATGTTCGAGCCTACAAGCTGCATGGTATCATAGATTCCAAGTCCTGCGTGAACTGCGCCGCCGGGTGAATTGATATAGATATGAATATCGCGCGACGGGTCAACGGAGTCTAAAAATAAAAGCTGCGCCTGAACAATATTTGCAACTTCGTCGCTGATTGCCGTGCCGAGAAATATTATCCGTTCCATCATCAGCCGCGAAAATACATCCATTGCTACGGCATTCAGCTGTCGTTCTTCGATAATGTAAGGCGTTATTGATGATGTATATTGGTTTAATACAGAGCTTGATATGCCTAAATGTTTGATTGCATATTTTTCAAATTCGTTTTTTGCCATGATAATTTTTATGAAAATAATCGACAAAGGTAAAAAAATAAATGAACAATCTTACCGTTGCAGACTGACACTGTTGCGGAAAATCATCATTTATAACAGATTTAAACTTCAAAAACATATAGACATTATGTTTGTTTTTGTATATTTGCATATCGTTAGCGAATTTTTGTAATGTATGTAACGATTATTAGCTGTTTAACACTGTATATAAATCAAATATGTTATTATGCCAAAATTGAAAATAGGAAAATATAAGGAATCCGACAGCATGAGCAATCTGATATGCCAAAATTATCCTGCCTTGCTTGTACTCAGCAGATTTGAAATGAAACTTGGATTTAAAGACAAAAGCATAGGCGAAGTTTGCCACGACAACAATGTCGATACAAAAACTTTTCTTGCAATAATAAATCTTTTGCTCTGCGATGATGTAAATCACAATTGCTCAAACCACAGTTTATTTGCTCCGTCATTGATTTTGTACCTCCACAATTCGCATGATTATTTTGTTAATTACCGTTTGCCCGATATAAGAGAAAAATTGAAAAATGCACTAACGCAGGACTTGAAAGATTTGAATAAAGCAGTGCTTTATTATTTTGACGAATATGTTTCGGAAGTGCGTAAACACATGTCGTATGAAGAAAAAACAGTTTTTCCCTATGTGCGTTCGCTTATCGAAGGCAGAAAAAAAATAAGGTATAACATTGGAATATTTATCAAACAGCACAATCAGATAGAAGCCAAACTTACCGAATTTAAAAACATAATGATTAAGTATTACGAAACCGAAAGCACTAATGAAATCGATAATGTGCTTTTTGATATTTTTAATTGCGAAAACGATCTGGCTCTGCATAATTCCGTTGAGGATAAACTATTTGTACCTGCAATTATGGAACTGGAACTTAAAAAACCTGACAGCGCGCTATGAATTTGCATCTTAAAATAATAGTTGCCGAATCGTCCGTTATTATTCGAACAGGCATTGTATCGGTATTACAGCAATTAAATCTTAACAATGCCGGGATATCCGAAATTGAAGATCCCGAACGGTTACGAAATTTATTGAACAGGCAAAAATATAATATATTAATCATAAATCCTGTGATGCTGGGATTCTTTTCGCTGCAGCAAATAAAAAAAGATTCTGCAAATAATGAGATGAAATGCATTGCGCTGCAAAATTCGCTGATTGATAACGCCGTATTGAAAAATTATGACGAAGTAATATCACTGTACGACTCGGTTGAAAATGTGAGAGAAAAAATAAATAACTTAATAACCATATCCGAATCCGCAACAAATAACGAATCGCTAACGGCACGCGAGAAGGAAATAATCGTATGCGTTATAAAAGGAATGACAAACAAGCAGATTGCAGATGAACTGTGCCTGTCGACTCATACTGTTGTCAGCCATCGCCGAAACATAGCGGCAAAATTGCAAATTCACAGTACATCAGGCTTGACAATATTTGCAATAGTAAACAAGCTTGTCGAACTTGATGAAATTAAAAACTGTCAACAACGATAATTATTATTATATTTGCACCGATAAATCATTTTACTTTTATGAAAATGAAATTAAAAATAAAACATACGGTATTAATCTCGCTTCTTGTAACGTTACATGCGCAAATATTTGCACAGGAATTAATTCCAACGCTTCCCGCTCTTACAATCGCGCCCGATGCGCGGTCGGCATCAATGGGAGATGCAGGCGTAGCAACATCTGTCGATGTAAATTCTCAAAACTGGAATGCGGCAAAATATATTTTTTCGCAACAGCGCGGCGGCATTGCACTGTCTTACACTCCATGGTTGAAATCGGCAGCAAGCGACATTTACATAACATACCTTTCGGGATTTTACAGGTACAATAACAACGAATCCGTCAGCGCATCGTTAAGATTTTTCTCGCTTGGAAATATCGACTTTTACACCGATAATTACGAATTTCTGCAATCGGCGCGACCTAATGAATTTGCATTCGATGCTTCGTATTCGCGACGACTGGGAAAAAACATCTCGGGCGCAATAACTTTCAGGTATATAAATTCAACAAAAATAACCATACAAAGTACAGTTCCCGTAATAGAGCATACTTCAAATGTCGCCGCCGACGTGGCATTTTTTTATCAGCAGCCGGTTACCTTTTCGTTTGCGCCAAAATCGGAATGGGCTTTTGGCGTAACAGTTTCGAATATCGGAACAAAAGTAAATATTTCCGACACCGCAGGAGGGTCTTTTTTACCAATGAACATTAAACTTGGAACTCGCGTAACATTCAATTTGGACGACAATAATTCTTTATCGCCCATGATAGAATTTAACAAGTCGCTTGTGCCGGGTAATTACAAATACCGCAATTCGTCGGTAATGTCGGCAGCTGCACACGGCATCACGAGCGATTTGTCTAAAATAATATGGATACTGGGAATGGAATATTCCTATAAGCAGCAGATATATTTTCGTGCAGGTTATCATCACACGCCGAAAAAAATCAGCAGTAATTCATATTTTACCTTCGGTGCAGGCATAAAATATAAAAACATGGATTTTGCCGCATCATACCTGTTTGTAACCGGCAACAGCAATACGCTTCTCGACAACACGTACCGGCTTTCGGTTGCCATTGTTTTCGGCGCAGATAAAAATAACCGGTATAATTACGATCTGTAAAATTTCATTCTTCGTTCCTGTTGCCTCCCGTGCCGACAAAAAAGTCGCTTTTATCTTTGAACAATACGTTAAAAGTTGTAAGAGAGCCATATATGCGCGTTATGTACTGTTGCATGTTTATTTTGTCTTCGTCGCTGAGCTTTGCATGACTGTTTATGTTTTGTTCGAGTACGCGCAGGCGGTCGCGCAGCATTACGATTTTGTGAAAAAACGTTTCTATCGGTATTTCCTTATTCTGCATTGATGAATTTGCAGGCTGCAAGATTATTTTTCCGCCTGTCCAGCGGTCGCCAAGAGGTATCGTTTCGTTCAGGCAGTTATATTTTTCAAGAATTACAGTCAGGGTTTTTTCAACATCTTCAAATGCAATTTTGTCTGCATCATCGTATGTTTCCTCCGACTGTTCAACAATTTTATAGTCCGTATTTGTTTTTAGAATACTGATTTTGCCGCTACGTTCAAAATAAACTTCGTAGTCTGTGAAGTTTACTTTTGCAACCACTCCCTGCCCGTAACGCTCGTGGTCGATAATTGTTCCAACTGTAAGTACCATAATGTTTATTGATTTATTTTTGCAAATATATTACTTTTTTAGTAAGAATCAATCAAAATGAATTAATTTTACAAAAAAAATCATTAATGAGAGCATCATTCGATTGATGACTTTATTAATTGTCAACTTAATGATTTGCAGAATGATGAAATTATAAAATTTGGAATTATGACACCACTTGCAGAACGCATGCGACCGAAATCGCTTGAAGAATACATAGGACAACGGCATCTTGTAGGCAAAGGAGCTATCCTTCGCAACATGATTGAGTCGGGAAACATATCATCGTTTATACTTTGGGGACCTCCGGGAGTTGGCAAAACCACTTTGGCAAAAATAATTGCCGAGCAGCAGAAACGTGTGTTTTTCAGCCTCAGCGCAATAAATTCGGGCGTTAAAGATGTGCGTGAAGTTATTGAAAAAGCCAAATCGCAGCGATTTTTCAACAGTCCGAGTCCCATACTTTTTATTGACGAAATTCATCGTTTCAGCAAGTCGCAGCAGGATTCGCTGCTTGGCGCAGTGGAGCAGGGAATAATTACGCTGATTGGCGCAACCACCGAAAATCCTTCGTTTGAAGTTATTTCGCCATTACTGTCTCGATGTCAGGTTTATGTACTCAAGTCGCTTGATGTCGATGATTTGCAAATTCTGTTGAATCGCGTTGTCAAAGAAGACGAAGATTTGAAAAAATTGAAATTTGACATTCTGGAAGTCGGAGCATTATTCAGATTTTCGGGCGGCGATGCACGCAAGCTTTTGAACATTCTTGAGATAATTATCGGGACTTATACAGGGAATGATTCAATCGTAATAACCGACCGGATTGTTGCCGACCGCTTGCAGGAAAACATTGCTTTGTATGATAAAAACGGCGAACAGCATTACGATATTATTTCCGCATTTATAAAGTCGATGCGCGGCAGCGATCCCGATGCAACCGTATATTGGCTTGCGCGGATGTTGAATGGCGGTGAAGATCCGCTTTTTATTGCCCGCCGCATGTTAATTCTGGCTGCCGAAGATATTGGCTTGGCAAATCCGAATGCTTTATTGCTTGCCAATGCCTGTTTTGATGCCGTACATAAAATAGGCATGCCCGAAGCGCGAATCATTCTGTCGGAAACGGCTGTCTTTTTGGCTGTATCCGCTAAAAGCAATTCTACTTACATGGCTATAGAAACGGCTCTTGCCGAAACTGTTGAAAGCGGCGATTTGCCTGTGCCTTTGCATTTGCGAAACGCTCCTACAAAGTTAATGAAAGATTTGGGCTATCATAAAGGCTACAAATATGCTCACGATTATGAAAATAATTTTGCAGAACAGGATTTTCTTCCGGAAGAAATTAAGGAAAGAATATTTTATCATCCTGCCGAAAACGCTCGCGAACGCGAAATACTTGCGCGTCTTGCCTCGCTATGGAAGAAAAAACATAAAATGTAGATAATCGTTTTTAAAGTCCTTGAATGATGTATTGATTACAAAATATGAAAAAATATAAAATACAAAATTATTTTGTAAATTTGCAAAGATTTTAATTTTCTGCAGGCAAATCGAATTTTGCTGTGGATGTTTGTAAAAAAACACAAATAAAATAATGAAAATATTTATAAACGGAAATGAAATTGAAATATTTGCCGGAGCAACAGTAGAAGCTGCTGTTCGTAAGTTTGACAAAAACATTCTGTCGGAAATAAAAAAGGGAAAGTCGGAAACGCTCGACCGGTACGGAAATCACGTTTCGATTAGCGGTCCATTACACGAAAATTCACAAATAACAATAAAAAACATATCAAAATGAAAAAATTATTCTACTTACTTTTAATTCTTGCTTTTGCAGGCTGCACTTCCTCAAACAGGGAAACGCAAATAATTATTTTGTCAACCAATGACATGCATGCCAAAATCGACGATTATGCCAAAGTCGCATCTTATGTTGACAAAGTGCGAAGCGAAAATAAAAACGTTATGCTTCTAAGCGGAGGAGACATGTTTTCGGGAAATCCTGTTGTTGACAGATACGAAGACAAAGGCTATCCGATGATCGAAATAATGAACAGGCTCGGATACGACTACGGAGCGTTTGGAAATCATGAATTTGACTACGGACAAGACTTTCTGGCTAAGCGTATCGAACAGGCGACATTTCCTTTGCTCTGTGCAAATATGAAAGTTTCCGGACAGGCGCAGATTAAGCAGCCAAAACCTTACGTAATATTCAATTTGGATGGAATCAAAATCTGTATTCTGGCAACAATTCAGGTTGAAAATTCAAACGGTAAACTGATTCCAAGCACACATCCAGACAAACTGAAGAATATTGACTTCTTTCAGCCTGTTGAAACGGCTTTGGAATATAAATACCTGCGCGAAAAATGCGATCTGTTTATATCCCTCAGCCACGACGGCATAGACGAAGATGTTATTCTTGCTCAACAAATGCCGGAACTGGATATTATAATCGGAGGACATTCGCACACTCGCGTTAACGGAATGATTGAAAACGGAGTTCTTATTTCTCAAACCGAATGTGACTTGAAATATATCGGCAAAACTACCGTAACATTGAAAGATAAAAAAGTTACAGATAAAAAATTTGAACTCATCGATGTATCGACTTTGCAGGATGAAAATACGGAAATTAAGGCATTGATAAATAAATATTATGAAGAAACGCCGCTGAACGAAGTCGTGGCGGAAGCAAAGGCAGATTTTTCGGACAAGGAAAATCTCGGAAACCTGATGACCGATGCCGTTGTATCTGTTCTCGACCTTGATATCGCTTTCCAGAATTCCGGCGGAATTCGCATCGGGAAAATCGGCAAGGGCGACATTTCCCTGTTGACGCTGTACACACTCGATCCTTTTGATAATGAAGTAGTATTGTTTGAAATGAGTTATGACGAAATATGTTCTCTACTTAAAAATTCATACAGAAAAGAGAGCAAATACGCCGACTTGAAAGCAGCAGGAATATCGTATACGGTAAAAGTGAAGGACGATGAAATTATCGACATGGAAATACGTGATGTGAAAAGTGGAAACCTGCTCGACAAAAACAAAAAATACAAGGTGGGAATGAACAGCTACATCGCTTCGAGCTATAAGTTCGACCATGCCGATGCGGGAAAAACGCTAAGCGTAACATCGGTCGAAACGCTTATTGAATACCTGAGGCAGCAAAAAGAAGTCAGTCCGCAAGCCGGCAGAACAAAAATCGAACAGTTAAACTGACATGATGAAAACCGGGCTGCAATAAAGATACAGCGGAAAGATTATAAATGTGCTTGCTCAAAATATTTTTATCCCGATTTGGATAATTTGAGAAAATTATTATAATTTTGCAACATTAATTTTACTTTAAATAAAAACATGTAGAATAGAAAACAAAATAAGACATATAAAATAGCGTTTGTTGTTATTCGAGATGCTCTGAAACTTAGGAAATTTCAAAAAGTAAATACAAGAATGTAGCGCTCGTAATGATGTGGGTTTACTTATTTGTATTTACAGGTCGTCGAAGACCTCAGAAGGCGGACAAAAGTAAGTACGCTTTTTTATTTGTATAAATTTGAAAAATCCGACGACAGCTCGACCGCCACAGCATATAAAACAGAACTGCAACTGTTACCGAAAACATGCGGAGTGAAACTGGCTCACCTGCAAAACCCTGTGTTTGTTTTATAGGTCAAAAAATGGGAAAGTGTTATCTTTGTATTCTATGAAAGCAGAGAATCCTTATGTAAAATTGTATCAACTCATTCTTCCGTTGGATATCGCCTTGTTTTTTGATTTGGTTGATGTAAGGGAAGAAACCGTGACAGATAGGCGGGAACTTCATCTATATTTAGACGAAAAGCCAATTGTTCCCACCGGTTATACATCTACCGATCTTTCTCCCAATGGTTTTTATGAGGGCGGAAGTAT
>JAISDB010000064.1 GCA_031265155.1 Prevotellaceae bacterium | reverse complement strand
TTGATGGCAAACAGCGGGGTTTTCAAAGATTTGCTCACTACAAACAGAGCGGGAGAAATTGAAATAGACGGACATTGCCGTACAAGCCGGAAAGGAATTTATGCCGCCGGAGACGTTACGAATATACCATATAAACAAATCATAATTTCCATGGGCGAAGGCGCAAAAGCTGCATTAAGCGCTTTTGAAGACGGCATCAGAGATTTTTCCGTAAACCAGCAAAACAGTATTGCCTGATAATTATTCCCGCGTTGCGTCTGTACGTGATTATCAATATTGGGCGCCTTTAGGTATCCTGCATTTGTTCGGCGTGCTGCCGGATATCCGCAAAACAAAACGCCAACTGTAAAGCGGGCGGTGGCTTACAGTTGCAATAGCGCTGTTTACTGCTGCATCAGGCTGCAGTATTTATCCAGCCTTTCTGCCATTTCTTTCCTGAACCTCGCTTCTTCAAACTGAATGGAAATTTTTTTATCCTGCGACAATTTCCTGTAAAAGTTACCGATGGTTTCGTCGTTCATTTCCACGCACGCATACACCCGGTAGCTGCCGTTGGGCTGTGCGTAGATATTGGTGCAAATTACACTGCTCGAAATAACGCCTTCTGCTCTTCACCTGACTGATTAACGAAGAGGGCTGCCGAATTTTTGGCAAGCTGTTCCGACTGGCTGTTGCCGATTCGGATGCCCGCCTGCTGTCCTTCAAAGCCAACTGCTCGCATTCTTCTTTTTCCATTTTCACGCCGCGATCGATGGCGGCTTTCTGTTGAGGCGTTTTAGCCGCTTTGCTGCTTCCGCATGACGACATTATGACGCATACTGTGATTGCCATTAATGCAAATTTTAAGTAATTTCTTTTCATCTCTGTTTTTAATTTACAATTTCGCCAGTTAAATCTATGCACTTTCAGTGCAAGACTTTAGTTTTTATAAATCTCTTCTTACCTTTGCAAAAAAAGCAAATGGAAAACAGACACGATTCTCACAGCGTATATAGTTTTCAAGTTCACCTTGTATGGATAACCAAATATCGTTATCAGGTATTGCAAGGTGATATCCAGTAGCGCTGTCGTGAGATTATTCGCCGGAATTGTAATTCGTTGGGTATTCAAATAATCAAGGTAGCAGTAAGTAAAGATCATGTACGGTTATTCTCCCCAATTGAATATAGGTAAAATAGTAAAACGCTTAAAAGGACAAAGTTCCCGATTGTTGATGCAGGAATATCCGGAGCATCATCGTCGCTACTGGATGAGTCATTATTAGGGTATTGGTTATGGTTGCTGGAGCGCAGGCAATATCACGGAAAAAATAGTGTCCAACTACCTGAATCACCACAAAGAAAATCCCAATGGAGATGAGAATTTTATTCTGGAATAATTTCAAAGAACTTTAGTTTTGCTTTTCCAATCGGCTTTAGCCGAAACCGGCGAATTTCATTCGCAATCCCAACCTATGGATTTCCAATCCATAGTATTTGAGTCTTAACTTGGATTACACATGATTTTCCGAAGAGGTCTATTCTAATAACTAAAATAAGACATTTTTCTTAAACCCTGTTTAGGTTATGCCTCAAACAGAGTTTTTTTCTTGTTTCAGTTACATTTAATATTTGAATCTTACGTAGAAAAAATAATATTTTAAAATTTTTCTGAAATTAAAAAAAAATATATCTTTGTGTTTTGAAAGTGCATGAAAATGTATTTATATGTTTAATTAAATTATTAAAATTTGGAACCTCCGAGTTACCTTTTAAGTATCGCATTTTATCCATTAAATTCAGAGCATCTGATTGGTTTTGCTCTTTTGCCGGTATTGATTTTTATATCGGCGCTGGTGTCGGGTTCGGAAACAGCTTTCTTCTCGTTGTCGCCTCAGGATATTGATAATATTAAAAAAAATAAAAACAAAACTTCCGATTACCTTAACCGTCTGCTCGAAAAGCAGGATTATCTTTTGGCTACTGTTTTGATTTTTAATAATTTTGTAAATATAGCCATAATATTGATTTCAACATATCTTACACATTCTTTAATTGATTTCGGCGAAAATGTCATACTCGGATTTATAATCGAAGGCGTTCTTATAACCTTTATTCTTGTTCTGTTTTGTGAAGTTATTCCCAAGCTTTTTACGGCAAGCCGTCCTGTAAGTTCATTTGGTTTTGTAGCCAAGCCGCTTGTGATTATGATAAAAATTGCAAAGCCGTTGAGTTATGCATTAATGGGAACGACATCGCTGCTGAACAGAAAACTGAGCAGGAAAAAATCAAACGTGTCAATCGACGACTTGTCGGAAGCCATCGACTTTACCGACAAATCAATAGGCGACAAAAAAATTCTGAAAAGTATTGTCGAACTTGCAAATATAGATGCAAATGATATTATGCATCCGCGTATCGATGTTTATGCGATTGATATTGAATCCGACTTCAAAAAACTTCTGACTTTTGTTGTCGATTGCGGATATTCGCGAATACCGGTGTATGAAGAAAATTTTGACAGCATTAAAGGGCTTCTTTTTGTAAAAGACTTGTTGCCGTATTTGAGTATGGATGAAAATTTCGGCTGGCAATCGCTGATACGCGAAGCGTATTTTGTTCCGGAAAATAAAAAAATGAACGACCTTCTTAAAGAATTTCAGCAAAAAAGTATTCACATGGCGGTAGTTGTCGATGAATACGGAGGCACAAGCGGCATAATTACTCTGGAAGATATTTTGGAAGAAATTGTAGGCGAAATATCCGACGAAAACGATGAAAGCCAAAAACTGTTTACAAAACTAAACCGGAATACTTATTTGTTTGAAGGAAAAACATCGCTGAATGATTTTTGCAAAATAATGAATCTTGATAATGATTATTTTGACGAAATCAACGGAGATGCCGAAACTCTTGCCGGACTTATTCTTGAAATATGCGGCGAAATACCTTCCGGCGGCAGGGAAATCGAATTCAGGCAATTCGGTTTAAAAATAGAAAACAGTGATGTAAAGCGTATAAAAGAGATTAAGGTTACCGTAAAATCACAAAATGATGATGACAGCAACAACGAAAATTAACATGAAAATTTTTATTGCATCGTTTGCCTGTATTTTAACCGCAGCATGCCATAATAACAGTGAAGCGCCCAAACCTTACGGATACTTTAGAATCACCATGCCCGAAAATACATATAAAAAGATTGACGGCAATACAAAACCATACAGTTTTGAATATTCTGCCATTGCAAAAATAGATGAGCGAACAGACAAGCCCGACCAAAACTGGGTAAACATCGTGTATCCTCAACATAATGCAACAATTTATATTACCTATCATAATGTAAAAAACAACCTGGATACCATAATAAACGATTCTCACAATTTTACTTATCGACACACAATAAAAGCAAATGCGATAGATGAAATGACATATTTATTTCCCGAAAGAAAAATATACGGATTGTACGCCGAACTGGAAGGAGATGCAGCATCGCCGATACAGTTTTTGCTTACCGACAGTGTTCAAAACTTTTTGAGAGGCTCGTTATATTTTAATGTCGAACCTAACAGCGATTCGGTTGCTCCTGTGGTTGATTTTATACGAGAAGACATAATTCATTTAATGGAAACATTGGAATGGAAAAAATAAAATTACATTATCATTAAACACGACAATAAAACAAAAAATATGCCACTCTACAAGAAAGAAGAATTTAAAGACGGCGGAGTACTTGCCGTTTGGCAGATTACAGAAAGCGAAGAGGATTTAAAAATCATTGCAGCAACGCCAACCATTGAACAGGAAAATATTGAACAGATGACCGCAAATCAACGCCGCCTCGAAAGTTATGCAGTACGCGCTTTGCTTGCCGAAATTTTCGACGAGCGCGTTTATATCGGATACGAAGAAGACGACAGCCCATACATAAAAAATACGCATCACAAGATAAGTATTTCCCATTCGGGCGAATTTGCATGTATTTATGTTCATCCAAATGCAAACGTAGGCATTGACATTGAATCGCTGTCGCGTAATTTTGATGCTGTTGAAAAAAAAATATTATCGGAAAACGAATACGAATATATAACCGAAAAATATAGACAAACACAATTAGCAATTATTTGGAGTGCTAAAGAATCTATATATAAACTTATGGGCGAGCGTAATATCAATTTTTCCAAGAAAATACAGATAGAAAAGTTTATACCTCACGACGACGAAGGCGAACTCAATGCAATATTCATCGACTCTGAAGCCAACGAACACGACCTTGAACTTTATTATCAGATTTTCGATGGGTACGAAATGGTTTGGGTAGCTATTTAATCACTCCTGAAAAGCCAAATCAGGCAACTGCAGAACGTATAAAATATCCGAGCTGCGCTTTCGGCTTGTAAGAAGTTATCCGGATTTAAGACCTCCGGTCTTGTGCTCGGCACAAGGAAGACGTTACGGTGAGTGGGATCTTTCCGTTTCCGGTTCTATTTATCACAACTCCTCTAAAATCAATCACGAAGTTGAAGCAATTGAATAGACCTCTTCGAGAAATCATATATAATCGATATTGCTATTATATAACGCGGCGATCAGATTAAATCTAAGGGCAAATCGTTTCCTTCTATTGCGATACTTCTCGGCAAGAATCCTAAAAATCTTAACATCTCGAATTATG
>JAISDB010000049.1 GCA_031265155.1 Prevotellaceae bacterium | reverse complement strand
GACGACGATATCAAATCTTTCCAAATCAAAATTAACAAGCGACCAAGGAAATTACTTAACTTTGACGCACCAATAGATAGGTTTTACAAAACAGTTGCATTGGCTACTTGAATCTGCGTCCTAAATAAATTTAATTTTATTTGTTTATAATTAAAATATTTTTGTAATTTTGCGGGATATTTAATAACAATAATGCGATATTTTTAATATAAATGTTAAAATTGATATTTTCAAGTGAAGCCACATAAGATATTAGTAATTAATCCGGGTTCGACATCTACAAAAATTGCTGTTTTTGAAGATGAAAAAGCTGTTTTTTCGGAAAATATAAAACATTCTGCCGAAGAGTTATCCATATTCGGGTACATTATTTATCAGCATAAATTCAGGAAAGAACTGATTTTGCGGAAACTCGAAGAAGCGAATATGGATCTTTCGCAAATAGAAATAGTAATTGGTCGCGGAGGACTGGTAAAACCTATACTGTCGGGCGCTTACGAAGTAAACGACAGATTAAGGGAAGATCTGCTCAACGGCATACAGGGCGAGCATGCAAGCAACCTCGGAGGTCTCATCGCCGACGATATTGCCGGGCTGATACCAAATGCAAAAGCATACATAGCCGATCCTGTCGTGGTTGACGAATTGCAGGATGTAGCCCGCATAACCGGACATCCTAAAATATTCAGAACTTCGATTTTTCATGCATTGAATCAGAAATCGGTTGCGCGCAGATTTGCAAAATCACTGGATAAAAAATATGAAACCCTGAATTTGATAGTTGCGCATTTGGGCGGAGGAATTTCCGTAGGCGCGCATCGGAAAGGTAAAGTCATTGATGTAAATAACGCTCTGGACGGAGAAGGTCCTTTTTCGCCCGAGCGTGCAGGCTCGTTGCCGGCGGGCGCACTGGTAAAATTATGTTTCAGCAACAAATATACTCATGACGATGTAAAAAAAATGCTTGTAGGCAACGGCGGATTGGTTGCTCTTATGGGAACCAACGAAGCCAAAGACATAGAAATAATGGCTGAAAACGGAGATGAACGCGCAAAGCTTATACAGGATGCAATGTGCTATCAGATTGGCAAATGCATAGGCTCGATGGCAGCCGTGCTAAAAGGCGATATTGATGGAATTATTCTTACGGGCGGAATTGCATACAACAAATATCTTTGCAATTATGTTGACGAAATGGTTGGATTTATTGCACCGGTTCGGGTTTATCCGGGTGAAGGCGAAATGGCGGCGCTGGCTGCAAACGGTTTGATGATTTTGAACGGCGAGTTGAAACCTTTGATCTATTCGTAAGAAGCGGCAATATTCCGAATATCAATAAACTTTGTACGATTTATTTTGTTCTTACAGATAAAAATCACTAATTTAGCAAAATTTTTCAAATTAAAACTGCTGTATTAATGAGTACCGAACTGAAATCACTGTTTCAAAAATATACCGGAAAGCCGGCAACCGATATTAACGAACTTCCTTCGTCGGGGTCAAACCGCCGCTATTTTCGTTTGCAAAACGGCAGCATTTCGCTGATTGGAGTAATGGGAACTTCGGTAGACGAAAATCGCGCATTTTACGAAATGGCAAAACATTTTAAAGCGCAAAAAATCAATGTACCCGATGTTTATATGCACAGCGCCGACTGGATATATTATATTCAGGAAGACTTGGGCGATACGCTTCTGTTTAATGTAATACAAAAAGGACGTTTAACGCGAGCTTTCGACCACGATGAAAAAAAAATTCTTTGCAAAACGATTCAAATGCTTCCGCTAATTCAGTTCAGGGGCGCCGACGGTTTGAATTTTAATCTGTGTTTTCCGCAACCTGAATTTAATGAACGTTCCATACTTTGGGATTTGAATTATTTTAAATACTGCTTTCTTAAATCTACGGGAATAGATTTTCAGGAAAACCTTTTGGAAGACGACTTTAAGGCAATGACAAAGGTGCTTTTACGCGGAAAAACCTATACGTTCATGTATCGTGATTTCCAGTCGCGCAATGTAATGATTAAAGATGACGAACCTTATTTCATTGATTTTCAGGGCGGGCGCAAAGGTCCGTTTTATTATGATGTAGCTTCGTTTTTGTGGCAGGCAAAAGCGAATTTCACCGACGAACTTCGTAAACAGTTAACAGGCGACTATATTGAGTCGCTGAAACAGTTTACAAATGTTGTTGAGGATGATTTTCATAATCAGTTACAGCATTTTGTGCTGTTTCGTACTTTGCAGGTGCTTGGAGCTTACGGCTTCAGAGGATATTTTGAAAAAAAGCCGCATTTCATTCAAAGCGTTCCGTTTGCGATTGATAATCTGCGTGACTTATTGAATGAAGGATATAACGAATATCCGTATCTTTGTCGAATTCTTCGCCGCCTCACAGGTCTGAAACAGTTTTCGGACGATTTGAAAAAGCACAGTTTGGAAGTTTCGATTTACAGTTTTGCATATAAAAAAGGTATTCCCAATGATATTTCGGGCAATGGCGGCGGTTATGTTTTTGACTGTCGATCGATAAACAATCCGGGAAAGTACGAACATTATAGCCAGTTCAACGGATTAGACGAGCCTGTGGTAAAATATCTCGAAGATGATGGAGAAATTCTAACGTTCCTGGAAACTGTTTACAAAATGGTTGACAGTTCGGTAAATCGTTATATCAACAGAAAATTTACAAATTTAATGGTTTGCTTCGGTTGCACCGGAGGACAGCACAGATCCGTTTATGCGGCACAGCATTTGGCGGAACATTTGAACAAGAAGTTCGGCGTAAAAGTAAATCTTGTTCATCGCGAACAAAACATCGAGCAGACATTTGAAGCAAAAAATCAATAAAAAAACAAATATCAATGCAGAATGTGCGCAACCATAAAGCAATGATTTTTGCTGCGGGAACGGGAACCCGCCTGAAACCGCTTACCGACAGCATGCCCAAAGCTCTTGTGCCTGTTGCAGGAAAACCAATGCTTGAGCATGTTATAAATAAACTGAAACATTCGGGATTTACGCAAATCATTGTAAATGTGCATCATTTTGCCGATATGATTATTGATTTTTTAAATCGAAACAATAACTTCGGAACAGATATTTGCATTTCTGACGAGCGCGACTGTCTGCTTGATACGGGAGGCGGAATAAAACATGCAGCCGAATTTTTACAGGGCAGCGAGCCGTTTCTGGTGCATAATGTAGATATTATTTCAAATGCCGATTTGAATGATATTTATGAAAAGCACTGCATTGAAAATTCGTTTGCAACGCTTCTGGCAGGTACGCGCCAAACATCACGCTGTCTGCTGTTCAATACAGACAATAAATTATGCGGATGGCAAAATAAATTGACAAACGAATTAAAATGGAGCAATCCGCAATTTGCATATAGCGAGTGTACTGCTTACGCCTTTGGCGGAATACATGTAATATCGCCCGAAATATTTAACTGTTTCGACGGATACCCTGAAACTTTTTCAATAATTGATTTTTATTTGTCCAATGCTCAAAAAAAAGATATTCGAGCATACATTCCTTCTCAACTTCGACTGATTGATACAGGTAAGCACAAATCAATACTTAAAGCCGAAAAAGAATATTCGGATTTGCTGTAAATCAATACAATGCAAAATTTTTGCCGCATATTTGCAAAAAATGCAAACAGTCAATATCTGTAATTTACTTGCGCCTGTACCACTTTATCCAGTCAACGCTGAATACAACAGGTAAATCGGTATTGCTTAATTCCTGTTTTACGCCCGACGAAAATGCAGGATACATTTGTTCGCTAATAAAAATTGTTGTCGAAAAAACTTTTTTGCCGTTTATTTTCCATGTTATTTCGGTTGAATCCCATTCTATTCCCACGATATAATATTTTTGTTTCAGCGGAATCGAAAGTTTTTTCACTGCCTTCTTGGAATTATTGAACGCTCCTACCTGTATTTTTCCGTTGCTTATACAAAATACGTTTATGAAAGGCAACATTTGTTCACTTCCAAGCCAAAAGGCATGATATGTTCCTTTTGCTTTTGGTGGCAATATTTTTGCTTCGATTTTACCGTATGCATGAGCAAACTTTGTTGCCGTGCTGACAATTCCCGATGTATATGAAAATCTTTTGGGTACAAATCCGTGCGTATTGCTCCACGAAAATCCGTCAGCCTGTTCTTTGAGCGTTATTATTTGCAAATGGCTGTTTGCCAAGTTTATGTTTTTACCATCTGATGCAAACTGCAAATCGCCTGATTGAGAATACGATTTGTTAAAATGCAGTAAAGCCGTACTCGCAGGTTTCGTTATCCACTGTTCCGCGAGATTTGCAGATGTAAAATCATCGCCAAATTCGCCTTCCCATTTAGACATTTCGGCTATATACTGTTTACATGATTTTTGCAGTTTCGGCAATAATCCGATATCCGAAGATTTTTTAAAATACATATAATTTTCGAGTGTCTTATATGCCTTACATTTTTTATGTTTTGCCGTATCGCAGAGATATGATTTTTTTTCTTTAAATTCCGGAGTTTCCGATATTTGTTTTAATTTCAAATATTCTTTTACTTCGAATGAGTCGGAATCATTGCCTGTTGCAAGAAAATTTTTCACTTTTTTGTCTTTTTGCAACAATTTTAACTTTTTTTCCAGCCTGTACTCTTCGCTGTTTTTGAATTTCTGATTTTTGACAATATCTATCTCGTTTTTGCATTGCCCCGATTCCACGTATTTTTTCAGCTGCATGAAATTATTATATGCTTCCGAATTCAGAATTTCGTTCATTTTCTTACAATTGCTTTCCATTACGGCAATTGCTTTCTCATATTTTTCTGTTGACGTAACAGGGCTTAAAATCCGATATTTTAAAAAATCAATCATTGTTAAATTATTTTTTGACGGCAATTTACTAAATATTCACTAATATCAATCGGCAATCAGTTTGAAGCCTTTTCCACGCACGTTTATTATCTGTATCGTCGGATCGTCTTTCATGTACTTGCGAAGCTTTGTAATATATACATCCATGCTGCGGGCGTTGAAATAACTGTCATCATTCCAAATTGTGCGAAGTGCAAAATTTCTGTCTAAAATCGCATTTCGATTGAAACACAAAAATTTGAGCAACTCCGATTCCTTCGCCGTAAGTTTCTGTTCTATATTTCCCTTTACAAGTATCTGTTTTGTTGAGTTGAATCTGTAAATGCCAACTTCAAATTCGTCCTGCGACTGGTCTGTTCCGCTTTTTGTGCGTCTCAATATAGCTTCAACCCGCAATAATAATTCTTCAATACTAAATGGCTTAGTCATATAATCATCCGCTCCCGAATTAAAGCCTTCGGCAATATCTTCCTTTTGCGATTTTGCAGTAAGAAAAATTATAGGAATAATGTTGTTTACATGACGCATTTCTTTTGCCAATGTAAATCCATCTTTTTTGGGCATCATCACATCTAAAATGCAAATATCATACGGGCGTGCCTGAAATCCTTTGAATGCCGATTCTCCATCTACAAACAGGTCTGTATCGTAACCTTTCACTTTTAAATATTCTAACAATAAAACGCCTAAGTTTTCGTCGTCTTCTGCCAAAAGAATGCTTGCTTTAAAATTATTTTCCATAATATTGTAATTTAATTTGACTGTAAAATTTATTTATTAATCTATTTATTCATCTGTTTTATGCCGTAAATGTAATAATTATTTTTTTATTGGCAAAAAAATTGTAAATGTGCTTCCGTTTCCTTTCTCGCTTTCCACATTAATTTTGCCTCCGTGCATTTCTACAATTGTCTTTACATAATTCAATCCTAGCCCCGAACCCTTTACCGTATGAATGTTTCCGGTAGGCACTCTGTAAAACTGTTCGAAAATATGTTTCTGATATTCTTTTTCAATTCCAATTCCATTATCTGTTACCGTAATAATTATACCGTCTTTTTTATTTTCGGTATGAATTGATATTACAGGATTTTTTTTAGAGTATTTCAATGCATTGTCGATAAGATTTGATATTATTTGCTGTAAGTGCATTTCATCGCCGACAACAGTGTTGTCTTTTGCATCGTACTGTTCCAGTATTTTTCCCTTTTTTGAATCTAACTGTAATTTGTACGAACTGACTACTTTTTTTATAATACTTTTAACATCTGCATCTTTGTGTTTTATATTTATGTTTCCGCGCTCGACCGCAGCCATGCGCAGTACTTTTTCTACCAGACTGCTGAGCCGCTGCGCTTCGTCGCGTATCATTTTTGACAGTCCTGCAACGTTTTTCTTTTCTACAGGAACGTTTTCATCTTTAAGCATTTCTGCGGCAAGCGTAATGGTTGCAATAGGAGTTTTAAGCTCATGCGTCATGTTTCCCATAAAATCGTCACGCATTTGAGATAACCGCTTTTGATGAAATATTATAATAAGTGTTGCCGCAAAAGTTCCTATTATAATGAATATCAACAGTAAAGATAAAAAAATTATGAACGATAATTCCTTGAATATATAATCGGTCAAATGCGGAACATATATGTTTAAATAATATTTTGGAGCCTGTTCGGCATCGTTGGGAAATAATTGCTTTACATACAGGCAATCTTCTCTGTCCGCCCTGAATTCTTTGGTTTTTAGTGCATTTATTTCAATGTTTTCGGCATTGGTAACTGCAAATTCGAAATCGGTATTTATTCCCTGCTGTTTGAACTGCGTGCTGATAAGCGAATCTATTCTGCCTGAAGAAAGTCTGTCTTCGACCGACATTTCGACTGTTATTTTTGTTTCGCTTTTTTCGTCAACAAACAGGCGCGACTGGTTGGATATGGGCAAATTATCGTTTACTTTCAGTTGCCGGTCTAACTTGGAAGCATTAATACCTCCGTCAAGCATTATATTTATTCGCTTGTTGGGCGTTGCTAATTTTGCATCCTTGCTGTTTAGCCAAAAATTTGTTGACTGATATTGATTTTCTCTATAGAATGAAGACGACCACGAACTTGTGCCTGTTCTTGTAATGGAGCGATGACTGCCTATTCCGAAATATTCTTTTACAGACGGGATGTCAATGTTGTCAATAATAACAATTTCCGCTTCATTAATCACATTATCAAGCACTACCTGCATTTTTGAATTGAAATTGTCCTTTTGTACCTTTCCTGCGGTATTCAACGAATTTCCCTGAACAATAACGAGTATCACCGTGCAAATAAAAATAGCTATTGATAATAAAATTATAATCTTTTTTTTCATCCCGTGTTTTATGTATAGAAACAAAGTTAAGCGATTGATTTAAAAACAGCAATTGCATTAACTAAAATTAACAATGTTAAATCCTTCCAAAAGTTTTGAACAAAGGCGTTTTTTTAACAATTAAGTTCGTACATACAGTTATTGCTTTAACAGTTCTAATTTCTGCGGCATCGTGATTGTTTTTTCATCTGTTAAAATTAATAAATTTTTAAATGAAATTCAGGCAGTGATATTTTTTAATATTAATTTCCCAATTCCAACTGATTTTCGGTATTGCTAATAAATATAGATAAAGTATTATTTCGACAGTGCATTAGCAAAAGGATGGAAAATTTCAACATTTCTACGTTCTTTTCACTTAAACATTTTGGACAATGCATATCTCTATTATTTTGTTTGCAATGATACGAACATATATTGAATTAGCAATGCCAAGTCAGGTTAGCAAAGTTCAGAGGCGTACATAAACATAAGTTCTGTTTGCACATAAAAGAATGAGAATTTAGATACAGCTATCGCGATAAGAATTTGTATCTTTCTTATTAGAAATAATCCGCTAATCCGGGATTGAACATATTTTTATTCTGAAACTGCATGTTTTTAAATTGTTTTGTGTTAGTTTTGCCAAATATTTCAAAATTCAAATTTTATGATACATGCTATACGTGCTGTCAGCCAGCAACTGGCAAATCCCCTGTTTGAAAAAGCCAAAGATCTTGTTTCATGGATGGGCGCGATTCAGGCTCAAGATTACAACATGTGTAAATGGGCAACAGGTATTCGGCTTAAATCTTCAACAATCAGCGATATAGAACGCGCATTGGGAAAAGGCGAAATTTTAAGAACCCATATAATGCGACCTACATGGCATTTGATTACCGCCGAAGATATCTGCTGGATGCTCGAACTGTGCAGAGAAAAAATAAAAGCCGCAAGCGCATCACGCGATAAATATTTGGAAATAAGCGAAAAGCTGTTTGCACGAACAACTGATCTCATCGCTAAAATGCTTGAAGGCAACAATCATCTTACGCGCCGTCAAATTGCCGATAATTTGAATAGAGCGGGCATAAAAACCGATACTTCGCGAATGATTCATTTCATGTATCGCGCCGAAGCGGAAGGCATAGTTTGCAGTGGAGCAGATAAAGAAAAGCAACAAACCTATGCACTTATAAGCGAAAGAATTAAATCAGTAAAAACATTAAATAAAGATGAAGCGCTTGCTACGCTGGCAACAAAATATTTTCAAAGTCATTCGCCTGCATGCCTGTATGATTTCAATTGGTGGTCGGGATTGTCAATTTCCGATTGCAGGCGTGCAATATATTTGATTGACAGCGATTTAATCAAAGAAAAAACATCATCTGCATCCATTTTGTTCACACACAATTCGCTTGATATAAAATCAACATTTGTCGACTGTATTTGCCTTTTGCCTTCATTCGACGAATTTCTTATCAGTTATAAAAACAGAGATGCCGTTATAAACATAAACGACCAATGCAAAGCATTCACAAAAAACGGAATATTTCACCCGACTGTCATGCACAACGGTAAAATTACAGGCACATGGAACAGAACCATTAGCAGGAATACGGCGGAAATCACAATTTCACTGTTTGATAAAAAATTAAAAATTGATACAGAATTGTTAGAAAAAGCAAAAAATAAATATCTGTCATTTATCTCATTGGCAAAGCAATAATACTGATACGATCTAATTTATTACAAAAAAATCATTCAATGAATTTTTTAAGTCGATTTTCATAAATCTTTTTTTCAACAATCCGATAATGCGGATGGTATGAATTATTAAATATTTTACTGTGATGCAAAGCCATTTGCGGATTTTCGACCAGCAATTTTGCAATTTCGCGTTTATCATTGTCAAAGCCTTCAATATCAAGATGCATTTTTTCCAGTATTTTCACAATGCCGTCCCATTCGGCAATCCAGTTATCGGTTGCTTCCGTATCAGTTTGCACTGCGCTATCAAAAAAAGCCAGCAACAGTTCGTCGGCAGGAATTTTTCCGCATTTCACCAGCGACAGGGGAACTCTCACAAAATTATTCCTCCAGCCTGTTATTTCTATAATTGCATCACAGTTAATATCCTGCATGCCGGATAGTTCGTATATTAAATATTCTTCAATCGTCTTCTTATCGGCTATGGCATGTTCGGCGCCAAAAAAATCCTGATAAAAATTTTTATAAATATCTTGTAATGTTGAATTTGGATATCGTTCAATTTGACGCAAAATTGCCTGTTTTATTTTTTGTTCCGTAGCTGTTTTGCATCCCGTCAGACTCAAAAACATAAGAAATGAGATTAAAATTTGATGTTTCATGCGTTAATATTTGATATTTTTATTAAAATTACCGTTTTATCTAAACTATTTATTTAAGTAACTGCAAATAAAATATTATGAATAAGAATTTTAGTCTGCGTATCTGGAATTTTTTGTCGGAATCTTTATTTTATATGACTTTTTAGCTTTATTTGTCAATTTACTTTTACGTAGCCATGGATTTAAAATCCTGATCATTTTATAGTTTGTATTATGCTGTTTTGCAAAATCAGCAATACTGTTTATTGGGTAATTTACAGTAATTTCATAACATGAAAACGGGTTAAACTTTTCATTTTCGGAAATATAAAATCCATACGTTTCCGAATTATCAAATATGATTTTATATGCGGAAATCCTGTATAGATATCGAGCAGTTTCAGGATTCAGCATCAAGTCATAATAATTGGCTGTCTGCTGATTTTCAATTGCTTTGTTAAGATTTGTCATTCCCATGTTATACGAAGCGGCAGCCAGCGACCAGTTATGATATTTCTTATATGAATCTTTTAAATACTTACATGCTGCAAGCGTCGATTTTTCAAGATTATAGCGTTCATCGACCTCATCGTTTATTTCAAGTCCGTAGTACTGTCCGACTTCTGATAAGAACTGCCAAAAACCTGTAGCCTTTGCCGGTGAAACTGCATTTTGCAAATTACTTTCGGCAACGCAAAGATACTTAAAATCATCAGGAATTTCCTGTGCTTTCAATATTGAGTCAATTATGCCAAAGTAACGTCCCGACAATCTCATTGTCAACAGCGTCAAGCTGTGGCTGTAAGTTATTTGATTTAATTCGCGTTCAAGCGATTCACGCACATCAAAATACGATAAGGGAAGCTCTTCTCCTGCAAAAAATACCGATTTCGGAGCATGCATAATTTTTATAATCTGTAAATTATCATTGCTGCAATTCGACAACTCGCTGCTTCTGCCTGTAATTGTCGCTAAAATGGAAGTGATTTGTTTTCCATTTTCAATATTCATGTAAACGGTCAGTGTCATCAGGGCAAAAACCAGACAGCCAAAAAACACAAGTATTCTTTTCATAATCATAACATATCAAAGTTATTGCTTAAATTCATTGCCGCATTTCGGTAACAAAAGGATTGGTCAGCTTTTCATAGCCTATTGACGTTTTTGGTCCATGTCCGCAAAAAACATTAGTACTGTCGGGCAACTGCATCAGTTTTTTAATGCTGTTCATTAATGCATCATAATCGCCACCGGGCAAATCGGTACGCCCTATGCTTCCTGCAAAAAGCGTATCGCCGCTGAACAGCAACTCGTCTGCTGCACTGTACAGGCATATTCCGCCACAAGTATGTCCGGGAGTAAAAATAACTTTAAGCAAACTGTTACCGAATTTTATTTCGTCGCCATCGCTCACAAAATAATCGGGAATCGGCGGCGGAACAACACTCACGCCAAAATACGAACCGTATGATGAAGCCCGTTCGAAATTGCTTATTTCGCTTTTATGTATATATGTTTTTATTCCATACGTTTCGCACACAAAACTATTACCCATTATATGATCGAAATGCCCGTGAGTGCAAATTAACTTTGCCGGTTTCAGGTTTTTATCCGTAATCGCCTTTTGTAAAATTTTATTTTCATCGGCATTGCTGCAGCCAGCATCAATAATAATACATTCGTTTGTTTCGTCATAAACGATGTATGTGTTTTCTTCGATCGGATTAAAGAGTAATTCCAATAATTTTATCATATTCAAAATATTTTAAATTGTAAGTGTATTAATATATTGATTATATAAATATTATGACAATATATTTTTGCATTTTTATTTTAATCTGTTTATAAACTTTTCAATTTCTACAATAAAGCGTTTATGCGAACCTTTTCCTGTTATTCCTTTTGCGCCGCAGGCTTCGACATCAAATACAAGTTCTCTGCCATTTACGGCAACAAGTGTCGCTTTTGCAATAATTTTTTCGCCGATTGCCGAAGCTCGCGTATGTTCAATATTTAATGCGGTTCCTACGGTTGCAGTTGTTTCGTCTAAATAACGATCGATGCATTTTACTGCTGCATTTTCCATAAGGGCAACCATAGATGGCGTTGAAAAAACAGGCAAATTGCCTGAACCAATGCTTATTGCAGTATTGCCGGCATCAACGGTTATTTCACTTTGCGCACTTATTCCCGGTTTCATATTATACATTTTTACTGTACAAAGTTAAAAAATATTAGCGCAACAGTATAAACATTTCAGTTAAAAGTTCATAAAATAAAACATCCGACAATTTTTCTGATGTAACTTATTTATTCAAAATGGAATTTGTATGTCATTTTGAAATATTTACGGATTAATTCATATATCTTTTTGACGTTTCCGTCAAATCGGAACGGTATCGCAGTGAGATTTGTTGCTGCAAATCATAATTTTATTACCTTTGTAATAAAAATAAGAAAATGGAAACAGAATCAACGCGACAGCAAAAAGTAGCAAGGCAGTTACAAAAAGATTTAAGCGAAATTTTTCAGCAGCAGGGAATGAAAACTTATGACGGTGCAATGATTTCGGTTACAGGAGTGCGGATAAGTCCGGATTTGAGTTTTGCAAAAGTTTTTGTCAGTATTTTTCCATCAGCAAAAACCGAAAATGTGATGAAAATCATTTCACAAAACTCAAAATCAATTCGCATGGAAATCGGCAAGCGAGTAAAAAATCAATTGCGCATTGTTCCCGAAATATCTTTCAATATTGACGATTCGCTTGATTATGTTGAAAAAATCGAAAGCCTTTTGAAACAGTAAGTTCCATTCATTAGCAAGCAACACACACAAATGATATTTCCGGTTTTCATAGCGCGCCGTTACTTATTTGCAAAAAAAACGCATAACGTTATAAATGTTATTTCGTACATAAGCGTTGTCGGAGTTGCCATAGGAACGCTTGCGCTTGTGGTAATACTTTCAATAGCAAACGGTTACGACAGCCTGACAAAAAAATTGTATTCTGTATTCAGTCCCGATATCCGCATTTCGGCAACAGCGGGGAAAACCTTTGTACCGGATTCATCAATGCTTGCAAAAATAAAAAACGTAAAAGGCGTTTTGGATTATTCTCACGTGATGGAAGAAAATGTTTTGATAAGTTACAGGCTTAATAACGATTATGTGAACAGGCCGGCGACTCAAACCATTGCCGTAATGAAAGGCATAGACGAAAATTATGAAAATGTATCGGGAATAACACGAAAACGAATAGACGGCAGCAGCGAACATTCTTTTGTGATAATGGGCGAATTTAATCTTTGGTATTCGGATGTTCCGCAGGCTATTATGGGCATTGGCGTTGCGCAGACGCTCGGCGTTAACCTGAATTTTATGACGCCGCTGGAAGTTTGGATTCCAAAGCGGGGAACAAAAGTATCAATATCCAATCCGCTTGATGCAATGGCAGTTGACCGCGTGTACCCTTCGGGAATTTTTTCGATAGAACAGACTTTTGACAATAATTATTTTTTTGTTCCGATAGACTTTGCTCAAAGTATTTTAAATTACACGAATAAGGAAGTTTCGGCAATAGAAATCAAAATTGATTCAACTGCAAATGTCAGTGCAGTTCAAAAGGAAATCAAAGCTATAGCAGGCGATGGTTTCGATGTGAAAAATCGTTATCAGCAAAACGAAACTCTGTATAAAATGTTATCGTCCGAAAAATATGCAATATATGCAATACTGGTTTTCATTATTACGCTTTTTTCATTTAACATTATCGGATTAATATCCATGCTGATTGTTGACAAGAAGAAAGATATCGACACGTTGAAAATACTTGGTTCTGATAACAGGACGGTAAAGCAGATATTTTACTATCAGGGATGCATGATTGCAATAGGCGGCGCAATAGCCGGCTTGGTACTGGGAATAATACTGTGCCTGATACAGCAGTATTTTAAAGTTATAAAACTGCCGAACATGTTTATAATAGATGCCTATCCCGTTGAAATTCACATTGGCGATATTTTTTTAATTTTGGCATTTGTTTTTGTTGCCGGTTTTGCAATGGCTCGCTTGCCGATTTGGTATTTGTCGAAAAAAATGAAATGGTAGTTTAAAAATTACAACAATAGTAAATTATTAATACACAACAATAAAATGAATATTTAATTTTAAAATATAGAAAATAATAATATAAAAGCGTTAGCTTATTCTTGCCTTGTTCGAAATCTGGAAGTTTTTTACAGGCATAGTCCATACAAAGAAAGCAAGCGCTCGCGAGAAATCGTGAGCTTTTTATTTGTATGGACAAGGTAATTCCAGAACCGCGAACAGGCAATAACAGTTCACGATTTTTTATTGCAGGCAAATGAACTACGATTCGCAAAATACAAAATCTATTGTTATAACAACAGCAGGAATTACACGGCAATTTATTGTTGCCTGCATAACTCATGTAGTTTGCGACGGCTGCCTGTGTGATATTTATATTGAGGGAAATGAAAAAATTACATGCGTCAGGCTTTTGAAGTATTTTGAAAACGAACTTGGCACTTACGGCTTTATGCGAATAAGCCACAATGTTATTGTTAATGCAAAGTATATAAAGCAAATAAACAACAAAAACAAGGAAATATTATTGACTACCAACACAAAACTGAAAGTTTCGCGCCGAAAATGGGTTTTATTTAAGAAAAATTTTATGGCATTGCCGTAAACATCCGTTTATTTGCAAAATGTATCCGGTTGTTAACTCAAAATAACCGGTTATAAAATAGTTGATACCACGCGTTAAACGGTAAAGGAAAATACGCTTACTTTGACGCTGAAAAATACAGCGCTGTAACAGTGGGTTGATAAAAACCGAATAAAACGGTTTTTTTATCTAACGATTTCCCGCAAAACAAAAATCAGTCACGTTCAGGTTCTGCTTGAAAGCAGATATTTAGCAGAAGGTTTTGATATTTCCGGATAAAAAATATCGCAATTAAAAAAATTAATTAACTTTACAAAAATTTTAATAGTATGAAAAAAATAATTTATTTGGCAATGACATTATGTATTGCAGCAGGTTTAATTTTAGTGTCGTGCGATAAGGCGAATAATGACGACGACCTTAACGATTCGCTAAATTTTAATGGTACAGCTTCGTCGATTGGTTTTGTGGGTATTAATGATATACCTGCAGAATATGACAGTGTAGGAATGATTTATAATAATCATTATACGGCAATATCTCTTGCTTTAATTAGAAAAGGGTTTGATGATCCCACAAATGATGAAATTATTTATGTAACAAAAGAATATTTCAAATCTTTATATCATGACTTTGATACAACAGTGCTTGACAATGTTAATATAACTGATATAAGTGATGGGATGGATTCTTTTAATTCTGACCAGCAAAAAATTGTTTCCAAAATAAACAATCTGTTAGAAACTGCAAGCAGTGCAAGCGCATTTGTGCAGCAAATACCTACAATGGTAACTTATATATACACATTACCTTCAGAAGATCGTGAGCAAGTGTTTATTTATTTAGCAATAGCAAAGCATGCAGCACTTGATAGGAGTATAATAACTTCAGAACTTGCATTACAGGGTTTTTGGGGAAAAGTTTTTACGAGATTTTGTGCCATGTGGGGAATTATACATTATGCAACTGGCGGTTTATCTGACACTCATCCTCTTGGTGCAGGAATAACTGCTGGATGTGCCGTTTATGCTTTGCTAACTTTAACATAACAAAGTTATGAAAATTAAGCGTTCCCCATTTGAGTGGGTACTTCTTGTATTAATGATTGGAAGTGTCATTATTGTTTTTACAGTTGACGAAGATAATATTGTACTGCACAAAGCTGCAATGCTCGTAACAGCTTTTGTTCTTATGTATGGTGTTATAAATAACTTTATTAAACAAGGAAAAAATAAGTAATTTTATGAAAAACATCCAGTTCTTTATATTAAACTGGATGTTTTTTGCTTATTTGGAGAAAGTGAGTATATTTGTTGTGAGCTATCCTTACTGTTGTGTAGAGGAAATATATGAATAAACAACTGCTCTAACGTTAATTATAAAACACATTAGAGAAGTTTATTTGAATAATAAAATACGAAATATGATGAATAAAAAGAAATTTGTTTGGAAATTTAAACATACCATATATTTTTATTTATTTAATGTATTAATGTTAATTGTTGTGTTGTTTTTAAATAATGATGCACTTATTCGTTATTTTATTTCGGCATCAATTTGTTCAATAGGAGTTGTAATTGCTCATATTATAAGAATAAAATCAGGAATAAAAGACAATGAAATTCCCTTGTCGAAAAAACAAATGCTGTTTGTATTCTCGTTATTAGGTTTAGTAATATTATCATCGTTTCTTATAATACAATTTGTTGCAGACAAATCTTTGGCTATAATACTTATCTGT
The DNA here is from genome assembly GCA_031265155.1 of Prevotellaceae bacterium. Classification (GTDB taxonomy): domain Bacteria; phylum Bacteroidota; class Bacteroidia; order Bacteroidales; family UBA932; genus JAIRKV01. The sequence goes on along the minus strand of JAISDB010000049.1, from coordinate 9,599 downwards.
TCATTAGCCCTGATTAGTGGTGTATATGTCTTATTCTATGTAAAAAATTGTATAAAGAAAAATAAAAAGTAAGCATTAATATTAGTTTTTTGATTTTGTTGGATAAAAATATTGCATTAATTTTGTGAAAAATTTAAATATGTATAATTTAATTATCTTTATTGTATCCTGTGTATGTATAATTGCAGCAGCAATGTGTAAATTATCAGATTATTTCACATGTGCTAAAGTATTGTTTATAATTGGATTAGCTGGAATTATATTTTCTTTAGTTCTTCTTATAAAAAACAAATTACACAAATGCAAATAATGTTTTTAGCTGCTTCCGCTAAATTTGGAATTTCGTGGATATTTGCTTTATATTATAAACGCAAAAAGGACAAAGAATAACAGCAAAAAGAAGCATAATTTTTGAGAACAAACTTTAACCTATTGTGTATTTGAAATTATTTTTAAAATGCACAACAGGTTTGTTTTTATTTTCTAAGCTGAGCAACAGGAATATTAATTTTAATTGTTGTTTAATAAAAGAATTAAGATCTGTATATCTGTTAAACTTTACCAATTCCAAATAAATTGTGTATTTTTGCAAAAACAAGTATGACATATCCACTCGTTAAATGAAATGGTAATTTGGATATAATAATAGTAAATTATTAATACACAATTAAAATGAAAAAAAATATCTTAATTCTTACAGGAATTTTTGTCAGTCTGATTTGCAGCAGTCAGCAAACAGATTCTAATAAAAATACAGATAAAAAAGAATGGCAACTTGTTTGGCAAGACGAATTTAACGGCAATGAAGTAAATGTCGATAAATGGAATATTGATTACGTGAGAGTTTATCAACGAAAATAACATATTTTATAAAACATAATTAATAATAAAAAAATGAAAACAACAGCTTTAGTCCTGTCAACTCTTTTGAGTTGCTTTTTGTTAAGCTGCAACAGCAGCAAGAAAACATCAGCGCCGGTATCAATTACCTGGGAAATGGGAAAAAACGGAATTGCGCCCGGATGTTACGACAACACTTTTTACATCAAAAACAACGGTAAAACCGAATTAAACGGCAACTGGGTGATTTATTACAACCAGATGCCAATGACTCCGATTAACGCCGACAGCGCGCAATTGACGCTTGAGTGGATAAGTTCCACGTATTTCAAAATCTATCCATCAAAAAATTATAAACCGCTTGCCGCAGGCGAAACGCTTGAGTTTCATACACTATGCAGAGGAAGCATAATAAAGGAAACCAATGCGCCTTCGGGAACTTATATTGTTTTTATGGATGAAAACGGCAATGAACAGCAACCGCAAAATATTGAAATAAAAATTGTTCCCTTCACAAATTCAGCGCAGTGGACGCGACCAAATGCCCGAGAGCTTCCCTATCCCGATGGAAATTATGTATATGAACAGAACGCATTTTTCAGTCGGCAGTTCGATTTGGACGAAACTCACATATTTCCTTCAATAAAATCAATAGAAAAAACAGGCGGAAAATCAACTTTTGCAAAAACAGTAAGAATAGAAGCCGAAGCCGATTTTACAAACGAAGCCGACCTGTTGAAAAAAGCGCTCGTATCACAGTTCGGATGCACAGTTTCGGAACAGGGTGAAACTGTCGTGAAGCTAAAAAAAACAGAAAACGAAAAAAGCGAATATTATGAAATAAAAATCAGCGGTAATGCAGTTGAAATAAATGGAGCAGACGCTCACGGAATTTTCAACGGATGCCGGACATTAATTAATATTTTAGGAAATACCGGTAATCTCCCGTCAGAAATTTCAAATATGCAAATTGCCGATTATCCCGACATGTATCATCGCGGAGTAATGCTTGACGTATGTCGAAACTTTACGGTAAAAAATAATATTTTCAAGCTAATCGACATACTGTCAACGTACAAAATGAATGTTTTGCATCTGCATTTGTCTGATGACGAAGGCTGGCGGCTTGAAATTCCCGGCTTGGAAGAGCTTACTCAAATCGCTTCGCGCAGAGGACACACCCGCGACGAAAGCGAATGTCTGTATCCTGCATTCGACTGGGGCTGGGATGCTTCGGACACAGGCACTTTGGCTAACGGATATTACACGCGCAACGATTTTATGGAAATTTTGAAATATGCAAACCGGCGACATATAAACGTAATTCCCGAAATTGATGTGCCGGGACATTCACGCGCTGCAATTAAGGCAATGAATGCAAGATACTGCAAATATTTGGAAACCGACAGGGCAAAAGCCGAAGAATATCTTTTGACTGACTTTGCCGACACATCTAAATACTTGTCGGCACAAAGCTTTACCGACAACGTTATGAATGTTGCAATGCCATCGGCATATAAATTTGTTGAAAAAGTAATAGACGAGATAGACAAAATGTACACGGATGCCGGATTGAAATTGAAAATATTCCATTTGGGTGGCGATGAAGTTCCGCACGGCGCATGGGAAGGATCGGCGATAAGCCTCGACTTTATGAAGCAGCAGGGAATGCTGGAAATACGCGACCTCAAAGATTATTTTGTAGGGCATATTTTGGACATACTTGACAAAAGGCAGATACAGCTTGCAGCGTGGCAGGATATTGCCTTGCTTCACGATGGAACCGGCAATGAACGTTTTGCAAACCGTAATGTTTTGAGTTATTGCTGGAATAACGTTCCCGAATGGAAAGGAGACGATATTCCGTACAAGCTTGCAAACGATGGCTATCCCATAGTATTGTGCAATGTTACAAATCTTTACCTTGACATGTCGTACAGCAAGCATCAAAACGAACCGGGACTGCACTGGGGCGGATTTGTAAATGAATTTAACACCTTTGATGTATTGCCTTTCGACATTTACAAATCAGTTCGCAAAGATTTTAACGGAAATTCGATAGACATCGAAAATGCGACAAAAACAAAACCTGCACTGAAAAAAAATGCACAGCATCAAATAAAAGGATTGCAGGGACAGTTTTTTGCTGAAACCTTGAAATCGTTTGAAATGGTTGAATATCAATTTTTCCCCAAGATGTTTGGTCTTGTAGAACGCGCATGGAACGCTCAGCCTCAATGGTCGCAAACAAAAGGAGAACAGGCATACGAAACAGAAAAACAATTATATAACGCTAAAATATCAGGAAAGGAATTGCCTCGCCTGGCGAAAATGAAAACAAATTTCAGGGTTGCGCAGCCGGGAATTAAAATTATTGATGGCTTATTGCAGGCAAATTCATATATTCCAAATGCGGAAATTCGCTATACCACCGATGGCAGCGAGCCCGATGAACAGTCGGCATTATGGACTGCGCCCGTTGCCTGCGATGCAAAACAGGTGAAGGCAAAGGCGTTTTATCTTGGCAAGCGGAGTGTAACAACACTTCTTGAAAACGAATGAGTTAATAAGAAATTTAATGAACTTGCAGAAAATTGTAACTATCTAACAGTACGCACAGTATGGAACATTAATGTTCTGTAAAAGAATAAAAAACTACTCAAACACAGAGTAGTTTTTTATTACCCTGAGTTTCGGACAAGAAAAACTCAGGGCAGCAGCAAGCAATTTATAAAACAGTATGTGTAATTACCTAATTTTATAACAACAATGTCGGGTGCAATAATAAGGTAATAAGGTTGAATATACGGAGGTATCCATATACTACTTAGGTTGTTTTGTCATTGAAATCAGGTAAAAATAAGGTTTGGTTGTGCAACACAGACACGACAAAGAGGCTGTGTCAAAAGCACGTTTCACCGTCATTGCGAGGGCGCAGCTCGAAGCAATCCGGAAAATTACAGATAAAAACTCTTTATGGATTGCTTCGTTTCGCTCGCAATGACGAAAAAAATAGATAACCTAACAGGTTTCAAAAACCTGTTAGGTTTTGTTTGTTGTAGATAGCGTTCTCTATGTTCGACATAGCGAAACGCTATGCCGAATTAAAAGCATGCAGAAGGCAAGCGTTAGGGCCGCAGAAATAGGAAAACTGCTCGGGGTTCACAAAATTATTACGGGAGAATGTGCAAGGACCATTAGTATCCGCGTTATTGATGTCGAAAGCGGAGATATAGAAAAAGCAGTGACAATTGACGTTATAATTTATAATAAAAGAGGAAAGGCCAAACGTGATTTAACTTCACAGGAAGTTGCAAAGAAGATATTGGATGAGTTATTGAAGTGAATAATAAAATAAAAAGAACGATTGCCTGACGCGGCAAATGGAAATGCTCAATAACCTGAAATACGAAAAGGCATAATCCGTTTCTCAAAACGATACGTGTCGTTTGAACAAACGATACGTATCGTTAGACAAAAAGGAGCGTATCGTTTAGAGAAACGATGCGTATCGTTTTTGAAGAGGCTGTGTCAAAGGCATGTCATTCCTTTGCCCGGCGTAGCGAAATGTTATGCCGAACGGTGTTTTTGTTATTATTTCACGCTTAAAATTCATATTTGTAAATTGTTTTTGTCGGTTTTTTCAAAAAAGCATTATTTTTGCATTATGATTGGAATTTTTGACTCGGGAGTTGGCGGAATATCCGTTTGGAAAGAGCTGTATGCCTTAATGCCAAATCAGGATTTTGTTTACGTTGCAGACAGCTCATACTGTCCGTACGGACGAAAGCGAACAGACGAAATCATTGAAAGGGCAAAGAAAATATCCGAATTTCTTATTGACAGGAATGCTGATATTGTTGTTGTTGCATGTAATACCGCAACGGCGGCGGCGATTGAATATTTGCGCTCGTATTTTTCCATTCCTTTTGTGGGAATGGAACCTGCAATAAAACCCGCCGCAATAGAATCGAAAAGCGGAATAGTTGGAGTGCTTGCAACGGCAGGGACATTTAAAGGTTCGCTGTATCTGAATACTCTTACAAAATTCGCTTCGAATGTGAAGGTAATCGAACAGGCAGGCGATGGTCTGGTCGAGCTTGTAGAAAGCGGCAAAACGTACGGACATGAAGTGGAACTGCTGTTGCAAAAGTATATTGATCCTTTTATCGATGCTGGCGCCGACAAGCTTGTGCTTGGCTGTACGCATTATCCGTTTCTTGCCGATGCAATAGGAAAAATTGCAAAAAATGCATTGACCATAATAAATCCCGCGCCATCGGTTGCAGTACAGGCACAAAAAGTTATTGGCGAAAATAATGTAAAGCCGGCAGGAAATGGCGGTTCAAATGTATTTATATCGACAGGAAATATCGAAACGATGAAAATGCTTGTGCATAATATAAATCCGAACATAAGCGAACAGAACTTTATCAGTCATAACATATAGTACAATTGATTTTATAAGTATTTAATGGTATTTATTGAAATAAAATCAAATATTTTTTATAAAATTTTGCAGGCAATGAAATTTTAGTTATTTTTGTCGCCTCAAAATTGAAGGTACCATAGCTCAGTTGGTAGAGCAAAGGACTGAAAATCCTTGTGTCCCTCGTTCGATTCGTGGTGGTACCACTTCAATATGAAACAGTTGCATTTTATTTTATGCAGCTGTTTTTTATTTCAAGCAAATGCTTGCCAGGAAAATACGCGCAGAAATCCTTTTTTAGTGTTGACAATGCCAAACACCAGCGTTGTAATGCTGATTTTTTAATAGGAGAACATCTCACAAAATTATGCCGCATTTTCAGTAGTCTGATTATGTATGGGTCAGTTTAAAGTTCAGGAATAACAAAGCTTCCCCTTCTCTTGTGTTTACGAAGCGTGTGACAGTCATACATTCTTGTTTTACAAATATTTTTTTAATATTTCATTTTTAAGCGCAGGCATTTCATCAACGATTTTCTGTGATTTGGCGATTTCCGCTTCAATCTTTTCAATTTCGGCAACGATCTTTTGTTGTTCAGGAAGTGGGGGAACTTTTATACTTAGACCTTTTATTCTATCAATAGAGGCGCGAAGTGTTCTTGAAAACTTTTGCTCAATGCCCACTTTATTAAGTACCCATGCTAAATATTTTGGTAAAATTTCATTTGTTTTTATTCTTAGAACTCCACAATGGTCGGTAGGATAAAACGTTTTATCGGTGGGCATATAATTAACCTGCCAATCGCCGTCTATGCCCCAAAGAACAGATGGAACGCTAAAATCGTCAATTAATAACTTGTCGATATAACCAAAAGGCATAAAAACATTTGCACTATAAACCGGTATTGTTCCTTTCTCGTTTAAATCTACCTCAATCACACGCTTCCCAATAGAAATATCAAAAATATCATTTGACAGTCTATATGTCTTATCTGCTATATTGTAAGCATCTGTGAAAAGTTGTTCAATTCTTTCTTTATCTTTTTCTATTTTCCCTTTCGCCGCCGCCTCTTTCTTTTCCAACACTTCTATTTCGGAAACGATTTGTTGTTGTATAGAAAGTGGGGGAAGAGGGATTTTCACGTTATTTATTACTGATGATAAATTATTTATATTTGAACCACTGCCAACATCTCTAATCGTCTGTCGCAACAATGTATTGAATAACAAATAAGTAAACTTCGGATTAATTTCTTTAAATACCCGTATAATTGCCATAAAACCGCCTGCATAATATTCAGTATCGCTTTCAACAAAAGCAACTTTTCCTAAATGTTCCTTACTTCCACTTGAAAAACAGATAAAAATATCGTTCTTCTTTAATTTTTTTTCTTTTGAAATTTCAAAATCATTATACAAATAAACTTGTTTTTTAATTTCCAAAAAACCGCCAAGTGTTATGTTATCTGCGGTTAAAATAATTTTCTCTGTTCTTTCTACTGTTTGGTCCCTTTTTGAATAGGTAACACCTCTAACTATTTGTGCAATTTTTTCAAAATCAACCAAATTCCATTTAGTCTCAATTATCACTTTTTTTTTTAGCACTGTAGAAATATTTTTCACAAAACTTTCCCTATCAAAAGTAAGCATATCCACCAAACGAACACGAGAAATATTGTCTTTCAAACTTTCGTGAACAGGGAAATCATAATCGCTGGAAAATGCCTTATAAATGTATGTTGCTGCCTTTTCCGGATTATCAAACCGTTCATCGTCAAACAACCGCGTACATTCGTCAATTGTTTTGCCTCGCTGGATTGGATGTATGCCTTCGCTACCACGGCGGTTGGAAAATTCGTAACCAAGAAAACGCTTTTCAGCGTCTTTTTCGCCGGTCTTTACCAACACCACCCTTTGCGGACAGGCAAGAATAAAATAATACAGTTTTTCTTTTTCCGTTTCAATCAGCGTATTCCAAAAATCCTTTTCGGTTTTGGCTTTGATTTTTTTGCGGTATTCCTTGTATATCTCGTGATTGGCAACAAGACTGTTCGGTTCTTTTTTCAGCAGCGTAATATAATCGTCAATGGTGATATTTTCCCAAACATGATTTACATATTTGGCAACCGGATTTTCAATACCGTTGCGCGTTACATCCTGATAATCGTCAAAAAAGCGCTCTACGGATTTCCGTAAATTAATACTGTCATAATTATTTCTACGGCGCAGAAATAACACAACCGTATTTGTTCCGGTAGCCATAAACGTATTGCTTCCCAATTCGGTAATAGCAATAATTTCAAAATATTGCAGGATTATTTCGCGGGCTTTGGCGTAAATCCCGTCGTTGCTCAAAATGGAACTCGGCAAAATCACCCCTGCCACGCCGCCGTCTTTTAACAATTGTTTGGTGCGTTCCACAAACAGACATTCTATTTCGGAGCTGTTATCTGTCAAACTGTTGTACAGTTCGAAATCTTTCTCTGCACCGATATACTCCAAATCATCCTTGCAATCTTTTACTGAATAGGGAGGATTAGATACCACTATTGAGAATTTATTTTTGGCAGAATCTTCAGTATGGATATTGTCTTTCAACAATCCTATATATGATTTTGAATTAGCAAAACTGTCCAGTCCATCACCATGAACGATTTGAGCCAAACCGTCCCCGTAAAAATAACAACCTACTTTTGCCACTTTTACCAAACGATAATCCTTCTCTATACCATAAACATATTGAGCAGCCCACGAATAAGGGTCTCCGTCTTTTGACCATGTTTTAACCTTTTGCTTTGCTTTAGGAAAATAATTTGAAGTATCTAAACCATCAATAATGTCTTGATATTCTTCCAAAATTTCGGTGATAAAATGTCCGCTTCCTGTGGCATAATCTATGACTACCGGTAATTTGGGTTCTTCCTGATTTATTTCTTTTTCCAGTATTTCATGTATGGGTAAGGACTTTATAATAAATTTGGCAACAGGTGGAGGAGTGAAATACTGTCCCGCTTCTTGCTTTAAGCCGGTAGTAAGTAATAATTCAAAAAAATCGCTCAAATGACGTTGCTTACGCGGATAACGTATTTGATATTTTTGAAGCATTTCTACCACAGCTTTCAATACACGGTGATTTTGTTCAAAATCATTATCATCCAATACACTCTTGATGTCAAACAGTTTATTGAATTTAAGGAATTTCTTTTTTGCTTTTTTAAGTTCATTCGGAGTTTCTACTCTAAAATCTTCATCTCTGATTCCTTCGATTTCTTTTTTCAAAAATTCATTCAATCCTTTTGCATGAAGATTATATAAACGTACTTGAAAATCAACAGGGTCATCGTCTTTGTGCCAATAAAACTCCAATTCATCTGTGTCACGTTTTTGTTCATCATATAGTTTCGCCAAAAACAAATTGAAGATTACATTGAACGCATTCGGTTTGTCCGATACAGAATGTTTTCGTAAAATAGAAGCAAAACCATTAAACAATTTATTGCCCTCTGCTTCGGTAAGTTCCTTCAAATCAGATTTTGTAAATATTTCAACATGAAAATTATATGGTGGATTTTCCCAAAATCCTTTTTCGTGAAACTCTTTATCCCAAAACTCAATAACATTTTTTACATTACCAGCATTTCTAAATTCTTCTTCTATTTTTATAATTCTATATTCGGGATTTGGGTTATTAATAATATCGGAAGCATAAAGCATTAACAGTTCCACTTTGGTATCCTGCTGAAAGTATGTAAAGAGTTGTCCGCCATTTTTTTTAATATTTTTTAGTTCTTTTTCAAATTCTTCTCCATAAGTTTTGCACTCAATCATCAAATATGGCTCGTCATCTTTTTTTACTAAAATATCTAATCGTTTTGTAGTTCCACGACCAGCTGGATAAGTTTTTTCGAGAATAATATTTTGGGGCTTGTAACCTTTTTCAAGTAAACGATTAACACATTCCAATACTACAAAGTTTTCGGGTTGGGAGAAGTTTTGAGTTGTTTTTCTATCAGATTGAATAAGACTGCCATAGTTAATCGTATTTTTCTCAAAATCTACTTCAACAGTGTAATTGTCAACCAATCGATACACTTTCGAGAAAACATCGGAAACATTTTCTTTTGGACTGAATCCTAATGAAATAAGTATATTTCTATAATCCATGACAAACATATTTTTTGGACAAAGTTAGGAACCGTTTGAATAATAAAATTTCGTTATTTGAATTGTACCCCGGGCGGGACTTGAACCCGCAAGATCATAAAGATCACGGGATTTTAAGTCCCGCGTGTCTACCAATTCCACCACCAAGGCTTCGTGAAAAACTTTTG
>JAISDB010000017.1 GCA_031265155.1 Prevotellaceae bacterium | reverse complement strand
GCAACCCAACATCCGATGGGCTAAGGTTTGCGATAGTAAAGATGAGTTTGTCATGATAATTCTTATTACGTGTCAAAGATAGAAAACATGTAACGAATTATTTGACTTTTACAATTGCGTGTTGCCTGCTGATGAAACTTAACTATGGTCTGCGTTACCGTCAAAGTATGGGTTTTCTGACAAGTTTATTGCAGTTGATGGGCAAAGAAGATTTACCTGTACCCGACTGTACGACTCTGTGCCGTCGTCAGGGAATCCTTCCGGTAGAGATAAGCAATCGCCTGAATAAAGGCGAAAATCTGGTTGTCGGCGTAGATTCCACGGGTCTGAAGGTTTATGGCGAAGGAGAATGGAAAGTCCGCAAGCACGGATGGAGTAAGCATCGTACATGGCGGAAACTTCATGTGTGTGCTGATTTGGTTACCCGGGAAATCCTCCCGGTAGAACTCACAGGTAATGAACAGGATGATGCCTCTGTTGGAAGCCGTATGCTGAAAGGAGAGTCGCATCGGTTAAAAAGTTTCAGGGGAGATGGGGCGTATGATAAATTTGGATTCAGAGAAGTTTTGGGAAACGCTGTCCGGCAGGTTATTCCACCGCCAAAGAATGGGGCTGTTACTCTGCCGGAGAAGAAAAAGCCGCTCCCCGAGTATCTGATTCAACGAAATGAAACTATAGAATACATACGGAAAGAAGGCTTGGAAGCATGGAAAGAAAAAGAAAAGTATCACCAAGGAGTTTGAATGAAGTGGTCATGTTCAGGTACAAAACGATTTTCGGTGGAGAACTCAAGGCCGGAACAGTAAAAAATCAGACAACCGAAGTAAAGTTAAAGTGCCTGTTATTGAATAAATTTACGGAGATTGGCTTGCCGGACTCTTATAAGATAGCTTGATAATAAGCAAGGAGGTTTCATTGATAATTATGTTCATATATCCGTTGCAACAAAGTCATTATGATTTATAATGAAAAACACAGCCGTTAATTTGTAAAAATATTATGCTTTATATATTTAGATCTTATATTTTACTTTTGTCTTGACACAAAAATAACAAATGGCAATCATTATTTTTAACACTAAATAGCAAACGTGAATTTAATACACAAAAACCATCTGTATTAATATAAGTTAAATGTATTAAGATAACTGCTCTTACGACAATATTTTCAGGTTTGAATAAAACACACGGGACAAAATGAAAACATTCCTCCCGTGTGCAAATTAAAATTAAACAGACTGTTATACTTAACAGCCTGTAATATTTACCGTTATTCGTCTTTTTCTTCGGCTTCGTAAGCTTTCAGCAGTCTGTCCTGAACTTCGGCAGGAACTTGCTGGTATTCGGCAAATTTCATTGTAAACGTTGCCCGTCCCGAAGTGAGCGAGCTTAATGTTGTCGAATATTTGTACATCTCTGCCAGAGGCACTCGCGCCTTAATAACTTCAAATCCCTTTTCGCTGTTCATTCCTTCAATCATGGCGCGGCGATTTTGCAGGTCGCTCATTACGTCGCCCATGCTGTCGCCTGGCACAAACACTTCGATATTGTATATGGGTTCCATGATTTTGGGAGCAGCCTTTTTAAAGGCATCCTTAAATGCATTGCGTCCTGCAAGTTTGAATGATATTTCGTTTGAATCAACAGGATGCATTTTCCCATCGTAAACGTAAACTTTAATATCGCGCGCATACGAGCCTGTAAGAGGTCCTTCTTCCATTTTTTCCATTATGCCTTTAAGAATTGCAGGCATAAAGCGTGCATCTATTGATCCGCCTACTATGCAGTTGTAGTAAATCAGTTTTCCGCCCCAGTCAAGATTAAATTCTTCTTTTCCTTTGAGATTCAGTACCAGCTCTTTACCGTCGAATTTAAATCTGTTGTTTTCGGCAACTCCTTCTATATAGGGTTCAATCAGCAAATGCACTTCGCCGAACTGCCCTGCGCCTCCCGACTGCTTTTTGTGGCGATAGTCGGCAGCGGCAAGTTTGGTAATGGTTTCGCGATATGGAATTTTGGGCGCAAACAGTTCTACTTCTATTTTATGCGTATTGGTAAGATGCCATTTCAGGATGTTTATATGATGTTCGCCCTGTCCGCTCAATATTATCTGTTTCAGTTCTTTTGAATATTCAACAATAATTGTCGGATCTTCCATGTGCGTGCGGTTTAATATTTCGCCGAGTTTTTCGTCATCTTTTTGATCTTTTGCCTTTATTGCGGTACGGAATTTCGGGTTGGGATATTTAACAGGCAGGAATTGCCATCTTTTACCTTCGCCGTTCAGGGTCTGGTCGCGGCGCGATGATTTCAGCTTTACGGTGCAGCCAATGTCGCCTGCAAGCATTTCCGTAACTTTTTCGCGTTTTTTCCCGGCAACGGCATATAATGCCGAAATGCGTTCTTTGGTTTCGTTGTTTGCATTTATCAAATCCATGCCTTCGGTAATTTTTCCCGACATTACGCGAAAATACGAAACTTCGCCGAGATGCTGTTCTATTGCGGTTTTAAATATGAATAACGATGGCGAACCGTTAGGGTTGCATGGAATTACTTCGCCTTCTACGGTTTTGTATTCGCGCGATTCGTTTGGTTTTGGAGCAACGTTTATGATAAATTCCAATAAACGCTTTGTGCCAATATCTTTTTTTGCAGCCATGCAGAATATTGGAATTACTCCGCGCGTTTTAAGTCCTGCACGCAAGCCCTTGCGGATTTCGTCTTCGGTAAGCACGCCCTTGTCAAAAAAGAGTTCCATTAAGGTTTCATCGTTTTCGGCAGCCGATTCTATAAGTGCGGCGTTCAATTCTTTTGCGCGTTCCAGTTCGCTTTCGGGTATGTCTACAGCCTCGAAAGTTCCGTTATCGCCTTTGAAGCGGAATAATTTCATCAGCAAAACATCTACAATTTCGTTAAACCCGTTGCCCGGATTTACGGGATACTGCACAAGCGTAAGCTTGTTGCCAAAGGTTTGACGCAGCGAATCGAGCGTATTTTCCCAGTTTGCTTTTTCGTGGTCTAAATAATTAACGGCGATAATCATCGGCTTTTCATGCCGTTCGGCGTAACGCGCAAAAATTTCGGTGCCTACTTCAACGCCGTTTTGAGCATTGATAACCATTATGCCCGTATCGGCAACTTTGAACGCGGCAAACGTTCCTCCCGAAAAGTCGTCGGAGCCGGGCGAATCGATCAGATTTATTTTTTTGTCATTGTATTCGGTAAACAGCACGCTCGAATATATGGAGCGCTGATAAATCTGTTCGATTTCGCTGCTGTCCGATACTGTGTTTTTGGCATCAACCGTCCCCCGACGGTCGATCACTTTACCGTCGAACATCATTGCTTCGGCAAGCGTGGTTTTTCCTGCGCCTGCACTGCCAAGCAGCACGATGTTCCTGATTTCTTCTGTTTGATAAACTCTCATGAGTGATGTATTTATTTAGTTAATAATTGTAATTCGCAAGCTGTTTTTAATTTCCCTGTTATACATTCAAAATCCTTATATTTATTTTAAAACGGCTTCAAAGATATGAATTTATGTGAAAATACAGGCAAAAAATATTATTTTTTTTATTTCAGAAGATTAATGAAGCGGTTCATCCCTTATGGAAATTGAAATTTCAGCGAAAAAACAGACCATTCGATTCGGATAATCGATTCTTTGCAGATAAAATTGAGCATAAAAAAACGATTATTATCGGTATTTTTTTATCAATACACAAAAAGAAAAACACAGGCAGTATCTGTTTTGCAAAATTTAAATATGCAGCATACAAAACCCTGCATCTCTATTGATTAATTTTCGTTTGTAATCTTGCTTTGACATGTAATTTATACAGATCTTAAAATGAGCAATATACAAATTAAAGTGCAGGGGCAGTAAAACTTAAATGATGTTTTTTGCTGCAAAAATAAATATTTAATAATATTTAACTTTAAAATGTCGCTTAATTTTTAATTTATTTATATTTTTGTGCTAAATAAAATACCGACAGAAATGAAAAAACTATTAATTTTGACAGGATTGGCATTATTGTTTAATGCATGTGAAAAGGGCATTGATATGGAAGCTTTGCAAAAGGAAAGGCTTACAGCCATATCGGATTATCTCAACAGCATAAGTATGCTGGACACTGTTCCCGTTACGGGAGTTGTTGAAGACACCATATCGCGAACCGAGGGCAGCGCTGTTTTGTTGTCGCCGCCATATACACCTACCGCCGATTATTACATTCCGGTTACCATGGAAAAGCAAAAATTCGGCAACGCCTTTACAGGAAACAGTTTGAGCTTTCAATCGATGGATGCGGTATGGCCCGGCAATCTCATTCAGGGGATTTCGGTACGCGACAATCAGCTTGCCATGGCGCCCTTAAGCAGCTATCGCAAGCCGGGGCGCATTTATCTTGATTTAGTATCGGGACAGGCAGGAATGAATTACACGCACGATATTGCAGAATTTACAGGCTCGTGCGTAACGCAGGCAATGAACGAAATTCTGGCTCCGTACACAAGCGGATTTCCCGCGCGCTTTACTTATTCTCAGGAATTTGTTCACAGCACGGAAGAAATGGCTTTTTATCTGGATATGAATGTCGATAACTTTGACCTGCAAACGGGTGGAACCTTTCAGTCGGTAAACTGGTCGAGGACAGACAAAACGTGGATAATGATAAAACTGGAGCAGGTATATTTTACGATGTCTTATGATTTCCCCGGCATCGACAGCCTGTTTAACGATAAAATGAAAGTGGAATATCTTAAGCCTTACGTTTACGAAAACAATCCTTTATGCTACATTTCATCGGTATCTTACGGCAGGTATTTTGTTTTGCTCTACGAAATCGACAGCAAATATACGCTTGCCGCGGAAACCTTAGGTAAAATTTTCGACCCTGATTCCGATGAGCTGCTTACCGGCAGGGACATATATACCTATAATGCCGCTTCAATAAGAATGATGCAAATAGGAGGAAATGCAACAGACGGGCTTGAAGTAATATACAGCCCGACCGCCCTGCGTGACTTTATTATAAACGGCTCTGTTTTCAGCCGCGACAATGTGGGCGCTCCCATATACTACACATTAATGTATGTAAACAATAACCGCTCTGTTGTAACCTATAAGGATATAAACGTAAATTGCAGGGACGTGGATTATTACGAGGCTGCAAAGGTTAATAATGTGGAAATTACTCTGCAAAGCATTTATTCCAACAAGTTAACCATGTCCGGAGGCAACGGACATCTATGTAATCGCTCCAAATTTTCAGTGGGTTCTGTCAATATTTATGTTTCAGATCCGGAAAATCCGGGAAATCCGAATGTAACAGGATGGACGCTGATACGCAGCATACCATCGGGCATTACCAATGTTCTGACCGAGCCTTATGCTACAAGCAAAAGCTATTACATAACCGCAAGTACCGGAGAGCTCGGCATAAATACAAGCCGGCAGATTAGGCTGTCGTTCACCGTTTCATACACCAACGTCAGAAGAATTCATTATATTATAGGCAGCGACGACTATCCTTCCCAAACCAGAACCTACAACAAGGAAGTGGTATTTGCATTCGACTGGTCTTCGCAAAGATGGAAAGTCGTAGGTAACGATGCGGCAGGAGGAACCTTAAGCAATACGCCTTTCCGAACAGTAAAATTTACGGATGGCTTCAATTATTGCAACATAGGATTTCAACTGAGCTACAGTTTCAAGGCTAATTACAGAACCTATTAATAATGCGGAAAATTTTAAAACGGGAAATACATTTTATTTTAAAAATCCTTAATACAATACAAATTACAGATTAACAATATTATTATTTAAAATTAAAAAAAATGAAAAAGTTATTACTTAATTTAACAATTGTCGGCATTTTGGCAGCAGGCTGCGGAAAAGACCTTGCCGACCCCGATCCTAACGCATTAACCCCCGAGCAGCAGAAAATACAGGCTCTGCTCGAAAGTGGCGGTTATCTGCAAATTACAGAAAACAGGAAACATCTCGAAAGCGTCGATACGCTGGAAAATCATAAAGATGAACCCAGTTATACCGACCCCGAAACAGGCATTCAAAATAATGCCGGCGGGTATTCCGTAAAAACGCGAAAAACCTACGATATTGCGGAAAATCCAAGAGAGTTTGCTACTTACAATCCGTGGACAGACCTGTACCCCGGAGCGCTTGTGCAGGGAAGAACTTTACGAGACGGTGTGCCTTCAACCATCCCCATTGTAGGCAAACGCAGGCCCGGGCGCGTTTACCTGAGCGCCGTAACAGGCAATGCCGATGTGGACGAATGGTACAAGGATGTAGAGATGAGACCTTCGTCTGTAACTCAGGCAATGAACGAGCTTCTGTCGCAGCATTTGCACAGCAATTTGGGCGCGCAGTATTCTTTGGAAATAGAGCAGGTTCAAAGCATAGAGGAAATGGCTTACAAGCTTGACCTTAATGTTGACATGTGGGGAGCCGAACTTCAATCGTCATTCGGCGGCAGTTTCAGCGAAACAAAAAGTTATGTGGCAGTTATGTTCCGTCAAATCTATTTTACCATGTCATACGAAGCTCAGGAAGGCTTCATAGGAGTGTTTACCGATGATATTACCGAGCAGGACTTGAAAAACTATACGGGCAACGGCAATCCGATATGCTATGTAAGCAGCGTTTCGTACGGACGCGCTTACGTGCTGCTGTACGAATCTACCGCATCGGTACAGCAGCTTAAAAGATCTCTCAGCGCAGCGTATTCAAGCTTGGAAATGAGTTATGGATCGCAGGAAAAAAAGACTGTTAATGAATCAAAATGTACCGTAGTACAGTTGGGCGGCGACCCGCAAGCAGGCTTGGAAGTTGCCTTGGGCAGTTTTGACAAAATCAGAGATTTTCTAATTGATGGTTCCATAGTATCGGATGTAAATGTAGGCGTGCCTATTTCATATAAAATAAACCACCTTGCCGACAATACTGCAGCCATGCTTACCAATACCCTCAGCTACACCTTTACCTCGCAGGAGTTTTATCCCAACGAGCCTCTGAACAATGTTGTTATTGATATTTTCAACATTAAGGCATCTCCCGGTTCTGGAGGTACCATTTCCAATTATTCTAATTTTACCATTTCCAGCCTGTCGATACATTATGACAATGGACAGGAAGTTAAAGTAATCGGCAGTCCCGTAACAGTGCCGCTTAAAGGAGGAATGAATTATCCCATGTATTATTACAGGGTGTTTGAAAAAGTAAAAACTGAATACCGAATACGCATAGAGTGCAAGATAAAGGCTCATCATCAATCTTACGGCCACGGCAAATGGGGTCAGGGAGGCACTCACGAAGGCAACCCAGAATACACTCTTGTACAGGATTTTGAATATAATGAAAACGACAGCAAATGGCAGCCTGTTACCAGCACGGATCCTGCTGTACGGCACAAGCCGTTCGAATCGCTTAACTATACACTGAGCGGCGGCGGTATGGAGACGGATGTTTCCTTATATTACCGCTTCTATTGCGATGGACGAATATACGACTATCAAACCGATGGGCATTAACAGCAGACTGTTAAATAAAAACAGAAAAATCAGGGGATTTCACTTCCCTGATTTTTCCTGCTTTTTTAAATGTAAAAAAACAATATTATGAAAAAGAAAATCAAATTTTTTATTACAGCCGCTACGCTGTTAATGATGCTTGCTTCGTGCAGAAATGATTACAGTCCTCGAATATGGGAAGTAACTCCCGAGACAAGTTCTATGTCGTTTTCGGCAGATGGGCTAAGAGTATTATTCATAGATAAATGGATGGATGGTCCGGCTACATTTACCGTAACCGTACCCAAAAAAGAGACATGGAATGTAACATCTACCCTGTCATGGGTGCATATTGCCAAAACAGAAAATACCTTTACGCTGTCGGCAGATCCTGTTGACCTTGCGCCCGAACCTGCAATTGTGCTGGTAAAATCAGGAGAATATGTGATAAGGTCTTTATTCGTACAACAGGTAGCTGCGCTTTCGGTGTATCCGACTGATCCTGTTGTCTTTTCACCTCAAGGCGTTGCCGGCAATGAAACTTTTCATGTATATGCGAATCGCTATAAAGAATGGGACGCCGTATCAAGCCAATCATGGCTTAATGTCAGCAAAAATGCAGACGAAGGCACATTCTCGCTGTCTGCCGCTGCCAATACTTCCGCTACGGCGTCGCCGCCGGCTACCGTAACTGTCAGTTCGGGTACGGCAACGCCCATAGTTATAGATGTTACGCAGGAAAAACTTGAATTAACCGTTACTCCGGCGGGTACTTCTCTTGTTTTTGATGCTTATGGACATAGCGCAACACTGGATGGACAGCCATTGCCTGGAAGCGGCTTGTTTTATTTCAAGATTTCTACAAATATAAAAACACCGAGTATTACTGTAACAAGCCCTGTTTACTGGATAAATATTGGAACTTATGATGTAAATGGCGTTATAAAAACATTTTCTGTTTCCGCTATTCCTAATAGTACAAATACGCCGCATCCTCCGGGTACGATTACTATAAAGGCAAACAACACCGATTTGCCTCCTGTAATAATTAATGTATCTCAAATACCTCGATGAACAGTAAAAATATGCAACATAAAACTTGGTATATTAAATTATAAAAGATGAAAAAATATATATTATTAATTATTGCAGCATTGATTTCAACAGTTGCTTTTTCTCAAGCAGGCTATAAGGATGTTGTTTATCTGAAAAACGGCAGCATTATTCACGGTATTATCGTGGAACAGATTCCGAATAAATCCGTGAAAATTCAAACGGCAGACAATAACGTTTTTGTGTTTCAAATGGACGAAATAGAAAAACTGACAAAAGAAGAAATCAAAAGCAAGGCGAATAATTACAGCTATTCGAAGAAAAGATCGGGTTATTGCGGAATTATAGAAACAGGCTACGCTTTCGGACTGGATGGGAACGGCGGCAACAGCCTTGTTTTGGATATTATTAACGGCTACAGATTTAATCCTTATTTTTCGTTGGGAGTAGGAACCGGAGTACATTACTACACCGGCGAAAGTACTGCCTTGATACCGATTTTTGCCGATTTCAGAGTTAATTTCATAAATAAAAAGATATCTCCGTATTTTTCATTGGAACTGGGCTATTCTTTTAATGGCAGCAGTAGCTTTGACGCAGCCGGCATTTTTTTCAGTCCGGTGGCAGGCGTAAGATTGAGAATACACGGAGTTGCCTTACTGTTCGGAATTGGCTATGAAGTTCAAGGAGTGGAATTCCGCGATCCGATTAATAATATGAATTTCGTTAGTACGAATGTAGATGCCATAAAAATTAAAATGGGTTTTAGTTTTTAATTCAACTTTCGCAATTCAAGCAGGCAGCTGAAAAAGAGAACTCACAGCATTTATTTTGATAAATCACTGAAATTAAGTAAATTTAAGACATAAATTTTAAAAATAAAAAATGAAACATATTAAAATATTTGCAGCCCTTGCGCTGCTGTTGGCGGCTTCGTGCAGCAAGGATGATAATACAGTAAAAATTAGCGAAATAACGCTTGATAAAACATCTGTAAAACTTACAGTAGGTGAAACATATATAATTTGGGCAGAAATAATCCCTGAAAATGCAACCGACCAAGCCCTTACGTGGAGCAGCAGCAACGAAACTGTTGCCACAGTCAGCGATGCAGGAAAAGTAACTGCCGTAGAAATAGGCAATTCCGTGATTACCGTAGCTTCGGGTACGGTGAAAGCCGTATGCAGCGTAACTGTAGAACCCGATATATATGTTGGGGGATACGAAAGAAATGTAATACCTGTAATATGGAAAAACGGCAAGGCAAAAAGACTTGTATACAATTATTTTGAAGTTCGCTCGGTATATGTATCAGGTAATGATGTATATGCCGCAGGGGATGATAGCCATATAATCCGATTATGGAAAAACGGCGAGGAACAGGAATTTACAAATGAGACACAATATACCTATGCACGTTCTGTTTATGTATCGGACGGCGATGTATATATAGCAGGACAAAGAGGAGAAAGCGCTGTGCCAAATGCAGCAACATTATGGAAAAACGGCGTGGCGAAAAGGATTAGCTCTGCAAATGGCAATGATGCCTGTGCCTTTTCTGTTTTTGTGTCGGGCAGTGATGTTTATGTAGCAGGAAACGAATGGAAAACAGGCTTTATTAACTATGTGGCAATATTATGGAAAAACGGAATTGCGCAAAATCTTACGGATGGTACAAAACATGCTAATGCCTTGTCTGTGTACGTATCCGGCAGCGATGTATATGCAGGCGGGTACGAAAAGAGCGCCGCAAATTACGGCAGTCCGAGTATTGCCAAACTGTGGAAAAACGGCGCAGTGCAAAATCTTACCGACGGAACAAAAGATGCCATAATTCGTTCTGTGTATGTGTCGGATGGCGATGTATATGCGGCAGGATACGAAAAGAATGAAGACGGCAAGCGAGTAGCCAAATTGTGGAAAAACGGAGTGGCGCAAAATCTTACGGATGGAACAAAAGGTGCTGAAGTGTATTCTGTTTGCGTATTCGAGGGAGATGTATATGCATCAGGATACGAAGAAAATGATGCCGGTCACTTTGTAGCCAAATTATGGAAAAACGGAGAGGAATACGAACTTGCCATTGATGATTATACAAGATCTTCAGTTGCGTATTCAGTGTTTGTGAAAAGGAAAGATTGATAACAGGCTTTTCAAAAAACGAAACAGTTTAAATATAAAATACAGAAAGTAGAAACATAGCGCGTCGATATGACTATCAATGTTAATTTGAACTATCATTTCTGCTACGATGGACGTATATATTATTTTCAAATCGATGGAAGATAATATTTTTACATGCAGCATAATGTCAGGCATCAGGCGGGATTCTACCTGATATGTTCGGCATAATTTAATAATATTTTAAAAATTATAAAAACATGAAACATATTAAAATACTTGCAGCCCTTACGCTGCTGCTGGCGGCTTCGTGCAGCAGGGATGAAGAGCCTCAAATATGGAAAATAACTCCCGATTTCACCCCTGTCCTTTTTTCGGCGGACGGTTTAAGCGTATCGCAGGGGAACGGATGGCGTGATGAGCCGGCTACATTTACAGTAACCGTACCCAAAAATGAGACGTGGGATGTAACATCTACCCGGTCGTGGGTACATATTGCCAAAACAGCAAATACCTTTACGCTGTCGGCAGATCCTGTTGACCTTGTAGCTCCCGAACGGGCAGGCGTTTCTATCAAATCAGGAGAAAACATACTATGGTCTGCAGTCGTAGAGCAGGAAGCGGCGCTTTCGGTATATCCCCTTAATCCTGTTGTTTTTTCGCTTCAGGGCATTGCCGGCAATAAAATTTTTCGCGTGCATGCAAGTCGCAATAGGGAATGGGACGCCGTATCAAGCCAATCATGGCTGAGTGTCAGTAAAAATGCAGACGAAAGCACATTTTCGCTGTCTGCTGCTGCCAATACTTCCGCTACGGCGCCGCCGCCGGCTACAGTAACCGTAAGTTCGGGCACGGCAACGCCCATAGTTATAGATGTTACGCAGGAAAGACCTGTACTGACTGTTACTCCGGCGGGTACTTCTCTGGTTTTCTCTGCTGATGGCGAAAGTGCAAAATTGGATGGCGAACCGTTGAACAGTTTGTTTTTTGAAATTTATACAAATATAAAAGAGCCGACTGTCAGCATAACATCCTCTCAATATTGGGTACATATTGGAACTGTTGATGTAAATGACGTAGTAGTTGGATTTTGGGTTTCTGCTTCTCCTAATACATTTTTTCCATGGCATCTTGCAGGCACTATTACCATAACAGTAAACAATCTGCCTCCTGTAATAATGCATGTATCTCAACTGCCATAACGGTGAACAGTAAAAACATGTAACATATAACTTGGTATATTAAATTATAAAAAATGAAACATATTAAAATACTTGCAGCCCTTGTGCTGCTGTTGACGGCTTCGTGCAGCAAGGATGACCCTGTAGCTGTTCCGGTGGATTCCGGCACAACAGGCGAATGTACGTGGATAATTACCGATGTACGCGGTAACTATACTCTTACTGTAAGCGGAGACGGCGCTATGGAAAATTATGCGTCTGCAAAAACCGTGCCGTGGTACAACTACTATGACAACATAAAAACACTGATTATACATGACGGTGTAACCACAATCGGAGACTGTGCTTTTTTCGGATGTGATAAGATAACCGGTAAGTTAACCATACCCAATTCGGTAACAGCTATCGGAGATAAAGCTTTTATCTATTGCCGCAGCTTGACTGCCATTAACGTGGATGCAGCTAATCCGGCATATTCTTCTGCCGACGGCGTATTGTTAAATAAAAACAAAACAGCACTGATAACCTGTCCTGATGGTAAAACGGGAAGTTATAACATCCCAAATTCGGTAACCGTTATTGGCGACTGGGCATTTGAAGGTTGCATCAACTTAATTGCCGTGAATATTCCCAATTCGGTAATAACTGTAAGCCCTTATGCTTTTTTCTTTTGCAGCGGCTTGACCGCTGTGACCATACCCAATTCGGTAACAACTATTGGAAGCCATGCTTTTAGTGATTGTAGCGGCTTGGTAGCTATGACCATACCTAATTCGGTAACAGCTATCGGAGAGAAGGCTTTTTACTATTGCAGCGGCTTGACTGATATTACCATTGGCAATTCGGTAGCAGTTATCGGAGATGGTGCTTTTTTATCTTGCAGCGGCTTGATATCTATTAATGTGAATGCAGCCAATCCGGCATATTCTTCTGCCGACGGCGTATTGTTCAATAAAAATAAAACAGTACTGATAACCTGCCCTGCTGGTAAAACGGGAAGTTATAACATCCCAAATTCAGTAATAACTATAGGCAACTCGGCTTTTTCATCCTGCAGCAGATTGACGGGAGTGATAATTTCCAGTTCGGTAACAGCTATCGGCAATTCCGCTTTTTCATCCTGTAGGGGCTTGACAGGCACGCTGACTGTCCAAAACTCGGTAAAGACAATCGGCGACTGGGCATTTGAAGGTTGCAGCGGCTTAACAGGCGTTATTACTGGCAATTCGGTAGCCACTATCGGTGGCGCTGCTTTTCGATATTGTGACGACTTGACCACTTTTACTATTGGCAATTCGGTAACAACTATCGGAAACTATGCATTTAGTGATTGCAGCAGCTTGACTAACATTACCAATTTAAAACCGGCGCCGCAGAATATAAACAGCAATGTTTTTTCTCGAATTAATCTGAGTGGCATCGCTTTAAATGTACCGGCAAGTGCGGTAACTGCTTACAAAAGCGCAAATGTCTGGAAAGAGTTCGGAAGCATACAGGCAATACCTTAAACTAAAAATGCCTGTAAGCTGCATAACCCCGACAGTATTTTACAGAAGTCGGTTTTTTTGTTTAACGTGCTATTCAGTTGTTCCTTAATAAGGAAACAAATCATTTATTAGTAACAAATTATAAATAAAAACCAATGATTGAAAAATAAGGTTTTATGTACATGCAAATTAAAATCTGTAAATTTTAAACATTGCCGTGTTTAGTTTAAACATCACCATCTTTAAACGCCAAGATAACTGTCTTTAAACGTCAAGATAACCATCTTTAAGCATCAAGAACGCCGTCTTGTCAAAACGAGACAGGCACGCCTGCGAAGTCCATAGCTGTTTTTGCTTGCCAATTGATTTTCGTTCTTGAATGTTAGTATATTTTTCAACTGATCAACTTGCAGAAAAATTAATAAGCACGTTGAGCAGGCAACGCTCCAACAGTACACAATAGTAAACCGCAGAAACATGGCGAGCCGCGTTTCTGCGTATGACATTCTGCATTATTTTTGCCTTTTGGAAAATATCATTAAAAGCAAACCTGTTACCTTCAGCGATATGGCTACGTAAAAAAGTGCCTTATGCAAGGCAGGTATTGGGAAAACCGTCTTAAACAGCATTGATGCTAAAATCAATACTACGCCGGTTAAAATTAAGCAGAGCCATAAACTCAATTTGAATCCTTTTTCGGAAAAAACAGCTGTCAGAAAAAACATTTTAAATATGAGCGCCGTACTTAATAATATCCAGAAATAATATGCAGGCGCTGCCGTTAATTTGAAAACAAAAGCAATGGTTAATATCCCCAAACCGATATATAAAAATGTTTTTTTATGCTTTTGTATCTGTTTCATGTTGACTGGTATCTGTTGTTATCCGACGTTTGATGCGGCAAGCCTGCCGCATTGGCAGACAGCAGCAGCGCCGGTCAAATTATACTGTCTGTTTGCTTTCGGCTTCAACGCTGCTGTTTATTTTCTTTACCAAGCCCTGCAATACGCTACCCGGTCCTAATTCTGTGAAATGAGTAGCGCCGGCGGCGCACATGTTTTGTATGGTTTGAGTCCAGCGCACGGGCGAAGTAAGCTGCTGTATCAGATTTTTCTTAATTGCATCTGCATCAATATATGGCTTTGCATCTGCATTCTGATAAACGGGGCAAACAGGCGCTGTAAACTGCGTTGCTTCAATGGCTGTTTGAAGTTCAATGCGAGCCGGTTCCATCAGCGGTGAATGAAATGCTCCGCCGACTTGCAAAACGAGAGCGCGGCGCGCGCCTGCTTCCTTTAATTTTACGCATGCAGCTTCAACGGCGTCAACTGTTCCTGAAATTACCAGCTGTCCGGGGCAGTTATAATTTGCAGCAACAACAATCCCATCTGTATTTGCACAGATTTCTTCAACTTTTGCATCATCCAGTCCAATGACAGCCGCCATCGTTGACGGTTCTTTTTCGCAGGCTTTCTGCATTGCATTTGCACGCGTAGCGACAAGCTTTAATCCATCCTCAAACGACATTGCCTTTGCTGCAACAAGTGCGGAAAATTCGCCGAGCGAGTGTCCTGCAACCATGTCGGGCTTGAAATCATCAAGCAGGTTTGCAAGAACCGTAGAATGAATAAATATTGCAGGCTGCGTAACTTTGGTTTGTTTAAGATCTGCATCGGCTCCCGTAAACATCAGGTCGGTAATGCGAAAACCAAGAATATCGTTGGCTTTTTCAAACATTTCTTTTGACTTTGCAAAGTTATCGTAAAGCGTTTTGCCCATTCCTGTAAATTGAGATCCCTGTCCGGGGAAAATATATGCGTTCATACTCATTATTATTGAAAATTTTGCTGCAAATATACGATAAATTTGTAAAGTTGATAAAGTTTAAAATCAGAAAATTCGTTACCTTAATATTTTATAAAAACTTGAAATCTTCAAAATAACTTTCCGACTTTTGGATTTCCAATTTCTTTTTTGCATTAATTTTTTGAAATTTTTCTTAAAAATTAATAGTATAATAATGAGACTTGCCGTACATTCACAGCCGGTTTAATAAAATAAAACCCTGTTTTAAGAAAATTTAACGATTAAAAGCTAAAAAATACCTCTATATGTATCAAAAAAATGTTGATAAATATTTGCCATATTAAAAAAATGATTTACCTTTGCAACCCATTTTAGAGGAAAGATAAACATAATAGATTTGAATAACAGTAATTTATGCCAACAATTCAACAATTAGTAAGAAAAGGACGCTTGCAGGCAGAAAACAGCAGTAAAGCACCATCATTGGACGCATGTCCTCAACGCAGAGGCGTATGCGTGCGCGTTTACACTACAACGCCCAAAAAGCCGAACTCGGCAATGCGTAAGGTTGCGCGTGTAAGGTTAACAAACGGAAAAGAAGTGAACGCTTATATTCCGGGCGAAGGACATAACTTGCAGGAACACTCCATAGTGCTTGTTCGCGGCGGTCGTGTTAAAGACCTTCCGGGTGTGCGTTATCACCTTGTTCGCGGAGCGCTTGATGCTGCAGGAGTGGAAGGACGCAATCAGCGGCGCTCGAAATACGGAACCAAACGTCCAAAGAAAAAGTAATCAACAGCGAAAACCGGCAGTAACAACCGGTTAATTTAAGCAAAGAATAAAAAAATAAAGTAAAAAATTAAGAACAAATGAGAAAATCGAAGCCTAAAAAGAGGATTCTGCTTCCCGACCCCAAATTCGGCGACGTGCTGGTTACCCGGTTTGTAAACGGTTTGATGTTACAGGGAAAGAAGAGTATTGCCTATAAGATATTCTATGATGCCATAGATATGATAGGCGAGAAGATGAAAGATTCGGACAAGGCTCCTCTCGACGTTTGGAAAAAAGCGCTTGAAAACGTTACGCCTCAGGTTGAGGTTAAAAGTAAACGTATTGGCGGTGCAAACTTTCAAGTGCCCGTTGAAGTGAGACCCGCAAGAAAAATTTTAATCAGCATGAAAAACATGATTATGTTTGCTCGTAAACGTTCGGGACGCTCAATGGCGGAAAAATTATGCGCCGAAATAGTAGCAGCCTACAATCAGGAAGGCGCAGCATTCAAACGTAAAGAAGACATGCACAGAATGGCGGAAGCAAATAAGGCATTTGCACATTTCAAGTTTTAATTCCGCACGATTGAGAGTAAATAAAAATAAATGACAGCAAGAGATTTAAAATATACGCGAAATATAGGAATCATGGCGCATATTGATGCAGGCAAAACGACTACATCAGAGCGTATTTTATTTTATACGGGCAAAACGCATCGAATTGGCGAAGTGCATGATGGCGCAGCTACTATGGACTGGATGGTGCAGGAACAGGAACGCGGTATTACTATTACATCTGCGGCAACTACAACTTTTTGGAATTACGCCGATAAAACATATCAGATAAATCTTATAGATACGCCCGGACACGTTGACTTTACAGTAGAAGTGGAACGGTCGTTGCGCGTATTGGATGGAACGGTTGCTACATTTTGTGCCGTAGGCGGCGTTGAACCGCAATCGGAAACAGTATGGCGCCAAGCCGAAAAATATAAAGTTCCCCGTATCGCCTACGTAAATAAAATGGACAGAATAGGCGCCGATTTTATGAATGTAGTTCAGCAAATGAAAGACAAACTGGGAACAAATCCTGTTCCAATAGTATTGCCGATAGGAGCGGAAGAACTGTTCAAAGGCGTTGTTGATCTTATAACGAATAAAGCGTATATATTTTTCGATGATAAAACGGTAACTCATAACTTTGTTGTTGAAGAGGTGCCTGCCGATATGCAGGAAGAAGTAGATGCAGCCCGCGAAAAACTTATAGAATCAATAGCCGAATTTAACGATGTGCTTCTTGAAAAGTTTTTTGATGATCCGAATTCCATATCGGAAGAAGAAATTGTTGAAACATTGCGTAAGGCAACAATAGCGATGAAAGTTGTGCCTGTAATGTGCGGTTCGTCATTTAAGAACAAGGGCGTACAGTATTTGCTTGATGCAATAGTTCGCTATCTGCCGAGTCCTTTAGACAAAGGAGAAGTTTTTGGCGTAGATGATGATAATAACGAAATATCCCGCAAGTCGGATGCAAAAGAGCCGTTTTGCGCACTGGTGTTCAAAATAGCAACCGACCCTTATGTAGGACGTTTGGCATTTATCAGAGTCTATTCGGGACACATAGATGCCGGAAGCTATGTTTATAACAGTCGCTCGCAGCGAAAAGAACGCGTTGCACGTTTATATCAAATGCACTCAAACAAGCAAAATCCTATTGAATTTGTAGAAGCGGGAGATATTTGCGCATGTGTGGGTTTTAAGGATTTGCGCACCGGCGATACCATTTGCGACGAAAAACATATAATATCGCTGGAATCGATGACATTCCCCGATCCTGTTATCGGTTTGGCAATCGAACCAAAAACACAAAAAGACCTTGACAAATTAGGTATTGCGCTTGGAAAACTTGCCGAGGAAGATCCTACTTTTACCGTAAAAACAGACGAAGACAACGGTCAAACAATCATCAGCGGAATGGGCGAGCTTCATTTGGAAATTATTGTTGACAGACTGAAACGTGAATTTGGCGTTGAAATCAATCAGGGAGCGCCGCAGGTTAACTATAAAGAAGCTTTGCGCAAAACATGCGAACATCGCGAAGTGTTTAAGAAACAGACGGGCGGTCGCGGTAAATTTGCCGATATTGTAATAACAATAGGACCTGTTGACAACAAGGAAATCACAGGATTACAATTTATTGACAGCGTAAAAGGCGGTAATATTCCAAAAGAATATATTCCATCGGTAGAAAAAGGATTTAAGGCTGCAATGGTCAACGGACCGCTTGCAGGTTACGAAATAGAAAGTATGAAAATAGAATTAAAAGATGGTTCGTTCCATCCGGTTGATTCCGATTCGCTTTCGTTTGAAATTTGCGCCCGTACGGCGTTTCGTCATGCGGCAATCAAAGCAAATCCGGTATTGATGGAACCGATAATGTCGCTGGAAGTTGTTACTCCCGATGAATATATGGGAGATGTGATTGGCGACCTTAATCGCCGTAGAGGAATGATTGTAGGAACAGAAGCCAAAGGAAATGCACAGGTAGTAAAAGCAAAAGTTCCATTATCGGAACAGTTCGGCTATGTAACAGTATTGCGTACCATTACATCAGGACGGGCAACCTCTACAATGGAATTTTCTCATTACGAAGAAGTGCCTGCAAGTATAGCAAAAACAGTAATAGAAAAAGCATCAGGAAAGAAAATTGCTGATGATGAATAAAAAATAAAAAACCTGAATAAGTTAAAATGAAATTTTAAACAGTTTAATAATGAGTCAGAAAATTAGAATAAAGCTCAAATCATTCGATCACACTCTCGTTGATAAATCGGCAGAGAAGATCGTAAAAACAGTGAAATTGACAGGCGCAATAGTAAGCGGACCTATACCATTGCCTACGCAAAAGAAGATTTTTACGGTAAACCGTTCTACTTTTGTAAACAAAAAAGCACGCGAACAGTTTCAACTGTGTGCATTCAAGCGTTTGCTGGATATCTACAGCTCTACGCCAAAAACAGTTGATGCGCTTATGAAGCTTGAATTGCCAAGTGGAGTAGAAGTAGAAATCAAAGTGTGATGACATTTTCGACAGTGTGAAAAAATAATGACGAAAGTTGAAGATAAAAATTAATAAATATATAACAGATAATCGCTTACTCAGGCTTCCTGATACGGAAACGGGTAAGTTTTAGTAAAAATTAAACAAATAAACATGCCAGGAATTATTGGAAAAAAAATCGGAATGACATCCGTTTTTGATACGGAAGGGAAAAATATTCCCTGTACCGTAATTGAAGCTGGTCCATGTGTTGTCACGCAAGTGAAAACAGTTGAAACAGATGGCTACGAAGCCGTTCAGCTTGCCTATGACAATAAAAAAGAAAAACGCACCAATAATTGCCTTTTGGGACATTTCAAAAAGGCAAACGCTGCGCCGAAATACAAGGTGGCAGAAGTTGCAAAAACATTCGACAGGGAGTTGTTGCTCGGCGATATAGTTACAGTTGCCGATTTCGCGGAAGACACTTGGGTGGATGTTACAGGAGTCTCAAAAGGAAAAGGATTTCAGGGCGTCGTAAGGCGTCACGGATTTCAAGGTGTCGGAGGACAAACACACGGACAGCATAATCGTTTGCGAGCGCCCGGCTCAATGGGAGCATCGTCGTACCCCTCGCGCGTATTCAAAGGCAAGCGTCTTGCAGGAAGAATGGGCGGCGATAAGGTAAAAGTATTAAACCTTAGGATTTTGAAGGTTATACCCGAAAGTAATTTGTTGCTGGTTAAAGGTTCAATACCTGGCGCCAAAGGTTCATATTTAATAGTTGAGGATTAGGAAAATGGAATTAACAGTTTACGATATTAACGGATCTCAGACAGCGAAAACAGCAACGCTTGATAATACCGTTTTCGGCATCGAACCCAACGATCATGCCATCTATCTTGATGTTAAGCAATATCTTGCAAATCAGCGTCAGGGGACGCATAAAACAAAAGAAAGATGGGAAATTGCTCACAGCACAAAGAAAATAGGACGCCAAAAAGGCGGCGGCGGTGCGCGTCACGGCAGCCTTAAAGCAAATATATACGTGGGAGGTGGACGTACATTTGGTCCCCAGCCCCGCGATTATAGCTTTAAATTGAATAAAAAAGTTAAGAGGCTTGCTCGCAGGAGCGCTCTTACATACAAAGCTCAAAAAGATGCAATACTGATAGTTGAGAATATTAATTTTGATGCTCCGAAAACTAAGGAATTTATCAAATTGAGCAATAATCTTAAGTTTGATAACCAAAAAACATTAATGATACTTTCGGAACCAAACAAAAATCTTTTTTTGTCGGCTCGCAACCTTGCAAAAATGAAAGTAATTACTGTTTCGGAGTTGTCAACTTATGATATTATGAATGCATCTAAGCTTGTTCTGCTTGAACCTGCGATAGATGCGCTGCACAAAACATTTGGAATAGAATAGTTATGGAAATACTAATTAAGCCCTTATCAACCGAGAAAATGACGATTCAAGGCGAAAAATTAAATCGTTACGGTTTTGTAGTTGACCATAGAGCTAACAGAATTCAGATAAAGGAAGCCGTTGAAACGGTATATAAAGTATCTGTTGAAAAAGTTAACACTGCCAACTACCATGGAAAAAGTAAAAGCCGCAATACAAAAGGAGGACTTGTATCGGGCAGAACCAATCGTTACAAAAAAGCTTTTGTAACCCTTAAAGGAAATGATAAAATTGACTTTTTCAGTAATATATAAGCGTTATGGGAGTAAGAAAGTTTAAACCGGTAACACCCGGAACAAGGCATAAAATAATAGGAACTTTTGATGATTTAACAGCATCAAAACCTGAAAAGTCGCTGTTGGCTCCTTTGAAAAAATCGGGAGGACGCAACAACGAAGGCAAAATGACAATACGTTACATTGGCGGCGGACATAAACGCATGTACCGGATAGTTGATTTTAAACGGGAAAAGGACGGAATACAGGCAACAGTGAAAACTATTGAATACGATCCTAACCGTAGCGCCCGCATAGCGCTTGTAGTTTACACCGATGGAGAAAAACGCTACATCATTGCTCCAAATGGATTGAAAGTAGGACAAAAAATAAATTCGGGAGCAGGAATAGCACCCGAAATAGGAAATGCATTATTTCTGTCCGAAATTCCTCTCGGAACGGTAGTTCACAACATAGAGCTTCATCCCGGACAGGGAGCGGTAATGGCTCGCAGCGCAGGAACTTACGCTCAGCTTATTGCTCGCGAAGGAAAATATGCAATTATAAAATTACCTTCGGGCGAAACACGCATGGTATTGGTTACCTGCAAGGCAACTATAGGAACAGTATCCAATGCCGACCATAATCTTGAGCAGCATGGAAAAGCAGGAAGAAGACGCTGGCTCGGACGCCGACCGCGTAACAGAGGCGTAGTAATGAATCCTGTTGATCATCCAATGGGCGGAGGCGAAGGACGCGCTTCGGGCGGGCATCCCCGTTCGAGGAAAGGTATTCCTGCCAAAGGTTATAAGACACGCAATCCGAAGAAAAACTCAAAGAAGTTTATTCTTGAACGTCGTAAAAAATAATTAAGGAGAGAAGAATAAAATGAGTAGATCACTGAAAAAAGGTCCATATATCGAACCGAAATTGGAAAAAAGAATTGCTGCCATGAACGAAGCAAACAAAAAGGCAGTGATAAAAACGTGGTCGCGGGCAAGCATGATTGCTCCCGACTTTGTAGGACACACAATAGCCGTACACAACGGAAATAAATTTATACCTGTTTATATAACCGAGAATATGGTAGGACATAAACTCGGAGAATTTGCTCCGACACGCAAGTTTTCGGGACACGCGGGAAATAGAAAATAATAAGTAACGCCAAAATTTATTACATAATGGGTGCAAGAAAAAGATTAATGGCTGAAAAGCTGAAAGAGGAAAGAAAATTTAAAAGTTATGCGAAACTCAATGACTGTCCGACATCGCCGCGCAAAATGCGTCTGGTTGCAGACTTGATAAGAGGTGTGGAAGTAGGACGTGCGCTTGATATTCTTAAATACACAAAAAAAGAAGCATCATTGCGCCTGGAAAAATTGCTTAAATCGGCGATTAAAAATTGGGAATCAAAAAATGAAGGCGAAAAAGACCTGGAAAACGGTAATGTGTGTGTTAAGGAAATCTTTGTAGATGGAGGAAGAATATTACGTAGAATTCTGCCTGCGCCGCAGGGACGTGCACACAGAATACGTAAAAGATCGAATCATGTAACCATAATTTTGGGCAAAAAGGCGGAGGAAAAATAATATGGGACAAAAAGTAAATCCGATAGGAAACAGACTGGGAATAATTCGCGGATGGGATTCAAACTGGTACGGCGGTAAAAACTTTTCGGCAAAAATAGTTGAAGATGCACAGATACGCAAATACCTTAATGCGCGTTTTTCCAAAGCAGGAATATCGAAAATAATTATAGAACGTACGCTCAAACTTATCACTGTTACCATCAATACCGCACGACCGGGAATGGTTATCGGAAAAGCAGGCAGTGAAGTAGATAAGTTAAAGGAAGAATTAAAGAAAATAACAAACAAAGAAATACAGATCAATATTTTCGAAATAAAACGTCCGGATATTGATGCTGTCATTGTGGCAAACGGAATAGCGCGACAAATAGAAGGCAGATTGCCGTACAGGCGGGCGCTTAAAGCAGCAATTGCAGCAACAATGCGTATGGGCGCCGAAGGTATTAAAATCCAGATTTCAGGACGTTTAGGCGGAGCCGAAATGGCACGTACCGAAACTTTGAAAGAAGGACGTATTCCGCTGCACACATTCCGTGCGGATATAGATTACGCACTTGCCGAAGCGCTTACAAAAGTAGGCTTGCTCGGAATCAAAGTTTGGATTTGCAACGGTTTGGTTTACGGAAAACGCGATCTTTCACCGAATGTAGGCATTGCCGCATTAACAGGACCTGCAGGTGGAAATTTTAACAGTGGACGCAATGAGCGTAACAACGATAGAAAGCCTAAACGCGAAGGCGGAAGAAGATCTAAAAAATAAAATGATTTCGTAAGGAGAAAGAAAATGTTACAGCCGAAAAAGACAACATACAGAAGGCAGCAAAAGGGCAAAATGAAAGGAAATGCTCAAAGAGGAAATCAGCTTGCATTCGGATCATTCGGAATAAAAGCAATGGAAGAATGTTGGATGACAGGTCGCCAATTGGAAGCTGCACGTCAGGCAATAGTTCGCTATATGAAACGTGAAGGGCAAATTTGGATTCGTGTATTTCCCGATAAGCCTATTACCAAAAAACCGGCAGAAGTGCGCATGGGTAAAGGTAAGGGTAACCCCGAAGGATTTGTGGCAACAGTAAATCCCGGTAGAATAATTTTTGAAGCTGAAGGCGTGCCTTTGGATATAGCAAAAGAAGCATTGCGATTGGGAGCGCAGAAACTTCCGATAGCAACAAAATTCATTGTAAGAAGAGATTATGTTGAAGAATCATTATAAAATCTAAAAGATATGAAGACAGCAGAAATAAGAGAAATGGCAGTTAACGACTTGATTGAACGCATAGAAACAGAAAAGGCAAATCTCTTGACAATGAAGATGAACCACGCTATATCGCCAATAGAGAACACGTCAAAGATCAAAAACTCACGAAGAAATATAGCACGAATGCTTACTGTATTGCAACAGAAACAGTCTAACGAGAAAAAATAATCGTTTATGGAAAGAAATCTCAGAAAAGAAAGAATAGGAATTGTTGTTAGCAACAAAATGGAAAAAACCATAGTAGTTGCAGTGAAACGCAAAGTGAAACATCCGATATACGGAAAATTTGTGAACAAAACGACAAAACTTGTAGCGCACGACGAAAAAAACGAATCAAGCGAAGGCGATACGGTGCGCATTATGGAAACACGTCCGCTGAGTAAAACAAAATGCTGGCGTTTAGTAGAAATAATTGAAAAAGTTAAGTAATTATGATACAACAGGAAACAAGATTACAGGTAGCAGATAACAGCGGAGCAAAAGAAGTGCTTTGCATCCGCGTATTGGGCGGCACTAAAAGACGCTATGCCTCATTGGGCGACAACATAGTTGTTACTATAAAAAATGCAATTCCCGGAGGAGATGCTAAAAAAGGCACAGTATCAAAAGCAGTCATCGTGCGAACAAAAAAAGAAGTGCGTCGCGCCGACGGTTCTTATATAC
This sequence comes from Prevotellaceae bacterium, assembly GCA_031265155.1. Lineage (GTDB taxonomy): Bacteria > Bacteroidota > Bacteroidia > Bacteroidales > UBA932 > JAIRKV01. The sequence continues at coordinate 25,219 of JAISDB010000017.1, read as the reverse complement.
GCTTTGACGACAATGCTTGCGTATTGTTGAACAATCAGGACGAAATACGCGGAACCCGTATATTTGGTCCGGTAGCAAGAGAATTGCGCGATAACTATATGAAAATAGTTTCTTTGGCTCCGGAGGTATTATAATAATAAAATGTGTTGAAATGAAAAGAAAATTACACATAAAAAAAGGCGATATAGTTTACGTAAATGCCGGCGAAGACAAGGGTAAAACAGGCAAAGTGCTGCAAGTTATCGTTAAAACGGAACGGGCAATAGTTGAAGGCGTAAACATGGTAAAAAAACATACAAAACCAAACGCAAAAAATACGCAGGGCGGAATTATCGAAAAAGAAGCGTCCATACACATCTCAAATCTGCAATTGGCGGATGCTGATGGCAAACCGATAAAAACAGGACGCCGCATAAGCGAATCGACAGGAAAACTTGTTCGTTATTCTAAAAAAACAAACGAGGAGATTAAATAATGGCAAAGAAAGATACAAAAAAAGATAATGCGGGAATACAGGTACTTCCTGAAAATTACGTAATTACTTTGCAAAAAAAGTATAAAGAAGAAATTGTTCCAAAGCTTATGAAGGAATTTGGCTATAAATCTGTTATGCAGGTACCGCGTTTGGAGAAAATAATAGTAAATCAGGGAGTAGGAGACGCTGTTGCCGATAAAAAACTGATAGAAGTTGCACAAAATGAACTTACAACTATTACAGGACAAAAGGCAATAGTATTGACCTCTAAAAAAGACATTTCCAACTTTAAACTGCGTAAGGGAATGCCGATAGGAGTGAAAGTTACTCTTCGCCGCAACAAAATGTACGAATTTCTTGATAGATTGATATCGATAGCATTACCGCGTATCCGCGATTTTCAGGGAATACACGATAAGTTTGATGGACGTGGAAACTATACATTGGGAGTGCGCGAGCAAATCATATTCCCCGAAATAGATCTTGATAAGATAACGAAAATATTAGGTATGGAAATGACATTTGTTACCAGCACCAGTAACGATGAAGAAGCATACGCTCTTCTTCGTGAATTTGGGCTACCATTTAAAAACACAAAAAAGAATCAGTAATATGGCTAAAGAATCGATGAAAGCACGCGAAGTGAAGCGGGCAAAACTGGTTGCAAAGTATGCAGAAAAACGTAAAGCATTGAAAGAGGCAGGCGATTATGCAGGTCTTGCAAAATTGCCGAAAAACTCAAGCCGTGTAAGACTGCACAACCGCTGTTCAATGACAGGACGCCCGAAAGGATACATGCGTCTGTTTGGTATCAGTCGCATACAGTTCCGCGAAATGGCTTCACAAGGATTGATTCCGGGAATAACAAAAGCAAGTTGGTAAATGCTTGTAATATAATGATAATTAATGAATTAAATAATCTGGATATCGGTTACATAACCGTATCGTGTTTCGAGGAAATTGTAAAATAAGTCAATAGCGAAACAAAAAGTAAAAATTGTAAATTATAAATTAAAAAAGACAAAGAGTAATGACTGATCCAATTGCAGATTATCTAACGCGAATTAGAAATGCATCAAGAGTAGGACATAAGACAGTGGAAATTCCGTCATCGAAAATAAAAAAGGAAATTACACGAATCCTGCATGAAAAAGGCTACATCCTAAGCTATAAATTTATGGATGATAGCTTGAAAAGTACTATCAAGATAGCCTTGAAGTACCATCCCGTAACAAAAAAACCGGCGCTCAAATCGCTTGACCGCGCGAGCCGACCGGGATTGCGCCGTTATGCAGGTGCGGCAACAATGCCCAAAGTGCTTAACGGTTTGGGAATAGCAATAATATCAACATCAAAAGGAATAATCACCGACAAGGAAGCCCGTGATTTGAACGTTGGTGGCGAAGTTTTATGTTATATTAGTTAATATTAAAAATTTAATATAATGTCACGAATAGGAAAATTACCTGTAAACCTTCCACAGGGCGTAACCGTAAAGGTTGAAAATGGCAATGTGGTTAAGGTTAAAGGACCTCTCGGTGAACTGAGTCAAAAAGTTGACCCCGATATCACCGTAAAGGTAGGAGACGGCGTGTTTTCGTTGGAACGCCCAACGGATCAGCCGCGTCATCGCTCAATGCACGGACTTTATCGCGCATTGCTGAATAATATGGTGCTGGGAGTATCTAAAGGGTATGAAATCAAACAGGAACTGGTAGGCGTGGGATACAAGGTAGAAGCTAAAGGTCAGGTACTTGAGTTTAGCCTTGGATATTCTCATGATATTCATTTTGAACTGCCTGCTGAAGTTAAGGCTTCGGTATTTGTTGAACGGAAAGGAAATCCGATTTTAACGCTTACCAGCATTGATAAGCAGCTTATAGGACAGGTTGCGGCAAAAATACGTTCATTACGCAAGCCTGAACCGTACAAGGGAAAAGGTATTAAATTTGTTGGTGAACAGTTACGCCGTAAAGCAGGAAAATCCGCTAACGCTAAATAAATTGGGAGATTAATGTATGGCACTTACGAAAACAGAAAGAAGACAAAGAATTAAGTATCGTATTCGCAAAAGAATAAGCGGAACAGCCGAAAAACCGCGTATGTCTGTTTATAGAAGCAATAAACGGATTTATGTACAGATTATAGATGATTTGAAACGCATAACGCTTGCGGCGGCATCTTCGGCTGATAAGTCTATCGCCGAACAGGTGAAAGGAAAACCGGGAATTGAAGTTGCAAAGGAAGTAGGAAAGCTTATAGCTCAGAAAGCCAGAGAGAAAGGCATTGAAACTGTAGTTTTCGACCGTAACGGATATTTATATCACGGAAGAGTAAAAAGTTTAGCAGAATCGGCACGCGAAAGCGGTCTTAAATTTTAAAAGATTATGGCAGTAAATTTAAATATCAAAAAAGTAAAGACTACCGATTTGGACTTAAAAGAAAGATTGGTTGCCGTTCAGCGAGTTACAAAAGTAACAAAGGGCGGACGCCACTTTAGCTTTGCGGCTATTGTTGTAGTTGGTAACGAAAACGGAATTATCGGTTATGGACTTGGAAAAGCAAACGAAGTAGCTACTGCAGTTCAAAAAGGAACGGAAGATGCAAAGAAAAACCTTGTTAAGGTTCCTGTTTATAAAGGCACTATACCGCACGAACAGACAGCTAAATTCGGCGGAGCAAAAGTATATATTAGTCCGGCAGGTCCGGGTACGGGAGTAAAAGCCGGCGGAGCTATGCGCGCCGTACTCGAAAGTGTCGGGATTACCGATGTGCTGGCAAAATCCAAAGGTTCATCAAATCCTCATAATCTGGTGAAAGCTACGGTGATGGCATTATTGGAACTGCGCGATGCTTATACCGTGTCGGAAGTCAGGGGCGTTTCGCTTAATACAGTGTTTAAAGGATAAGGAGATAATGAAATGGCAAAATGCAAAATTACACAGGTACGAAGTAAAATCGGTTCTACCAGGCGCCAGCGTGCAACTCTTGCGGCTCTCGGTTTGAGAAAAATAAATCATTGTGTTGAAAAAGAATTAACGCCGTCAATATTGGGACAGATAAAAAAAGTGGAACACTTGATTAAAGTAGAAAAACAGGAATAACAGCACAAATAGAATGAACTATGGAATTGAATAATTTACGTCCGGCAAAAGGGGCAACACATAAGGATAAACGGATAGGACGCGGACAGGGTTCGGGTCGCGGAGGTACATCAACACGCGGACACAAAGGCGCCCAGTCACGTTCGGGATATTCACGAAAAGCGGGTTTCGAAGGCGGTCAAATGCCGTTGCAGCGTCGTTTACCTAAATACGGTTTTACAAATATTAACCGTAAGGAATATAAAGCCATAAATATTTCAACATTACAGGCATTATCCGAAAAATTAGGAATAACAGCATTTACATTTGACACTTTTGTCGAATCGGGGCTTGTCTCGAAAAACCATTTGGTGAAAATATTGGGCAACGGAACGCTTACGGCAAAACTTGATGTTGTAGCGCACGCTTTCTCGAAAAAAGCGATTGAACTGATTGAAGCGCAACAGGGAACAGCTACACGAATAGACGAAAAATCTAAAATAGAAAATCAATGAAAAAATTTATCACAACGATAAAAAATATTTTCAAAATCGAAGAACTGCGTAAAAGAATATTTTATACGCTGGCTTTGGTTGCGATTTATCGATTGGGTAGTTTTATTGTTCTTCCAGGAATAGATGCCAATGCAATAAGCGGCTCTGGTCTGGAAAGTCAGGCAAGCGGAGGACTTATAGGCTTACTCAATATGTTTTCGGGAGGTGCATTTGGCAATGCATCAATATTTGCATTAGGTATAATGCCGTATATATCGGCATCAATCGTTATACAGCTGCTGGGAATTATGGTGCCGTACTTTCAGCGTCTGCAGCGAGAAGGCGAAAGCGGACGTCGCAAAATGACCCAGTATACGCGCTATCTTACAATACTGATTCTTATATTTCAAGGACCGGCGTATGTTGTCAATCTGCACTTGCAATTACCGCCGGAAGCATTTCTTGATCAGGGATTCTGGTTTAATATAACATCTACGATAATATTGCTTGCGGGCACAATGTTTGTAATGTGGCTCGGAGAACGTATTACCGACCGGGGCATAGGAAACGGAATATCGTTGATAATCATGGTAGGTATTATTGCCCGTCTTCCCTTTGCATTGGTTGCGGAAGTAGGAACACGAATTACGCAAACCACAGGAGGTATCTTGATGTTTATTGTAGAAATGGTTGTTTTGTTTATTGTGTTTGTTGCATGTATAGCGCTTGTACAGGGTGTACGCAAAATACCGGTGCAGTATGCAAAACGCATTGTAGGCAATAAGCAATATGGCGGACAGCGACAGTACATACCCTTGAAAATAAACGCAGCAGGCGTTATGCCTATTATATTTGCGCAGGCATTGATGATGATTCCGCTGCTGTTTACAGGCTTTGCAGGCTCAACTGCATTGAACAATCAATACGGATTTTGGTATAACTTTATATTTGCAATGCTGGTAATGATATTTACATATTTCTATACAGCCGTAACGGTTAATCCGACAAATATGGCTGAAGACATGAAAAAGAACGGTGGTTTCATTCCCGGAATAAAACCGGGTAAAAAAACAGCCGAATATCTCGATAGCGTTATGTCGAGAATAACATTACCCGGCTCAATGTTTTTGGCAATAGTAGCGATTCTTCCAACTTTCGCCGTTTTGACATTCGGTATCGACAGGCAGTTCGGGCAATTTTTCGGAGGAACATCATTGCTGATACTTGTCGGAGTAATTCTTGATACATTGCAGCAAATAGAAAGTCATCTTTTGATGCGACATTATGATGGATTGATGAAAACCGGAAAACTGAAAGGTCGTTCGGGAATGTAGTTGGAAAATTGATAATAAAAGGTTCTTTATTTAATGATAAATTTGAAAACCGACGAAGAAATTGAAATACTGAGAGAAAATAATCTTTTGGTTTCAAAAACTTTGGCAGAAGTCGGAAAATATATAAAGCCGGGAATTACAACGCTCGAACTTGACGAAATAGCAGAAGCGTTTATCCGTGATAACGGAGCAAAGCCCGGATTTTTGGGATACAACGGTTTTCCGAATACTCTTTGCATGTCGGTTAACAGCGTAGTTGTGCATGGCATACCATCAAACTACCGCTTGCAGGAAGGCGATATCGTATCTGTTGATTGCGGAACATTCATGAAAGGTTTTTACGGCGATTCGGCTTATACCTTTGCAGTAGGTGAAATAAGCGCAGAAGCCGAAAATCTTCTTAAAGTTACCAAAGAAAGCCTTTACAGAGGCATAGAGCAAATCAACTCTAATGCACGTACAGGAGATATTTCAAACGCAATTCAAACACACGCCGAAAATAACGGATATTCTATTGTTCGCGAACTCATAGGACACGGAATAGGACACGATATGCACGAAAAGCCCGATGTGCCTAATTACGGCAGAAAAGGAAACGGCGCAAAACTGCAAAGCGGCATGGTAATATGCATCGAGCCAATGATTAATTTAGGTCGGCGCGAAGTGTATATGGAAGATGACGGATGGACAATTCGTACTTGCGACAATAAATATTCTGCACATTTTGAACTTGCTGTCGCCATACGCGATAAGGGGAAAGCAGATATTTTATCGACATTCAAATTTATAGAAGAAGCGCTTGATTAATTCAAAAAAAATTAAAACAGTAATAATAAAGTAATGGCAAAACAGGCAGCCATAGAAAAAGATGGAACAGTAATAGAAGCATTGTCAAATGCAATGTTTCGCGTAGAGTTGGATAACGGGCATGTTGTTATCGCGCATATTTCGGGAAAGATGAGAATGCACTACATAAAAATTCTTCCCGGCGACAGGGTGCGGGTAGAAATGTCGCCTTACGATTTAACAAAAGCGCGAATATCATTACGGCATCCGAATAAGGAAAATATAAAATAAAATAATAAGATAAATTAAAAACAGCTAAGCGATATGAAAGTAAGAGCATCGGTTAAAAAGCGCAGTGATGACTGCAAAATAGTTAAGCGCAAGGGTCGCTTGTATGTTATTTGCAAAAAAAATCCCAAGTTTAAACAGCGTCAGGGATGAACAAGCAGCAAGGTAGATAAGTCTTGAAAGAGATTAAAAAACAGTTAAACAATTAAACAAAAAATAAATGGCACGTATAGCAGGTGTTGATTTACCGGACAACAAACGGGGAGAAGTAGGATTGACCTATATCTTTGGAATAGGACGTAGCGCGTCACGTACTATTCTTGCGAAAGCAGGCGTTGACGTTAATACCAAAGTAAAAGAATGGAACGACGAACAGATAGCCGCAATTCGCAGTATCATTGGAAACGAATATGTGATAGAAGGAGAGCTTCGCACACAAATTCAGTTGAATATTAAGCGATTGATGGATATCGGATGTTATCGAGGAATCCGTCACCGTATAGGATTACCTGTGCGCGGGCAAAGTACAAAAAATAATGCCCGTACGCGTAAAGGAAAGAAAAAAACAGTAGCAAATAAGAAAAAAGCAACTAAATAGTAAGTAAAATGGCAAAAAAACAGGGAACAACCAAAAAGAAAGTTGTAAAAGTTGAGGTTGCCGGGCAAGCTCACATCCATTCAAGTTTTAACAACATTATAATTTCTTTGACAAATAACGATGGTCAGGTTATCAGTTGGTCGTCGGCAGGTAAAATGGGTTTCAGAGGCTCAAAGAAAAATACGCCTTATGCAGCTCAGACAGCAGCAGCCGATTGTGCCAAAGTAGCTTACGACCTGGGACTTCGTAGAGTAAAGGTATTTGTTAAGGGTCCGGGCGCAGGACGCGAGTCTGCGATGCGTACTATCAATTCGACAGGAATTGAAATAACAGAAATAATTGATGTTACACCACTTCCGCACAATGGATGTCGCCCGAAAGGAAGACGTAGAGTTTAATATATTAAAACAAATAGAGAATTATGGCAAAATACATAGGTCCTAAAACAAAAATTGCACGTAAATTCGGCGAGCCTATTTATGGTCCGGATAAATATCTGGATAGAAAAAATTTTCCTCCCGGACAGCACGGATTGGCTAAAAAACGTAAAAAAATATCAGAATACGGTATTCAGCTGCAGGAAAAACAAAAAGTAAAATATACTTACGGATTGCTTGAGCGTCAATTTCGTACGTTCTACGAACGCGCATCAAAAATGAAAGGACGTAAAGGCGAAAACCTTATCATTTTACTTGAAAGCCGATTGGATAATATCGTTTATCGCTTGGGAATCGCGCCTACGCGCGCTGCTGCACGTCAACTTGTAAGCCACCGTCACATTACGGTTAACGGAGATGTGTGCAATATTCCATCTTACATTGTAAGATTAGGCGACATTGTTGGCGTTCGCGAAAAATCAAAATCGCTTGAAGCAATACAAAATTCACTGAGCGGGCTTGCTGTAAGCAGATATTCATGGCTGGAATGGGATAATACGGCGCTTGCGGGAAAATATATTGCTAAACTCGACCGCAGCGAAATCCCCGAAACAATTAACGAGCAGTTAATAGTAGAGTTGTACTCTAAATAATTGAAGGATATTGAAGTATTATAAACTTCAATCTTTACAAACTTATAAAATAAATAAATATGGCAATATTAGCATTTCAGAAACCGAATCAAGTAATAATGCTTGAAGCAAACGAAACTTTCGGACGATTTGAATTCCGTCCGTTAGAACCCGGCTATGGCATTACTGTCGGTAACGCACTAAGAAGAGTTCTGCTTTCATCGCTGGAAGGATACGCAATAACGTCAGTGAAAATATCCGGTATTGACCACGAATTTACGACAATTCCGGGAGTTATTGAAAATGTAGTTGACATCATTCTTAATCTTAAAAAAGTAAGATTGAGAAAGAATGATATCGAAGGCGTGGAAACAGAAAAATTAAACATTAACGTTTCGGGACAAACTGTTCTTAAAGCAAGAGACCTTGGCGCCAATATGTCGGTATTCAAAGTTCTTAATCCTGATCTTGTGATTTGCAATATGGATGAAAATACAAAATTCCAAATGCAACTCACAATAGGGCAGGGCAGAGGATGGGTTCCTGCCGAAGAAAACAAACCCGAAGTTGCCGAATTTGGCGTAATACCCATCGATTCGATATTTACTCCGATTATAAATGTGAACTTTACAACAGATAATTTTCGTGTTGAACAAAAAACCGACTTCGAAAAATTAATAATCGAAATAACTACCGACGGCTCGTTGCATCCGAAAGATGCTCTTAAAAAAGCGGCAAAAGTACTGATCAGTCATTTCATGCTGTTCTGTGATGAAAAAATTACAATCGAAACAGATGAAGCGGTTACTCCGGACGAATTTGATGAAGAATTGTTGCGCATACGTCAATTGCTTAAACAGCGTTTAATTGATATGGAACTGTCGGTTCGCGCGCTTAACTGCCTGAAAGCTGCAGATATTAAAACGCTTGGTGAGCTTGTAAAGTTAAGCAGAAACGACCTGTTGCGTTTTAGAAACTTCGGCAAAAAATCGCTTACCGAACTCGATGAACTTTTATATAATCTTAAGCTGTCTTTCGGCATGGATGTTTCAAAATATAAACTTGATAAAGAATAATAACTATGAGACATAATAAAAAATACAATCATTTAAGCAGACAATCAGGACATCGTAAAGCCTTGCTCGCAAACTTGGCTTCATCGTTAATTATGCACAAACGCATCGAAACTACTTTGGCAAAAGCAAAAGCATTGCGCGTGTACGTAGAACCGCTTGTTACAAAATCAAAATACGATACTACTCACGCACGCCGTACGGTATTTTCTTACTTGAAAGATAAATACGCGGTATCGGAACTGTTTCGCAACATCGCTCCAAAAATATCAGACCGCCCCGGAGGATATACGCGAATATTGAAAATCGGATTTCGACAGGGCGATGCTGCCGATATGGCAATGATGGAATTTGTTGACTTTAACGAAGCGGCGCTTGCAGGAACGGCTAAAAAGGAAACGAAAAAATCAACGCGCCGAAGCCGTGCGAAAAAGGCGACAAACGCCACTGTGATTGAAGAAACCGTAACTGCAAAAGCAGATACCGAAACCCAAAATAAAGAAATCAGCGAAATTAAAGAAGAAATTGTTGCAGAAGTTGAAGACGATGCAACAGAATGATAGATTTTAATGTTGTTTTGAAGAAGAAGGCTACCAGCATAAATTAGCGGTAGCCTTCTTTGTTGTATCAAGTTTTATTCCGAATCGTTTTTAGAAATTTTGTTTTTCTGCTGCCTGCGCAATGTCATTATACAAATCGTCGATTGATTCCAAGCCTACGGATATTCGTATGGTGTTTTGGCTTATATCCATGCTGCGGCGGGTTTCTTCGGTAAATGTTCCGAAAATTGTGCTTGCAGGATGAATTGCCAGCGTTTTATTATCGAACAGATTGGTTGCCCGGCGTATCAATTTCAGATTGTCGATAAATCCGAATGCCGCTTCGCGCGATGCAAGGTCGAATGTAAACATGGCGCCTGCATATTCTCCGAACTGGCGCTGACTGACGGCATAATACGGATGGTTTGGCAATGCAGGATAATTTACGGATAATATATTAGGCAATTTCTCTATTTTTTGCGCAAGTTCCTTGCATGTTTTTGCTGCTTGACGGTAACGAACGGAAAGCGTTTCCAGTCCTATTGTTTGCATGTAGGCAACATGCGGAGTCATGCAGGCTCCGAGATTGCGATGTATTTCCATTCGCACTTTAGCCGAAAAAGCCGACCATTTGGTTTGATTTATTAAACAGTTCAACTTTTTGGAATTTTGCCAGTCAAATGAATTGTAATCAATCACCAGTCCTCCAAGTGATGTTGCGCCGCCCGAAATATATTTTGTAGATGACGCTATTTCAATATCAACGCCGAAATCGGCGGCGCGAAATGCCGTAAACGGCACGATAGTAGTATCGGCAATCAAAGGCACGCCATACGCTTTGCAAATACCTGAAAGCACGCGAAGGTCGGCAACTTCCATTTGAGGATTTGTTATTATTTCGAGAAAAAGCGCACACGTGTTTTTATCGATGCAGGTTCGCACTTCGTCGGGGTTTGTCAAGTCGCAAAAATGCATTTCAACGCCAAAATCCTTTAGCGTAGAAGCAAAAAACGAATATGTATTGCCGAATAAATGAGGCGAAGCCACAATATTGCCGCCGCTGTATGCAACAGCCATAATCGTATTGGCTATTGCCGCCATGCCCGAATTGAACGATATGACTTCAGCGGCATTTGTTATTGTTTTTATTCTGCTTTCAAAATGCTGAACGGTAGGATTACTTATGCGCGAATATACGTGCTCGGGTGATTTTCCCGTAAAAGCCAGTTCCATTTGCGCCGCATTGTCAAAATCGTAAGCTACGGCATGATAAACAGGCATGTTCAGCGCATTGTAAGCATCTTTTGCGGAATATGCCTCATGCAGCAATTTTGTTTCACTCGACAAACAGTCATAATTTTCTTTTTCCATTGATTTATTGATTATTTTCAATTTGTAATAAGCTGAATTTTAAAACAGGCGGTAAAGGTAAATATAAATTTTAATTTTTCTATATGTTTTTCAAATAAGCAGATTACGGAATCTTTAACAGAACACAGAGCAGTTGAAAAATATACTGACATTCAAGAATGAAAACCAATTGACAAGTAAAAACTGCATGGACTTCGCAGGCGCGCCTGTCTCGTTTTTGCAAGACGGCGTTCTTGATGCTTAAAGATAGTTATCTTGATGATTAAATATGGCGGTCTTGGTATTTAGAGATGGTTATCTTGATGATTAAAGATGGCGGTCTTGGTATTTAGAGATGGTTATCTTGATGATTAAAGATGGTGATGTTTAAAACTAAACACGGCGATGTTTAAAATTTACAGATTTTAAGTCGTATGTGCATATTTTAAGTACAACTATATAGTCGTTCCTTAAAAAGGGTGCAAATCGTTTATTAACAGGTAATTATAAATAAAATCAGATGAAAAAATTGCAGGATTTTAATCAATACAGACATAAAACTTTGCAAATAAAATCTTATTTCCTCTTCTTTTGTCTTGATACAAAAGAAGCAAAAAATCAAGGCGAGACTTCTCGGCGACGGCTCAACGGCTAACGGAATTAATGTCTCGTTACGCTTGACGGAATTCCGTTTTAACGCTGTCTTCGCAGTGCGGGGAACCCGCACTGCGAAGTCTATGCCGTTTTTATTTGCTAATCAACTTTTGTTCGCGCATACAGGTAAATTTTTCAATTGATCAACATGCAGAAAAATTAATAGAACGTTGAGCAGGCGGCGTTCCTACAGGTCACAGTCGTAAATCGGAGTTGGCGTATAACGTCGGCTGCTCTTGATCTTTTGCTCACGCTGTTTTTATTTTTTATTGGTGTTCGCGAGCTTCGCTTACGCTTCGGTTGGTTAATTTGTGTCAAGGCAAAAGTAACAGAAAAAACATCTTTATTATCTTTTATCTCTGAAAGATATACTTTTAAGGGACGACTATATAACGTCAACTGCTGTTGACCTTTTTCTTGCGCTGTGTATTTTGTATCAACATTCGCAAGCCTCGCTAACTTGCATTAAGCCAAAAGTAACAAATAATCTAATATTATAAATCAGACTTTATATGATTTTCCGAAGAAATCTAATAATGGTTGTTATCAATTTCTGTTCAAATCAGACTTTGCAGCCGTAAGCCAAATCGCCGGCATCGCCCAGACCGGGAACGATGTATGATTTTACTGTAAGTTCGTCATCTATTGCGCCTGCCCAAATGGTAACATCATTTTTAGAAAAATATTTGCGTATGTATTCAATGCCTTCTCTGCTTGCAATTATCGAAACGATGTGAGTGTGTTCGGGCATTCCGTTTTCTATTAAAGAACGATATACCAAATGCATCGAAGCGCCTGTTGCAAGCATCGGGTCGGAAATGATCAGTGTTTTATTATCAAGATTGGGCGACGAAATATATTCTATTTTTACCTTAAAGCTGTTGTCGCTGTCATATTTTCTGTATGCCGACACAAAAGCATTTTCGGCTTTGTCGAAAAAATTGAGCATTCCCTGATGCATGGGCAATCCTGCACGAAGAATTGTTGCCAGCACAATTTCGGTTGTTGGAATATCTATTTCGACCGAGCCTAGCGGAGTATCAACGTTTTTACGTGTTGACGGCAATACTTTGCTGATTTCGTATGCAAATATTTCGCCGATGCGCTCAAGGTTTTTGCGAAATTTCATCCTGTCTTTCTGTATTTTCACATCTCTTATTTCAGAAATGAACTGATTGAAAATTGAACTTTTGTCTCCGATAATTCGTATCATAATATTTTGTTTTTGTTTGTTATATGATTTATAACTGTAATGTTTTGATTTTTAATTCTAAATCTAATTTATTTTTGTAAGATGTACCAGGTCTATTCTGCTGCCCGACATTCGCAATATTTTAATTTTGAAATCGCCAATTTTAATAATTTCCTTTTGATGAGGAATATTTTCGTTTTCGTGCAATATATATCCTGCAAGCGTTTCATACTGTTCGGATTCGGGGATTTTCAAATCATAGCTTGCGTTTAGATGCTCAACTTCAAGCCGTCCGGACAAGACGAATACATTGCTGTCTATTTTCTTTTCTATCATTTCGTCGATATCATGTTCATCATCAATTTCGCCGAGAATTTCCTCCAGAATATCTTCAATCGAAACCAGGCCTGATGTTCCTCCAAATTCATCAACAACAATAGCCAGCGACTGATGCTCCTTTATAAAGTTTTTCAAAAGTTTTTCGGCTTGCATTGTCTCTGGAACGAACCGTATCGGGCGTATTATCGAAGTTAGATTTATATCGGCTTTGAACATGTCCTTAGAATTTACGTATCCTGTTATGTCATCAATAGTATTGCGATATACCGGAATTCGCGTATATCCCGATTTTATGAATTTCTGTTTCAGATTGTCAAGCAGGTCGGTTTCATCTATCGCTTCGATTTCGGTTCGCGGTATCATGCATTCGCGCACTTTTACTTCGGGAAAGTCCAGCGCATTTCTAAAAATCAGAATATCGTTTTCATTGTTTTGCTCAAAGCTTTCGACTTCGGTTGTGAGCTTGAATAAATCGGAGCGGTTGAACACTGTTTTTTTTACGCCGGTTTTTATTTTTTTTCCGAACATTCTCAAAATCATTCGGGCAAGCCATGATGTAAAAGTTGAAACAGGATAAAGTATTATATAAAGCGCAAATATCGGAACCGCAAAAGCCCTGAGTACTCCGTTAGGATTTATTTTACATAAGCTTTTAGGTAAAAATTCGGCTGTTATCAGCACAATGAGTGTCGAAATCACTGTCTGTATTATAAGCACAAGAGTATCGGATGTAGTGGCAAGTACTGTGCGTATCGGATTGTCTATTATTCTTGCAAACGCTATTCCGTATATTACAAGTACAATATTGTTGCCGACAAGCATGGTAGATATGTAGTCGCTTGAATTACGCATAAAAATATCCGTGATTTTCGTATAAAATTTTCCCTGTTTTTTGTCGAGTTCCAATCGCAGCTTGCTTGACGAAACAAATGCAATTTCCATTCCGGAGAAAAAAGCGGAAAGCAGCAATGATATTAATATTATGATTATCGGACCGGTCATTTTGCTGGGTCTGCTTTTTGTAATTCAAATGGTCGCCTCGATTTTACCGGTTTAAGCGGTTTTTTGTCGCCGATATTTTCATTTTGCGGCTGTAATTGCCGGTTTGAGCGTGTCGGCGCTGTTGCGGCAGGCACTGCTTGCTGTTGAGGTATTATGTCGGCTGTATCGGGAAAAGTTATAATATTTGAAGCTGTGCTGTCGTTTGCGTTTTTGTGCTGCCTGTCCAGCGTCAAATCGCCTTCGCGTATGGTTCGTATTTCGTAATTGGAAAGATTTTCGTTGGATGTCCATCCGTCGATAGCGTCAAAATATGCTCCGCTGAAAAAAAATTTGGTAAAACAGTCGTTGTAAATTTTTCCGTTTATTCTGTCCCAGTAAAGCGTATCGGTAATAATTTTTGTATTTTCCAGATAATTTGTTACAACCACGCTGTCGTACGCACTGTAAAATTCATCTCTGCCTTCTTTCATTTTTGCAAATTTTGCAGCTATTGTAGATTCAAGTACAAGCGAGTCTGTAAACGATTCTACATAAATTCCATCGGGAAAGGTTGTATATTTGCCTTCTCTGCCCGAAAATTGCAACATGCGCGCAGCCTGCGCCGTTTGTTTTGTTTTTCCATACTGACTTAAAACAACGTTTAAATTAAGCGTTTCCGACAACAAAACATCTTCTTTTGCTGAATTATCGGTTATTTCTTCCTGCTTATCGCTGCATGAAACAAAAACGATGACACACACTGCAAGCGCCATCGTTTTTATCCTGTTCGGTTTCATTTTTTTAAGCCAATTTTGTCAGTTAAATTTATTTTGCCGACCGAATGGTTGTTGTTCCCGTAACTCCGTTGCAGTTTACCGTATATTGCTGACCTTCGGTATATTCGTTGAGGAATATATCCTGATACGAAGGGAAATGCTTACTGTATGTCGCAATAGCCGAATTTGCCGAACCTGTCAGACTCGAATCAAGGCTTTTTGCTTTTTGGAACATGTCAACAACAATCCAGAAAATAGCGCGTCCGCTAAATTCACAGTCCGAAGCGTTTGCTGCCATGCGCGCATAGCAGTTCGCAATAATCATATACGCTTCTCCTGAATTGGGATTAAAGTTTTTTGCCTGATTTGCAAGCGATAATGCCGAACCTGTACGACCATCGTGAAAATAAATATTGGCAACCTGAAGCATGTATTTTGATTTTTGCAAATTGTCGGATTCCTGTTCGATAGCTTCGTTCATATATGACATTGCCTTATCCTTATCGCCACGTATCACAAAAAGCTGAGCCAGCTGAAATGCTGATTCCGCATTAGGTTCAAGACGATAACCGGCTTCTACAACATCGGCAAAGAGTTGCGTTTCCTTGCAGCCTTCGGCGTTTGAAAGACGATACCTGATTCCGCGAATTAAATCCATGTCTTCGGGATTTGCCTGAAATTTGGACGAGTACATTGCAATAAGATTTTCGCAGGAATTGAGTTCGGGCATTGAAAGAAACAGCCCGTCTATGGTTTTGCGAGCTTCTGTTATTTCATCCGATACCTGCAATTTTTCTATTTCGTTAATTATGTTTTCATATCGGGCAATGGTTGCATCGGCTTCCAGTAATTGCTTGCCGTACATTATTTTTACCTGTTGCATTATTTGTATATATGAATCAGCAGGCTTATAGTTTTCGTTTGCAGCAATTTCATATTCTTTTATTATTTCCGAATGGTTGTCGGGGCGAAAGTCTATTAATTCGCCTGCTTTGCGAAAGGCTGTTTCTCCTTTTGACGGTCTGCCGAAAATTTCATGCCGCTTATCATACAGCATAATAACCGTATCGACATATTTTTGCTTTTTAACCTGATCGCTTTCTCTGTTTGCCAGGTTTTGCATTATTCTTATGCCGTACAAATAAGTGTTTTGACTGGCATTCGGACAAACCTGCATCAGTTCTTTAAATAAGGTATATGCAACTTCATAATTTTGACTCTTAATTTCTTCGGATATGAAATTAAGATTAATAACGCATTTTGCGCTATCTTCGGGCGTAGCGCCAAATCTGCCTTTTTGCCCAAAAGAACTTGGTGTTAATACAAACATCAAGAAAATTGAACTTAATGTAAACTTACTGATTGTTTTCATTGTAATTGTATTTATAACATAATTAATTAAATTGAAATTTCTGAAACCATATATCAAATATATTTATTCCTATCGAAAACGTAACGAATGTTTCCTTGATAAGTCCGTTTTTGACAGTTCCGCGCTGCCCGACTTCAACAGCGGCGTTTATCTTTGAACCCAACCGTCGCGTCAAGGGTATTCCTGCGCCAAACGTCAGGCTCTGTTCGGTTATATTTTGTCCGTTACAGGTCATAAATGTTTTTGAATATCGCAGTCCGGCACGGTAATTCCATCGTTTTAAATTATTTTTCAAATTGTTTGCTCTGGGAGTGTATTCAATTCCTGCATTAAGCGTATGGCTTTTGCCGGGCGTAAATGAAAACGAATGTGAAGACGCATCCATGTTAAATTTCGACCAGTCCTGATATGTATAATCGGCGCCAATCAAAAGCTTGTCCGTTCTGCGCAGTGTAAAGCCAAGTCCAAATGTTGCAGGCAAAAAAACGTCGTTAACGCTTGCCGAAACATTTCGTGCCGTATCGGTTGTTATATCGCCTACTGTTATTGTTGTAACTTCTTTTTGCGCCGGCAATACCGTTTTGGGCTGATATATTGCTCCCACAGTAAGAAATGTAGAAGAATTTAATCGTGTGTGATATTGTGTGCCGACAGTAAATCCTATTTTACTGATTCGCGTTCTGCTTTCCGAAAAAATATTGTTGTACATTGCATTTGTTGTAAATTCAATAGAGTTATAACGGTTTATCGAGCCGAAATAATAGTGCATGTTAACGCCTATCGAAAATTTTGGAAACAGCCTGTATCCTGCGCCCCAGTGCAACTGGTTTATTCCGCCTTCGCCCGAATATGTATGTCTTATGTCGCCGCGTTCGTTTATTTGTTCAGGATCGGTTTCCATGCGCTCGATGTCATAACCGATGTCGCTTACAGGCGACAATCCGGCGTTAACCGTCAGGTTTGGCGCTATTCGCAAGCTGAAGTCCACATAATCGAAATAAAAAGTATTGGCGCTTGTGTTTGATAATGATGATTTTGAATAAGTGTTTTTTGAACCTGCGGCAAAATCAAGCATCACAACAAGCGAGTCCTGAATGCTTAATGCTGCAGGATTATATGAATTTATTCCCAACGGGTCGCGCGAACCGTAGTTTATTCCTCCCATTGCTTTATTTGCAATACTTCCGTGACGATACATATCTCCGATACCGTACATGGTATATGGAGAATACGTTCTGAATGCATCGCCATCTCTTTGCGCCAGTGCAGTACCGGTTGACAATACTGTTGCCGTAATTAAAACAATTAATATTTTCCCGTAAATTTTCAACATCTATATATAGTTTTTTATTTTCAATAAATCCATTGTCAAATTTTAAAGATGACAAAGATGCACTTTTTTATATTTATAACCAAAAAATATGCCAATTTTATTAATCAGCACAGCAATTTTTATTTTTTATAAAATCATTTCTAATATAATTGCGCTGCAAAGGTAAAAAATATATTGTTTGCAAGCAATATGTTAAGTTAAGAAATACAAAAAAACGACATGTGAGATATTTACATTAATAAATTTATTCGTAATGAACGACTAAATATTATCTTTGTACAAAATATTACGGAACTGTTATGAAAAAAATAATTTTATTGACCTGTTTACTTGTTTGTACGGCAAATATTTTTGCTCAGTTTAGCCTGCAATCGGGCGATTTGCTGTTTCAAGCAGGAAAAAGTACGGCGTTAAGCGACGCTATTGCACAGGTAACATCGGGAGCGGACAGTGTAAACTACACTCATGTAGGTATTGTTTCGATAGAAAATGATAAAATATTTGTGATTGAAGCCACAACGCCCAAAGTGCGAAAAGTAATTATTGATTCTTTCCTCAATGATGCCCGCAAAATCGATGGAAAACCCATCGTAGCAGTCGGACGGCTGCAAAGCAAATATTTTGATATTATACCTCAAGCCATAAAAAATGCAGAAGCGTACATAGGCAAACCTTACGATTATGTTTATTCGCCGGACAACGATGAATATTATTGCAGCGAGCTGGTATATCTTGCTTTCAAGAACAAAAAGGGCAAACCGATATTCAAAGCTAAAAAAATGACTTTTTGCGACGATAAGGGAAACATGACTGCCGAATGGATTCGGCATTTTGCAAAATATAATGCTCCGATTCCCGCAGGACGCCAGGGAACAAATCCCGGCGATATGTCAAAATCAAAGGAAATAACAATCATTTACCGGTATTTTGATTAAAACGGGTATAATACTAAATAGTCGTCCCTTAAAATGGTATAAATCATTTATTAATAAGTAATTATAGGTGAAAGTCAGATGAAAAAATTGCAGGATTTTAATCAATACAGGCATAAAACCATGCAAATAAAATCTTATTTTCGCTTCTTTTGTCTTGATACAAAAGAAGCAAAAAATCAAGGCGAGCCTTCTCGGCGACCCGCTAACGGCTCAACGGCTAACGAAATTAATGTCTCGAATTCCATTTTAACGCCGTCTTCGCCGAGCAGGTTCCCCGCCTGCGAAGTCTATGCCGTTTTTATTTGCTAATCAACTTTTGTTCGCGCGGACAGGTAAATATTTCAACAAATCAACATGCAGAAAAATTAATAGAACGTTGAGTAGGCGGCGTTCCCACAAGTCACAGCTGTAAATCGGAGTTACCGTATAGCGTCGGCTGCTCTTGACCTTTTGGTTACTTTTGCGTCAAGACAAAAGTAACAGAAAAAATATCGTTATTAGCTTTTATCTCTGAAAGATATACTTTTTAAGGAG
The DNA here is from genome assembly GCA_031265155.1 of Prevotellaceae bacterium. Classification (GTDB taxonomy): domain Bacteria; phylum Bacteroidota; class Bacteroidia; order Bacteroidales; family UBA932; genus JAIRKV01. The sequence continues at coordinate 6,074 of JAISDB010000017.1, read as the reverse complement.
CGACCAAATATAAATTCTGTTGCGGCATAATTGATTATTCTGTTTTCAACGGCGTATTTTCCCTGTTCAGTTTTTGCTTGCCTTCGGAAAAGTCCAAACGGTTTTTTACCGCTTTGCGCAATGATTTTTGAGAATAGTCAAACTGCCTGCCTTTCATGCGTTTTCCATCGAACAGCTTCATCGCGGTTTTTGCCTGTTTTGCCGAAAGAAACCTGCGAAATTCACTGTAATATTTTTCGCGAATATCAACTGCTTTACGCGCTTTTGCAAAATTTTCACGTACATTTTTATCAATATCCGAATCATTTGTTTCGCCATCTTTATTCAATTTCTTAAAACCGATATTTTCGCTTAATTCATTCAGGTAAGCCTTATAAACGGGAATAAATTTTACGGCAGTAACATCATCGAGCATGAGTTTGTCTGCCGCTTTTTTACATTTTTGCTCAATGATTTCTTCTTTATTCGGCTTTTCACTGTTTTTGAAATGCCGTTTTTTTTCAAACTTTTGCTGTGCATCAGCCGAAACGCATAAAATAGCGCTTAATAAAATAATCAGTAACTTTTTCATAACACAATCTGTTTTTAATATTAATAATTTAATTTGTTTTATATTACTTTGACAGGATGAAACATAAAAGGTTTAAAAATCAAAAAAAGCCGCACAAATATATTTTTTTGCTTTTTTACGATTATGAACTTTTAAAATTCCTGTTGCGAAGCCGAAAAACATTATAAATTTCTTGTAAATTTGGGCGTCAGGCAAAGAAAAACAATGATTTACAATGTCAATAATATTTTGAAATTAATAAATTACAGTACTAACTAATAATAGCTAACTGTCGGTTTTTATTTTTTTTCATATCTTTGTCGGCTAAATTGAATAAATTTTTTAATTAAAATAAACTATTTATGACAAGAAAATTAAAAATTGTTGTGCTGGCAAAGCAGGTTCCCGACACTCGTAACGTCGGCAAAGACGCTATGAAAGAAGACGGAACCGTGAATCGCGCAGCGCTGCCTGCAATCTTCAATCCCGAAGATTTGAACGCTCTTGAACAGGCTCTTCGACTGAAAGACCGGTATGAAGGTTCAACCGTTACAGTTTTAACGATGGGACCTGCGCGAGCAGCCGAAATAATTCGAGAAGGATTATTTCGCGGTGCCGACAACGGTTACTTGCTCACCGATCGCGCATTTGCCGGAGCTGACACTTTGGCTACGTCATACGCTCTTGCCGTTGCAATCCGAAAAATAGGAGATTACGATATTATTATCGGCGGACGTCAGGCAATTGACGGCGATACGGCTCAGGTAGGCCCGCAGGTTGCAGAAAAACTCGGACTTACGCAAATTACTTATGCCGAAGAAATTGTTAAAATTGAAGATGAAAAAATTACGGTAAAACGACATATTCCCGGCGGAATCGAAACTGTTGAAGGCCCGCTGCCGATTGTTATAACTGTAAACGGTTCGGCAGCTGCCTGTCGCCCGCGTAACGCTAAGCTGGTACAAAAGTACAAACATGCTAAGACGCCAACAGAAAAGGCGGATAATCAATTACCACATGCCGAATTGTACGGTGTCCGCAGCTATCTGAATCTTGCCGAATGGAGCGTAGGCGATGTGAACGGCGATGTCGCACAGTGCGGATTATCAGGCTCGCCTACAAAGGTTAAGGCTATCCAAAATATTGTTTTTCAGGCAAAGGAAAGTAAAACAATAACAGGCGCCGATAATGAAATCGAGGATTTAATGGTAGAACTGTTAAATAATCATACTATTGGATGATATGTTATTTCAGGTATGAAAATATTAATTTAATTAAAAATTCACAAAATGAATAATTTATTTGTATATTGCGAAATAGAAGACAGCACAGTTGCCGATGTAAGCCTCGAACTGCTTACAAAAGGACGCTCGCTGGCAAATCAGCTGAAATGCCGGCTCGAAGCCATTGTAATAGGCAACAGGCTCGATGGTGTTGAAAAACAGGTAATTCCTTATGGCGTAGATAAATTGCACGTGTTTGATGGAGAAAAACTTTATCCATATACATCTCTTCCCCATACATCGATTTTAGTAAATCTGTTTATAGAAGAAAAGCCTCAAATCTGCCTGATGGGCGCAACGGTTATAGGTCGCGATTTGGGACCTCGCGTATCGTCGGCGCTCAAAAGCGGTTTAACTGCAGACTGCACTTCGCTTGAAATAGGCTCGCACGAAGACAAAAAAAACAATATTGTTTACGAAAACCTGCTTTATCAAATTCGTCCCGCTTTCGGAGGAAATATAGTTGCAACAATCATAAATCCCGAACATCGTCCGCAAATGGCAACGGTTCGCGAAGGAGTTATGAAAAAGGAAATCCTCGACGAAAGCTACAAAGGCGAAGTGATAAGGCACAAAATTTCGACTTACGTTGATGAAAGCGATTATGCGGTGAAAGTTATCGAGCGTCATATCGAAAAAGCCAAACACAATCTTAAAGGCTCGCCGATTATAATATCAGGAGGCTATGGAGTAGGTTCCAAAGAAAATTTCAATTTGCTGTACGATCTTGCAAAAGTTATAAACGGCGAAGTTGGAGCAAGCCGCGCCGCCGTTGATGCGGGATTTGCAGAACACGACAGACAAATCGGACAGACAGGCATAACGGTGCATCCGAAATTATATATAGCCTGCGGAATTTCAGGGCAGATTCAACATATCGCAGGAATGCAGGACAGTTCGATAATAATATCAATAAATACCGATAAAAATGCGCCGATAAATCAAATTGCCGACTATGCAATCATTGGAGATATAATGGAGATAGTTCCGAAAATGATTAAATATTACAAAAAAAATTCAAAATAATTTAATATTGTTGCGATTCGCAATTCCCCAAAAACAGCAATTTCCAAGGAATTAAATCCTTAAAAACGGCTTTTTTGAGGATTTGAATAAAAAATCAGCATTGCGCAGAAATAAATAAAAACAACAATGACTCAAAAAAACGTCTTACAAGTATTTCAGGAGAAAAAAGTGCGTTCTGTTTGGGATAGCGAAACAGAAAAATGGTATATTTCTATAGTTGATGTCATTGAAATTTTGACAGAAAGCATTAATCCTCGAAAATATTGGAGTGTTCTGAAAACCAGGCTAAAAGCAGAAGGCAGTCAGTTGGCTACAAATTGTAGTCAACTGAAAATGCAAGCTAATGACGGGAAATTTTACAAAACAGATGTTGCAGATGTTGAGCAACTTTTCAGACTGATTCAATCTATTCCGTCATCAAAAGCAGAACCATTTAAACAGTGGCTTGCCCAAATCGCACGTGAACGGTTGGAGGAAATTGATGATCCTGAATTAGGTATGGAACGACTAATGGAATATTATTACCGTAAAGGATATTCTGAAAATTGGATTAATCAACGATTGAAATCGATTGAAGTACGAAAAGAATTAACAGATGAATGGCAACGACGAGGAGTAAAAAAAGGACAGGAATATGCTACGCTAACTGATATTATTACTCAAGAATGGTCGAGAATGACAACAAAACAATATAAAAATTATAAAGGATTAAAAACTGAAAGTCTGCGTGATAACATGACAAATATTGAATTGATATTAAATATGCTGGCAGAAGCAACTACAACCGAAATATCAAAAGAAAAAAAACCGAAAGGTGTTCAAGAAAACCGACAAGTTGCCGCACAAGGCGGAAAAATTGCATTGCATACACGTAAAGAAATTGAGGCAAAAACAGGCAAAAAAGTAATATCAAAACTAAATGCAAAATCTATAAACCATATTGAAATTGAAAAATAATAATTAAAAAATAAATAAAAAATGGCAAATTTTTATAACGACAACAGGGATCTTCAGTTTCACTTATCGCATCCTTTGATGGGAAAAATTGTGGAACTGAAAGAAAAAGGTTTTGAAGATAAGGATAAATTCGACTATGCTCCCGTCGATTTTGACGATGCGATGGACAGTTATCAAAAAACGCTCGAAATAATCGGCGAAATTTGCGGCGAAATCATCGCAGCCAATGCCGAAAGCGTTGATCACGAAGGTCCAAAACACGAAAACAACAGAGTGATTTATGCCGAAGGAACACAGCAAAATCACGAAGCGCTTCAGAAAGCAGGCGTTTACGGAATTTCGCTCCCGCGCGAATATGGCGGATTGAACTTTGCAATGGTTCCATACGTTATGGCTGCCGAGCTTGTTTCACGCGCCGATGCGGGATTTGCAAATATCTGGGGTCTGCAGGACTGCGCCGAAACAATTCATGAATTTGCATCAAAAGAAATTCAGGACGAATATCTTCCGCGCATTCCAAAAGGCGACACGTGTTCAATGGATTTAACCGAGCCTGATGCAGGTTCGGATTTGCAGTCCGTTCAACTGAAAGCGACTTTTGACGAAGAAAAGAACTGCTGGTTTTTGAATGGCGTAAAACGTTTTATCACCAACGGAGATGCTCATATCAAACTGGTATTGGCTCGCAGCGAAGATGGTACGAAAGACGGCAGAGGCTTGTCGTATTTTGTTTGCGACAACAATCACGACGATAAAATTCTTGTTCGCCGTATTGAAAACAAGCTGGGAATTAAAGGATCGCCTACATGCGAACTGGTCTTTCGCAACGTTCCGGCAAAGCTTGTCGGCGAACGCAAGCTCGGCTTGATAAAATATGTAATGTCGCTTATGAACGGCGCACGGCTTGGCGTTGCCGCACAGTCGGTCGGACTGGGCGAAGCGGCTTATCGCGAAGCATTGAAATATGCAGGCGAGCGCTCTCAATTTGGAAAAGAAATAATAAAATTTCCTGCCGTTTACGAGTTGCTTGTTACAATGAAAGCGCGTTTGCAGGCAGCGCGTTCACTGCTTTACGAAACATCACGTTTTGTTGATATTTACAAGGCGTATAATCTTATAGGCAACGAGCGCAAGCTTACGCCCGAAGAACGCGACGAACACAAGGAATATCAGCGCCTGTCGGATATCTATACGCCGATATTGAAACTTTTTGCAAGCGAATATGCCAACCAGCTGGCTTATGATGCTATTCAAATTCACGGCGGATCAGGATTTATGAAAGATTATCTGGTTGAACGCCTTTACAGGGATGCGCGTATTCTGAATATTTACGAAGGAACTTCACAGCTACAGGTTGTTGCTGCAATTCGCGGCGTTACAACGGGAGCATATCTAAATAAAATTCGTCAATACGAAGCAGATGTTACGGCGCCCGAATTTGCTGAAATGAAAGAGCAGCTTATCGCTCTTACAGCCGATTACGAACAGGCTGTTGCACTGGTTACCGAAGCTAAAAATCAGGAATATATTGATTTTCATGCGCGCCGCCTGGTCGAAATGGCAGGACACATCATTATGAGTTATTTGCTTGTGCTTGATTCGCAACGCGACAGCGAATATGCAAAAATTGCCGAAGTTTTCGTAAAACGCGCAGTTGCGTTGAATGAAGAAAAATTTAATTATGTAAAATCATTCAAAGTTGAAGATATTGAGAATTTCAAATCAATAATTGAATGATTTTATTGCTTGCTTTTACAAAAGAGAGAGTCTGAAGAGGTTCTCTTTTTTTGTATTATACATACATGGATATTCGGTAAATAGCAGTTCCTTAAAAAGTATATTTTTCAGAGAAAAAAGATAATAAAGATGTTTTCTCTGTTACTTTTGTCTTGACACAAAAGTAACCAGCCGAAGCGTAAGCGAAGCTCGCGAACACCAATGAAAAATAAAGACAGCGTGAGCAAAAGGTCAAGAGCAGCCGACGCTATACGCCAACTCCGATTTACGGCTGTGACCTGTAGGAACGCCGCCTGCTCAACGTTCTATTAATTTTTCTGCATGTTTGTCAGTTGAAAGATTTACCGACATGCAAATACAAAAGTTGATTAGCAAGTAAAACCGGCATAGACTTCGCAGGCTGGGAACCCGCTCGGCGCAGAGGGCGTTAAAACGGAATTCCGTCAAGCGAAGCGAGACATTAATTCCGTTAGCCGTCGAGCCGTTAGCGGGTCGCCGAGAAGGCTCGCCTTGATTTTTTG